>CBFHWX010000131.1:0-6192 GCA_965659445.1 Limisphaerales bacterium | reverse complement strand
CGGCCTTGGCCAGCTCCAGCAGCCGCGCGTCGGGCGCGGTGTTCCAGAGAAAATAACTGAGCTTGGACGCCAACTCATACGGGCCGAGGTCTTCTGCCTTTGGGCTGGAGCTTTGCTCAATGATAAACAAAAACTGCGGTGCGGTGAGCACAATGAGTAGCGTGTCCCTGATGCTCTGTCGGAAATCTTTCGTCTCCGCGAAGCCTGCCCGCCACACCGCCATCAGCGAGGCTTCCTCCCGCGGGGTGATCGGCCGGCGGAAGGCACGACCGGCAAACTCGCGCACAATCTCGCGCGCGTACACCGCCGGTTTGTCCTCGTTCGCTGAGCCGATAAAAATCCGCCGGTGCGGCGCCGGCGGCCAGCTCTCGTAGAACGGCCCCTCAAACTCCACCGACTGAATTCGCAGCCGCGGCCGCACGCGCCCGTCGATGTACTCGCTGCGCACGCCAATCTCGCGCACGCCCGCAAGATAGTTGTCATTATTCTCCTGCACATCGTCACTCGGATAATTGTTGATCGCCCCTTCAAATACGTACTCACGCACCGCCGTGTTCTTCACTTCCACTGGCCGTTGCACCGGCGCAAACGTGCTGCCGCAATCACGCCGCAAGCCAAGGTGCACCCCCAGCCACGGCGAACCCTTTTCGAATTTCACAAACCGCTTGGCCAAGTCGCTGTCCGGCGCGATGGGCGTGAAATTTACCTGATGCGGAGCCTGCTCCGGCGCCGGAGCCGCGCCGGACGATGTCTTCGCGCGAAACTCCACACGCCCCTTGGGCAATCGCATGGCGAGAAAGGCCGGCTGTTGCCGCGTAGCCATGAACTCCCGGCCACCGAGGTACAGCGTAACATTCTGCGGCTTCTCCGGCGGCGCCTTCAGCGTGATGCCCGCCTTACGCCCCGGAGCGAGCAAAGCTTGGATCTCCGCCTCGCGGAGCGCGCGCGTGTATAGCCGCACGCCGTCAATCTGGCCCTTAAACAATCGCGAATCTTGAATACGCCCGATGTGCAAATCCACCTTGGGGTTGTCGAGCATCTTTGACCCAATAGTGCCCTTGGCCACCTGGAAGCCATTCACGAACAAGCGCGTTTGGTTTTCTCCGCGACGTACGACAGCCGCGACATGTTGCCATGTATCGACTCGAATGATGCCGGGTCGTGAGGCAACAGTGCCATTGGGTCGGTTATCGGGTCCCATCGTTTCAATTCTCAGCACCCCCTGGTTGTTGGGCATGTCGAAATACCAACCATGAGTCCCACTGTATTTACCGAGGCAGACAATGCCTCCCTGTCTTAATTGCGTGGGTCGAATCCACGCCGACACTGTGAAGTCGCCCACACCCACGTCCATCGACTTGTCGCGCGGCACCACCAAAGCATCGTCGCTGCCATCGAAGTCCACCGCTTGGCCAAGTGGGCTGTCTACAAACTTTGCCCCACCCATCAGTCTCCCCGTCAACTCCTTGCGCGCCAGCTGACTTTCCGCGTTGCCGTCCAATTCCCACGCACCCACAAGCTTTTGATTCAACTTTGAATCATCCGATTTGATCTGCGCGTTGGCCGGTATTTGCAAAAACACATCTGCCTGATACAACCCCGCTTCGGGCACCTCGATTGTCCGCAGTTTTAACGAGCCTTCCACACCGAACATTCCCGCCGTCGGCTTGGCCCGCGCCGCACCGCGCTCCAGTAACAACGCGTCGTCGTACCGCGCTGCTCGCACGCGCACACGGAACTTTCCTTGCTTCGGAAGCTCGCGTAGGGAGATTTTGAAATTCGCACGCGGGCCATACGTGCTGGCCACCTGCCAGATCTCCGCACTTGGGATCGCCTGCCGCAGCAACAGTCCATCGGGTGCCACGCGATACGCCTTGCCTTTGCCGCTGGGATACCCCGGCGTGCCGCGCATGCACGCAAACACCGCGTGATAAATGCTGTCGTACTCGCGCCAACCGCGCACCGTGCCGTTGCCCTTGTAGCCTTCGTTAAACCGCCAGTGAGTACGCATCTTGAACGGCGTGAAGGCAAACGGCTTCTTCGGCACCAGCTGCCGCACAATGAAATTATCATTCGCCAAAAGAAAACTATTCGCGCCGAGGATGAGGCTGTCCGGGCACGGCTCCGGATTGATTTCGTGACCGAGGTCCACGCGGAAATTTTGAATCACCGGCCGCGCCGTTTCATCGACGATGGCCAAGTCGAGCGCCCGTTCGGCGATGTTGAAATAACTCTCCACCAACAACGGTGATAACAGCAGCGTCTGGCCGTTGTTCACAAACCCGTCCTTGGACACTCCGTCCGGCGGCAGCACGCCCGTCAGGTTTTCCTCGATCCCCAGCAAATCCCGCAGCGTGTTGCCATACTGCGCCACCGTCAGCCGTCGCGCCCCGCCATTATTCGGCCGCACGCGCGAGCGCGCCATCGCAAGCGCCCCGTCAATCCATCGCACCATCGCCGCCCGTGTCGCCTTGCCCGGCTGTCGCTCATCCTCCGGCGGCATTTCCTCCTCGCGCAACTGCTTCCGGATCACCTCCCAATGCCGCACATCCTTGTCCGCCACCGCCCCATCCAAAAAATCCACCCGAATCCCCGCCTTCGGCTTCTTCTCCCCGTGGCACTTGAAACAATAAGTCTTCAGCAGCGGTCCCATGGATTTCCGAAACGCCTCCTGCACTTTGGCCGACTCCTGCGCCTGCAGTGACGCCACCGCCAGCAGTAGTAAAACCAAATTATTTGCCCTCATTTTCATCCGTGTGGCATTGCTTCTTTTAACTTCCGTTGGCCGGTGGTCTTCAGCGTGGAGAGATATTCGATGAGGTCGCATATCTCCGCTCGCGTAAGGCTAGTGGTGAGGCCCGAGGGCATGACGGTTCCCCCACGAATACGTTGCTTGATTTGGGCGGTTTGAACGATGGCGAGGTCGCGGACGCGCAGCACGGTTTTGTCTTCGTTGTGGGCGAAGCCGCTCGGCACGCGACCGTTTTTCGTGATCACCGTGGTGGCCGTGTAACCTTCCTTGATTTGGCGCGCGGACCACAGAACGCTTTCCACCAAAAGATCCTCCGGCAAGCCCGCCTCCAATGCCGAGAGGTTCGGCCCTTTCACGGTGTTGTCCTTTGCGAGCTTGGAAACCGAAAGCGGATTTTGTGCATGCAACAAACCGGCTGCAAACCATGCAGCGGCCAACAGGCGGTAAATAATAAATCGAGGTTTCATGGCAAAAAACGTGGCGGCTATTTGCGCGCGCGCGCGGCTTCTTTGGTGATGGCGTTTTCGAGTTGGTTGAGTTCGGGCAGGATAGCCTGTATTTCCTCAGGGAACCAACGGTAGCTGCTATTGAGATGGCTGCGACTGCTGGGGGTTTGTTGGCGGTTGCCGTAGAGGAAGGCCCAGTTGGGGGGGAACCAATACTGCTGCCAAAGGGCGTTCTTTTTCAGGATGGCTTGGCGCAGAGGTTCGATGTTGGCTGGAAGTTTGGATGAGAAACCAAGCTGATTGGCAAAGGTCTGGGCCGCGAGTTGATGGCCTTTTGCTGAAAGCAACAACCCATCACTGGTAACTGCTTTGCCGCGTAATGCTGCGAAAAGATCCACCAGTGGTAAGTTGCGATCGCGCGCAATTTGGCGAATAGCCAAAGCGTATTTTGCAAGCGCGGCGTTCCGGTCCCTTACCTTGAGGCCAAGATCCAGCGGATCTTCACAAGGCACGGGTGTCACTAGCACCAATCGACCCGTATAGGTGGCAAACTGCGTAAGTATCTCGATATACGCTTTTGTGAAATCATCCAATCGAGCGGTTC
Source organism: Limisphaerales bacterium (assembly GCA_965659445.1). Taxonomy (GTDB): domain Bacteria; phylum Verrucomicrobiota; class Verrucomicrobiia; order Limisphaerales; family UBA1100; genus UBA1100. The sequence continues at coordinate 2,390 of CBFHWX010000131.1, read as the reverse complement.
CCTCAAGTGATTCCATCTGGCCGAACCATACAAACAGCACGTCCGCGGCCATGGCCGGCCGGCGGTCCTTCTCACCGTAACTGGGGTTGTTGGCAGCGAAAAAGTTGCGTGGGCGTTGTTGGGTATAAATCGTATCGGCAGCCCATGCCATGTTGCGCACGTGCAGTTGTTTGCCGGGGTTAGCAGAAGCCAGCAGCGTCTCAAGATAGCCGTAACGCTGGCACTCTGCGGCATTGGCTCCACCGACAATGACGATTGATTGATTCCCCTTGAGCTTGAAGCCATTAGCAAATTCAGGAATGGGCGCAGCGGGCTTGGTGAGGGGGCGCAAAAGGGCATGATCAGCAAGCGCGGCATGTTTATTGAGAGCATTCAGGTTCGCCCCCGGAGCAAAATTCCAGAGATTGGCGAGGGAAACGGTTTCCTCCCCCAATTGTAGAGAGAGCTGCTCCGGTTTGCCGGCGATGCCTCCCGGAGAACCGTGGTCCATGACGCGAACGGCTATCACATTCTTGCCCGTTTTCAGAAGATCCGCGGGAATGGGATATTTACGCACCGTGTAATGGTGACCGGGATCCTCGTAGCCACCAACGCGCTTACCATTGACCCAAGTGACGTCCATGTCATCAATCTGGCCGAGGTTCAGGATGGCCTTGGACTTGGCCTGCCCGGCCGACAGTTCGATGATTTTACGAAACCAAACCACGCCATCGTGGCCGGGCAACCCGGCGTTTTCAAAATGACCCGGCACCTCCATGGTTTTCCACTTACCATGATCAAATGCCGGCTTGGCCCAAGCTTCGCCTTGGGAGCCCGGATCAACTGCCACGATTAGTCTCGTCCAGTGAGGTAATGGAGTGGAGATCGGCTTTGGGGTCGCAGGCTTCGGGGCTACCGCCTTTTTCGGCAGAGCGGCGAGCAATTGCTCCGCGGTCTGCTTCTCGAGGGCAATCTTCGGGTTATGAACCAAAGTGGGGTTGCGATAGAGAACAGTCTGGGCAGGGCCGCCGTGAATTTGGAACGAGATCTTGCCCGACAGTTCCCCCTTGGGGTCTTCTATGGCCACGCACAATTTACCGTTGATGGCAGTCCATATTTTGTGACCGACGGCGAGGATCTCGTAGCGGTTCCAGTCGCCAGGCTTGATCGCCCCATCGGCGTTATTGTTCCAGTCCAGTTTGCCGCGCCCGTGCTCGTGATACAATTTACCCCACACACCGGCGCCCACATCTGCCTGGTAGCCAACGGCCTGTCCGGAGGCATTGGCTTTCTTGGAGCGAAACTGAATCCCTGCATTACGATCATCCGGCGTCAGCTTCACGTCCACCACCAGGTAGAAGTCTTTCACCTCGGTGTCCGACCAGATGAATTTGTTGCCCGGTACGTTCACCGCGGAATGCCCCACGATAGCGCCGTCCTTTACCGACCAGTACTTCCTCTCGGAAGCCGACCAGCCGGTGAAGTCCTTACCATTGAAGAACTCGGACTTCTTCAATGCAGTCTTCTCCTTCTGTATCTGGGGAAGTTTCTGTCCAAACTCCCCACTGTGAACATCACCGACGGCTGTATTGGTCACGCCATCAACTGTGGTATTGACCGCAGCGGCGGCAAATTTGACATCGCCAATGGTTAAGCCTTTCGTATTCCCGAAATTGATCGCCTTGATGACGTCTTTGAGATCGAGAGCCGCCTGACTTTTCACGATCGCCACCCGATCCGGGGAATCTGCTTTTCCTTTTGATAAAATCAAGCCGCCAAGATGGAGGGGGCCCTTGATTTCAATGTCGATGTTGCCATCGGTGAGAGTAAAAGTATGGCGGAGTACGCTTCCATGGTCGAAGTTTCCCCCTTGCTCTTTGAACATGTCATACGCTGCTCTCACCGTCTTCCCTTCGATCACGATATCCGCAGCCCGTGATCGCCATCCTTCATAAAGAAGGAGTTGCAGGGTGTACGGCCCATTGGGTACGGCAATATCCACATTCGGGGATCCGTGAATAGACGCTGCGAAAAGCTCTGGCAAGTTGGGCCAGATGGCTTTTTTTGATTCGGCCACAACGTCCAAGTTTAGCAATACGGCAAAAATGCCGAGGGCAACAGGAATTCGTAGTTTCATATGCTGGTCTTGCTCGTCATTTTTATAGCCTGAGCCTCGTATGCACTACCGGATCAAGCCATGATTTCCGGAATGGTTCCGCTGCTGTCGGAGAATTGCTTGGCGGGAACTTCCAGTGCTTTTATCAACGTTAGATAGAGGTTCGACAGCGGCGGGGCCTTTTTTCCAAAATCGTGAAATGCACCCTGTTTGAGGCCAAGTTTTTCGCCTCCCACCAACATCATAGGATAGTTGGTATTGACGTGTGTCTGGCTGTTGCTGCTGCCGTAGAGCA
>CBFHWX010000130.1:0-6252 GCA_965659445.1 Limisphaerales bacterium | reverse complement strand
TGTTCAACAAATGCCGCCGGGCGCGTATCTGAAGCAATCCGGGCGGCGTGTGCATCAAGAAGTGCTTTGAGCTCCTTGAGAATCCCGGGATGTTTCCCCGCCAGGTTAGTTTTTTCGCCCAAGTCCTGTTCCAGGTCAGAGAGCTCTAGCTTCCTGCGTTTGCCGCCGACCAGCTTCCATTTTCCCCTGCGTATGCCATCTATTTCGTAGTAGAGAATCTCATGGGGCGACTTCGCACCCGGTTTACCCATCAATACATTGAGGACATTCTTTCCATCAATCGTGCGGTCCACGGGCACTTTGGCTCCCGTCAGTTTGGCCAATGAAGGTAACAGGTCAATAGTGCCGGCGATCTCATGGCTCACTATGCCTGCAGGAACAGTCCCCGGCCACCAGGTGAGGGTCGGCACCCGCATGTGGCCCTCGTACTTAGGACCACCCTTGCCGCCACGCAAGGGTCCCATGCTCATGCCACCGGCTCCGCCGTTGTCCGAGGTGAAGATGACCAGTGTGTTCTTTTCAATACCCAGTTCACACAAAGTCCTGAGTATGCGGCCCACGCTGTCATCGACCTCCTCCACGTTGGACCGATTAACATCACCCCCTGCCCGCTTGAGAATGTGTGGCCGAGCGTATCGCGGATTGTGCACGTAGGCGTGAGGAACATAACAAAAGAAAGGCTCGTCCTTGTGTTTCCGGATGAACTTGACCGCCTCATCGGTGATGACCTCGCAAAGCAACGATTGATCGGGCCCATCACTCACATGAGCAACGGCCTTATTTTGGCGAACAATCGGCAGCGGCGTATAAGGGCCACGGTTGGTTAAGGGATTGCCCCGCTTGTTTCCCGGCCACATGTCATTGGAGTAAGGGATCCCGAAATATTCATCGAAGCCCTGGGCCAACGGCAGGAATTTTGGCTGGTCACCGAGATGCCATTTGCCGAAGCAGCCGGTTGCATAACCCTGTTTTTTGAGCAGTTCCGCGATAGTGATCTCTTTTGGGTTCAACCCGCGCTTTTCACCGGGGAACACCACCCGTCCATCCATCCCGATGCGGTGGGCGTAGGTACCGGTCATGAGGGCCGAGCGAGACGGCGTGCAGGCGGTGTTGGAAACATAAAACTGGGTCAGCTTGACCCCTTCCTTCGCCATCCTGTCCAGATGAGGCGTCTTGTTTACCTTGTTGCCAAAGGGACCAATATCCCCATAGCCCATGTCGTCGATAAAGATGAGGACAACGTTGGGTTTGACGGCTGCTTGAATGGAGAACGCGACGAACGTCAGTAAGCTAAGTATTGTTCTCATTGTCATTTCTTTTCTTTGACCCAATTGGGCGTACCAAACCAATCGTGCATTTCCTTGGTGAAGGGGCCGACCACTTCAGCCGATTCAAGGATATGGCCGCGGTCACCCGTGGAGATCATCCATGTATCCAGGGCCGCACTCAGGCGTTTAAGGGCCAACCGATGAGCCGGCTTTTTTGAACCCGCCAGATTTTCTACCTCATAAGGGTCAGCCTTTGTGTCATACAACATTTCACGTGGGAAAGGTTTCATGAGTTCGGCCGCCGCACCCGTCAATTTGCCTTGGGCATGCAGCTGGCGCATCAAAGGTTTGACCAGAAAACATTTTTCCTTGTAACGGTTGAGAGTGAGGAAGCCCGCTCCTGGGGTATAATTGCGGATGTAGTGAAAACGCGCATCATGCACGGAACGCAGGCGCACCTGCGTTTCATCGATCCGGTCACGCGCGGCAAAAGCGAAGGTACGCGGCGGATCAGCTCTCTCTCCTAGGAACACGCGGCTCTGCATACCAAAAGGCTTGGGGATGCCGGCCATATGGAGCGTTGTCGCAGATAAATCCAATAAACTTAAAATCCGGTTATCCACTTTTCCCGCCTTGATCTGTTTGGGGGCCTTCATCTCTTTCGGGTAACGAATGATCATGGGCACATGCAGGCCGCTATCCCAGCACCAGTGGATACCGCGCGCATCGAGCCTACCGTTGTCCGAAAAGAAAATGACAATAGTATTGTCACTTAAGCCGTCTTTTTTGAGTTGGTCCAAAATCCATCCGATGCGCACATCGGTTCCAGTAACCGAATTGAGATAGCGCGCCCATTCCTCGCGCGTGATTTTATGGTCCGGATAGTATGGAGGCGGTGTGACATTCTCGGGCGTAGCAATCTTGGGATGCCACTCTTCCCCGACCCATTTCACGCGTGGTTTCTCGGCCGACTTACGGTCATAAATATCGTACTCGGCTTCAGGCATATTGATCTGCGCAAAGAAAGGCTGTTTCTTTTTTAGGTCCGTCCAGTCTTTGCCCCCATACAAGGGGCCTTCCTGCGTAAAATTCAAATCGAGCTTGCCTGTCCCCACCTCGCGCTTTCCGATGTGCGTGATATTAGCCGTGTGATAACCAGCATCCTTTAATAGATGTGTGATGGGCCGCACGCCCGCCGGCAGCCGAAAACCGTCGGTACGGTGGCTGCGCATGTGATGCATGTCGGTGGTAGTCGCATACCAGCCAGTCATCAATGCCGAACGACTGGGTGCACACACCGGGGAGGTGGAATAGACCTTAGTGTAGCGCACGCCATCCATCGCCAATTGGTCAAGGTTGGGGGTCTTCACGTTCTTCTGGCCGTAACAGGCCAGGTCGAGCGAGAAATTCTCCCCCACAATCCAGAGAATATTGGGCTGATCTTTGGCAAAGGAATTTGAGACAAGAAGAAATACCGACAGCAATAGAAGTAAGCGTTTCATGGTTACGCCGACTTTGGCGATCCAACGAAAATGGAGCAAGGGGGAACTTTCCTTACCTCCTGCTTAAATCAGTTAGGTATCAAGCCACTCGGCCATGCGATCGTAGGCGAGAAGCAGAACGAAGTAGCCTTTACCATGGTCCCTGCAAACGCAGGAACGGTAGTGTGGTCTTAATTTTCTCATTTTTCCTATCACCATCGATGTGTGGATCAACTTGCCACCGACTGCCGGTAGGATTCCACTTCCCAGTTTTCAATGAATTCGCGGGCCCGAGCAGTCATGTACTCGAGCCCTCCGAATGCTTCTGCCAACTGCATGACCAGGGCTCCGTCCTGCGACAATTGCAGGGCCAAGTCCGCGTTGTTGGCTGTGGTCCCGATGCCGAACACGCAATTCGCGGCCACCACCACCTTGGGGGCGAAGCCGTGCTTCGTCTTGTAGTTAGCGACCGCTTTCTCAGTGAGTTCATCGGTGAAGGGGAAAGCTCGGGAATAAACCAGATGATCGGGCGTAATCGGTCCGGGCACGCAGGCGAAGGCGCCGGATGAGGTGACGTACGCCGCATCGGCCCGGAAGAGTTCGCGGATGCGCTCCTCCGTCTCCGGAGCAGGTTCGGCATCGGCGATGGCCAAAGTGTCTGTGATACCCACGTCTTGGTACTCCTGCTTGAGGGCATCCATGACACCGGTGTAGAGGGCCCGAATTTCCTCGGCAGTGTCCGCCGACACGAATATGCCATGGTTCTTTAGCAAGATGACTTGAGGTATCTTGCCATGCTCGGAAAGATATTGCTCGATCCGTCCCTTCAGCACCACGCTGAGGGTGTAGCCAGCATCGATGTATTCCACCCACAACGCATCGGGGAAGAGGAGTTTACCGGCAGCCTCTCCGCCCTTGGCGCAGGTCAGTCCGTTGACCAGTGGAGGATGGGTGTGTACCACGTACAGGGTGTCGAGAATGTTGTGCAAGGGAGCCTCCACCGAGGGACGCCCGGCCTCGTTTTCCACCGCCTCCGCCATAAAGTTTTTAACCAGTTCTTCGCGTGCCGCTGATTCGGCCGGGGTTTCTACCTCAAAGAGTTCATTGACCTTGGCGCGGTTGAGTGTAACGAAAGTCTTCTCGGTCAGGCCGCCCAAGGTTGTGCCTGAGGGTTTCACCCACAAGGTGGTCTCGTCTTTGACCGAGGTGTTGCCTCCTCCACCTTTCACGTATTCGGTTGTTCCAAATTCATGCGACAGTTCAACTATTGTTTTTAAGTCATCCATTTCAAGTACAGTCTCATTTCTTCTGCTGCCCTTTATTCCCGTGTTTAATCACGAAGTCCACTAGGTTCTGGCTTTGAAACCAGCCGACCCACATGTTGTGTCCTTGCCCCTTCACCACTTCCAGCATCATGGGACCTCCCAGTTTATCGTAACGTTCTTTTACGATCGCTGAATTCTTATCCAAAGGAACCGTACCATCCTTGTCGCCGTGAATGTGAAAGATGGGTATCTTCGCCTTTGCAAGTAAATCCAAGCGGTCAATGGGGTTGTGCTTGGCCAGTTGCGACTCAAGTTCCTCAGCACTTAAACCGTAAGCCCCACATGCACGTTTGAGTCCTGGGTAACTGGTGATATTGCACACCGGGTAAATGCCGGTGATGCAGCGAACCTTATCGGGATTCTCTGCTGCCCAGCAGTAAAGCATAAGACCTCCACGGCTACGGGCCAAGAGGCAGGCCTGTTTGTCTAGTCCTCGTTTCTTAACCAAGTGTTCATACAGTGCGGTATAAACGGCCCTGCCTTTCGGGCTACCGTAGGATTCGCCCACATCCACTCCGGCAATGGCGATGCCCGCCTTAAGAAACCGCTCGAACATCCACTTCTCTGAATCAGCCGGTAGTCCACGCAAGGTTGGGGCATACCAAACCCATGGGATCGGTTTACCCGCCTTGGGTTTGTCGGGCAGAATCAGGAACGCAGTATGCTCCTGAATGAGGAACACTTCACCCTTAAGAGGCAGGCGCTTTTCTGCCGCTTGAAGCGGCATAACCACCGCAAAATAAAATACGGTCAATAAGCTTAAGAATCTTTTCATTGAGGCGATCGCCATTTTAGACAAAAGCCCGCGGAAGATCGATCATTTTGCCTTCGCCGAACCGAACCCGACGTCTTTCACAAGTTGACAGACAGGAGAATTCGCGCGGCGATCATCGGTCTGGAATCACCGCTTTCCCTACCTTGCGGGTAGCTCGGAAGTATCCCATCGGTTTTTCTTCTTCATCGGTTATGAGCCAGATCGCGTCGGAGTAGGTATTCTGGTTGTGGGTTTCGCCCGGGGCAAGCTTGCCGTAGAGCTTCAGCCCGCCACCGAAATTCACCCAGTATATCTTCACCCCCTTTTTCATCCTATTGAGAAAAAGAATCTCCGTCGCGGAGCCATCAAGCGATCTGGGGAGAGAAGAACCCTGTGAAAGCTCCGTCCATTTCAGCGTTTCAGCCCGCAAGGACGACTGGACGGAGTTCCGGTTCGGAGAGTCGAACCCCTGTAGATGCTTCCTGAAGAAATCTTTCCGTTTGCGGTCACCGTATCGTCCGCCATCGCCATGTCCTCCGCCGGGAATGACGACGAGCTCGAATTCCTTGTTGGCCCGGATCAAGGCATCGGCCAGCCGGAACGTTGATTCCGGGGGAACGTTCTTGTCCAGTTCCCCGACGATCAGCATCAGCTTGCCCTGCAGTCGATGGGCGTTATCAATGTTCGAGCTAGCGGAGTAATGCGGCCCGACGGGATACCCCATCCACTGCTCGTTCCAGGAGGCTTTATCCATGCGGTTGTCGTGGCATCCACAGGCGGAAACGGCGACCTTGTAGAACTCAGGGTGAAAGAGCAGCGCTCCAGTCGAGCTTTGTCCTCCGGCTGACCCGCCGTAGATTCCCACCCGAGAGGTGTCGTACCATGGGTACTTTTTCGCCACGGCCTTGTGCCAGAGAATACGATCGGGGAAGCCGCCATCCTTCAGGTTCTTCCAGCAGACATCATGAAAGGCCTTGGAACGATTGGCCGTCCCCATCCCGTCAATCTTGACGACGACAAAGCCCATGTCCGTCCAGGAGGCGTAGCGACGTGAAGAGCTGAAGCTCTTGGGGACGTAGGAATCGTGCGGCCCGGCGTACATGGACTCGAGAACCGGGTATTTCTTCTTCGGATCATAGTCCTTTGGCCGGCAAATGAACCCCCAGATCCCGGTCTCCCCATCCCGTCCCTTGGCCGAGAACACCTCGGGAGCCTCCCAACCACTCGCCTCAAGCTGGCTGATATCTGATTCTTCCAGTTTGCAGACCAGTCCTCCGTCGGAGACTCTCCGTAACTCATTCATCGGTGCCATATCGATGCGGGAATAGGTGTCGATGAGGTATTTGCGATCCGGTGAATAGCGGACCTCATGCGTGCCATCGCCCTCCGTCAACGCGGTGAGGCCACCGCCGTCGAAATTAATC
>CBFHWX010000129.1:0-6348 GCA_965659445.1 Limisphaerales bacterium | reverse complement strand
TGGTTGGCGGACCGGCAGGAACGCCCACCATGCGCGGTCTTGTTTGGAAAAATCCGCCGCAAAACCCAGAATGCTGAGCAGACAAAAGAGAATTGCCAAGCACGGTTTCATCGTGCGAAATGGTAGCTTCAGAATTGGAAATGCGCGAGCAAAACTACTTGGGCAGCGCGGCATGAATGGCGTTAAGCAGCGAAGATTTCCCCGCCGCATCCTGGCCGAGTTCCCAAATCATTACGCCCGCGTAGCCTTGCTGAATCGCAAAGGCAGTCTTGCGCTGAATGGTGGTCGGGCCGTTGAAATGGAATCCGTCGGCTTCATCAGCGCCCGGCTTGGGTCGATGTTTCCGGATTATCTCCGCATAAGTTGCTGTGGCGTCCTGTGCGTTGCGGCCATAGAACGGCAGACCGAGTACGAGCTTGACCTTGGGGGCATGGCGCGATTCCCAATGCCGCAGTTCCTTTACCGCCCCGGCAAAGGGCGCGTGCGGTGTGCCTTGGTCGTAGGCCATCCCGTGGATGCGGTCGATGAATGGAAATGTGACCGAATGAATGTGGTCGCCCCAGCCGGGCACCGCCACGGTGAGCCATAGCCGATGCGGCGCGAAGGCGCGCTTCAGTTCAATCAGCAGTTTCTGGTAATTGGCAATTTGTGCTGTGCCCTTGGGGTGTTCCCAGTCGACATCCGCGCCCTGCAGTCGATGTGTGCGAACGTAAGTTGTGAGATTTCGGACAAACGCCGCGCGCGCCTTAGCGTTGGTGGTCATTGGGACAAAACCGCCGGAGAGATTCCAGCCACCGACACAGACATGCACGCGCGTGTTCGTGGCATGGGCGCGTTGCGTGAGTTTTTTTAAAACCTCGGGCTTTACTCGAGAGGTGTCCAGCGAGCCGTCAGTCTTGGGTGAGATGGAAAAGAAAATTATGTCGGTGAGTTTTTCGACTTGCAACTTGTCTATGGTGTCCGCGCGGTAATGAGGCAGGTAGCCAACCACCAGCGGCTTGGCGGCTTGGAGGCTGGCCAAGCAGAAGAGCAGGACAAACAAAGCTAACCTAAAGTGAGCCGTCATTAATATTACTCACCGATGATTTTGACCAGTAGGCGTTTGCGGCGGCGTCCGTCGAATTCGCCGTAGAAAATCTGTTCCCACGGTCCGAAATGCAGCCGCTCCTTGGTGATGGCAACAACCACCTCACGCCCCATCACTTGCCGCTTAAGGTGTGCGTCAGCGTTGTCCTCGCCAGTGTTATTGTGCTGGTAATGCTCAATGGGTTCATGTGGTGCGAGCTTCTCCAGCCAACGCTCATAGTCTTCGTGTAGCCCTGACTCGTCATCGTTAATGAACACACTGGCTGTAATGTGCATCGCGCTTACCAAGCACAGGCCTTCTTGGACACTGCTTTGAGTGACGAGCTCTTCCACCTGAGGTGTGATATTGATAAATGCTCTCCTGGTTGGAACATCAAACCACAGCTCTTTTGTGAGGTGTTTCATGGACTAAGAGGCAATGGCTTCAGCAATTGCGTCGCCCATTTCGGCGGTACCTACCTTGCGGGCGTTGGTATCTTCGGCATTAAAGATGTCTCCAGTACGTAGGCCTTTGCCAATGGCAGCACTCACAGCATTATCGATGGATGCGGCGGCATCATTTTCGTCGAAGCTGTGGCGTAGCATCATGGCTGCTGAGGATATCTGGGCGATAGGATTGGCGAGGTTCTTATTGGCAATATCCGGGGCGGTTCCGCCGGCGGGTTCGTAGAACCCAAAGGTTTTTTCCCCACTGGTTGTCCCTAGACTAGCACTTGGCAGCATGCCAAGTGAACCCGCAAGCGCAGCGGCTTCATCGCTGAGGATGTCGCCAAACATGTTTTCGCAAAGCACCACATCAAACTGAGTTGGCTTAAGCAGTAACTGCATGGCTGCGTTATCCACAAACATATGTGCCACCTCTACGTCAGGATAATCCGAAGCAACTCTAGTGACCACATCGCGCCAGAGCACGCCATTTTCCAGTACATTAGCCTTGTCGATACTCGTTACGTGCTTGCGGCGGAGTTCGGCACTTTTGAAGGCCACGTGGGCAATACGCTCAATCTCGCTGGAGGTGTAGATCATAGTGTCAATCGCACGGGTTTCACCGTTGTCGAGTGTTTCGGTGGTCTTAGGCTGGCCAAAATACATGCCACCTGTCAGTTCACGCACCACCAGTATGTCGATACCGTCACCTTGTCGTTCGGCTTTGAGGGGGCAAGCGTGGGCTAGCTCAGCGGGCAATCTCACAGGTCGAAGGTTGGCGAAGAGGCTGAACTCTTTACGCAGTGCCAATAAAGCTGCACGTTCAGGTCGTTCCTCCGTTGGGATCGAGGGGTCGCGTTCAGGAAGGCCCACTGCGCCAAATAAAATTGAGTCACTGTCCCGACAGAGCTTTAGCGTGTCATCGGGAAGCGCTTTGCCCGCTTCATCAATGCCCGACCAACCCACTGGAGCTTCATTAACTTTCAGTTGAAATCCGAATTTATCTTCTATGGCGGTGAGTACCTTCAGAGCCTCGTGCATCACTTCTGGACCAATTCCATCACCCGCTAATACGGCTATCTTGTATATACGATTACTCATGTGGGCGGGTAAGCTTATGCTTACCCCTGCTGCGGGTGAAGAAAATTATGGGGGATAAGAGCATCTTGTCCCGTGAGAAGGTTTGTGTAGCCTGAATGCATGAGGAGGGTTTATGTGATTTTGACGGGATTAGTGTCGGGATTTGTTTACGTAGCGGATTTGCCGGAACATCCGAAATTACATGCGGCCATTAATGCGCATTTGTTGACCGAAAAGGAAAAATACTTTGGGGCGATCCCCTTTAGGCCAATGACTCCATCGGAGCACCGTGGGACGATTTATTCGGAGAGATTTGAAAAAGCAGGGAGAGTCTGCGCTTCCCAAGACTGATCCTGAGGCAGTTGAAACGACCTTCATGTTTCTCCAACCGGTGTGACATTTCATTATCCCCCTTATGCGGTGGGCTCCTATGCTGAGGGGTATTACCGTGTTTTGGTGCCCTTTACGATCCTTCGGCAGTCCTTGGATAAAACCGGCCCCTTGGCCCACTGGGTGAAATAAGCCGACTTATATCGTTTTCTTGTATCGTTTAGGTTGGATGGTAAATTGCCGTTGACCCTTTTCCATTCACTCTCTATTTTCCACCCCGAACCCCTAACAATTAGGAAAACAGACTTATGAGTAATATTGTTCCTCTTATTAGTTCCGGTACCAAAGGCCCATTGGGAGTACTGCACTTGCCTCGTCTTTGGCAGAAAGTTTCCCTCGAAGCCGCTGGCAAAATTGCAGACGGTTATCCGGGTATCGGTGCTGGTTACGACAGCATGGTCATCGCAGGACTCGGTTTAGATACTGAAGCTGTGCGTAGCTACATAACCAATGAAAAACCGACTTACACGCAGTTCGAGGCGTGGATTCAGGTCCAAGACGGTGCGACGCTAGACGACGCCTCCATCGGTGCCCTCAACGACTCGATTACCGGTTACAACCACGACGCCGATACCAAGGCTGGCATCCTTAGCGCCACCGGTCTTTCTGAAGGCCCGGACGACGCAATTAACCTGAACAACCTCGACGACTGGCAGGAATTCCACGCTGCCGAGATTGCCGGCTAAATTGGAATCACAGAAATACGACGGCGTCCGCAAGGGCGCCGTTTTTTATTGGATGACTTTCTTCAGCGCTCTGCCCAAACGTGCGATCCCTTCCTCGATGTTCTTGATACTCTCGCTACCGAAGCTGAGGCGCATTTCGCGGTTGGGCTTGCGGCGAGTGGGGTCGTTGGCGTAGCAGAGGTTGCCGGGCACATAAATCATCTTTTGCTTCAAAGCGGCGGCGAAGAGTTGGCTCTTGAGGTCGGTTTTCACCCGTGCGGGCATGCGCGCCCACACGTAGAGGCCGCCGGTGGGATTGGTCCATTTTACATTCTCCGGCAGATGCTTTCGGCAGGCGCGCACAATGGCGCCAGCTTTTTTGGCATAACGTATGCGCAGGGTTTGCACGTGGGTTTCGTACGCGCCACTACTCAAAGCGCGTGAGATGAGTTGCTGCAAAAAATTGGTGGTACCGAAATCGTGATTACCCTTCACGCGCAACGCCGCCGTGAGCAGGGGGCCGGGTAACAGGCCGTATCCAATGCGCACGCCGGTGGCGAAAGGTTTGCTGTAAGTGCTAGTGTAAATGACGCGGTCGCCTGCTCGGTCCATCGTGAGCGCGCTGGGCGTGTCCTCGCCGGAAAAACGCAGTTCTCGGTAGGCGGCGTCTTCCAACAAATAAATCGGGTGACCGGCGGCCTTTTCGTAACGCCTCAGTAGCTTTAGCGCGTCAGCTTTCTTGGAAGCGACGGTGGTGGTGCCGGTGGGGTTGCTGTGGTAACTAACGAGGTACAACGCCTTGAGACGCGGCAATTCGCCGGATTGTTTCAGTGCCTCCAGCGTGGCCTCGAGATGCGAGAGGTCGATGCCGTCTTCCTCCATAGGAATGCTACGCGCGCGAAGACCATGGCTCTGTGTGATGCCGAGGTACACAAAATACGAGGGGTCTTCCACGAGCACGATGTCGCCTGGGTCAAAGAGGATTTCTGTGAGGATATATAGCAATTGCTGCGAGCCATGGGTAATCATCATGCGGCTGGGTTGATATGCTTTGGCTTTGGCCGGCCGGCCATCGAGTTGGGCGAGTCGCCGAGAAGTAAGCTTACGCAGCGTCTCGTCGCCGGCAGTGGTGCCGTACTGCAGTGGTGGCTGGCCGGTTTTAGTGGTGCGCAGCATATCGGCCATGATCTCTCGAGTCTCAATTACTGGCAGTGAGGGGTTGTCGGTGAACCCTGCCGCCAGAGAAATCAACCCCGGCCGCACCAGTGCCTCCCGCATCAGCCAGGTGATCGGTGGCTCTGCTGTGCGTCGCCCCAGTTGTGATAGCGCGCTCCCTTTCATTTAGCGGGGTGAGGATGGGGTAAAGGGAAATTTTGAGCGAGGGAAAACCAAGTCATTCTCGACGTCTTCACTCAAGGGGCGTAATTTCCCTGCGTGGCTGTTGCGCCTTTGACAATTGCTGATCGCGAATTCTCCTCACGTCTTATCTTGGGCACGGGGAAGTTTGCGTCGCCGGAGTTGATGCGCGAGGCGCTAGAAGCCAGCGGCACAGAGATGGTGACAGTGGCATTACGGCGGGCGGATCTCAGCGGTGAAAAGGATCCCTTTGCCAACATTCTTGAGTTCATCGACTCGGAAAATTTTCTACTACTGCCTAACACCAGTGGCGCGATGAATGCCGAGGAAGCTGTGAGGCTTGCTCGACTGGCGGCTGCGGCGGGTTTGCCTAAGTGGGTGAAGTTGGAGATTCATCCGGACCCACGCTATCTGCTACCCGATCCCGTGGAGACGCTGGAGGCGGCAGAGCAACTCGTGCGCGAAGAATTCACCGTGTTGCCGTACATCAATGCCGACCCTGTCATCGCCAAGCGCTTGCAGGAAGTGGGCTGCGCGACGGTGATGCCGCTTGGAGCACCCATCGGCAGCAATGGTGGCCTGCAAACACGCGACCAAATCCGCATCATCCTCGATCAAGCCACCGTGCCGGTGGTCGTTGACGCTGGCCTTGGCTCCCCCAGTCACGCCGCCGAGGCGATGGAACTTGGCGCGGACGCTGTGCTCGTTAACACCGCCATCGCTGTGAACGATAATCCCTGCCGTATGGCGCAGGCTTTTGCCAAGGCCGTGGAGGCTGGCCGCATGGCATACGAAATTGGCCTTGGGGGAACGAGCATGGAGGCGAAGGCCACGAGTCCGTTAACAGCTTTTTTGGATGAATAACGCAATCCTCACGATTAATCGTGTAAAGAGTCTGTTGCGGGCCGCAGCGAAAAGCCGTCTGCTGGTGGTGGGCGATGTCATGCTGGACCAGTTCCTTTGGGGGCGAGTGAATCGCATCTCGCCGGAAGCCCCGGTTCCGGTTGTGGAGTTTGAAACCGAGAGTTTTATGCCCGGTGGTGCGGCGAACGTGGCGCGAAATCTCACGGCGCTGAACGCGGATGTGGAGTTGGTTGGCCTCGTGGGAAAAGATGACAGTGCGAAGCAAATCCGGGCACTACTGAAACAGGATGATGTGGGCTCCAGTGGCTTGTTGGCGGAAGCGAGCCGGATGACGACGTGCAAATCACGTGTGATTGCGCATCAGCAGCAGGTGGTGCGTATTGATCGCGAGACGAAATCGACGGCGGACGCGCGCGCGACCCGGCGATTGTTGGCGGCAATTGAAAAGGAGATTGATGGGACGCGCGCGATCATTATCGGT
>CBFHWX010000128.1:0-6428 GCA_965659445.1 Limisphaerales bacterium | reverse complement strand
CCTAATACCGTTGAGACTGTTAAGTTACCAGTCAAGAAAACTGCGCACGCCTTCGCCATTCCCGAGCGCTTCCACAGCAGTAACGTGATGGTGGAGATTGTCGCCAAAGGTATCCGCAAGAGCCAGGCCTACTATGCCAATACGCTCGCGGTACAGATGGTCGAGAACTATGGCCAGGTACGCGTGACCGATCAGGCCAAGGGTAAGTCATTGCCCAAGACTTACGTGAAGGTCTATGGGAAACTCGCCAATGGCCAGGTGCGTTTCTACAAGGACGGCTACACTGACCTGCGCGGTCGTTTCGACTACGTGAGCCTGAACACTGGTGAGTTGGACAACGTTCAGTCCTTCGCCATCCTGATACTAAACGACGATCACGGTGCCATAATCCGTGAGGCCAAGCCGCCTAAACAGTAGGCAAATTCAAGGTGCGATTTCCTTGAGGTAAACGTTACGGAACCAGACGTTCTGACCGTGATCCTGAAAACCGATGTGCCCTTTGCGGGGTAGATCCTTCAGCGCGGTTTTGAACTTATTACGTGAGCCGTCTGGATTTTGGTTACCGGTGGTCCATTGATCAAGATCGGCATCCACCACCTGTTTGCCATTGATGCTCACGGTAACCTTGGATCCTTTGCAGCTAACAACAAATCGATTCCATTGACCAAGAGGTTTGGCAGGGTTTGCGCTTGGCGCAAGTGCATCATAAAACGCGCCGTTGTCGTGCTTGCCGAGTTTCTTCTTTCCGGTGGTATCCATTACCTGAATCTCAAACCCGCCCTGCACGGCATTTTTGGGATCAGTCCGGAAAAAGATACCGCTATTGCACCGTGAAGACACTTTCACCTCCACATCGAGAATAAAATCGCTGTAACTTTTTTCTGTCCAGATGTAGCCGCTGCGCGGCTTGCGGGTGAGCACTCCCTTTTCCACCGCCCAACCGTTGGGTTTGGCCTTCCATCCATCCAGATTTTTCCCATTGAAAAGTGCCGTGAAGCCCTTGGGCGGTTCACCAGCGTTCAAGGTTACGGAAGCGATCAGGGTGTAGAGAAAAAGGCGAATATTCATGATGCGGACAGCGTCGGTTGCAGCGGCGAATATGTAAACCCGAATTTGCTGATTCGGTCAGCGTGATCGAAGTCAATTCAGATTCATCAACTGGCATTGGCGTAGAAGTAGTTTGATGGTTACGGAGGACTTGCAGCCTTTCACCAACGCCTCCGAGCTAGCACGAGCTTGTAGCTAAGTGTTAATTGAATAAAACCTGAGCCTCATCGATTTCATCAATGATCTCATTTTTTCTCCCGCTGTACTGATGAATTAAATGAATGATTGTCCGATGGGCTTGATAACCAGCTCGGGCACGTGGGCCATGGGCGGAAGCTTGGCAATCGTCACGGTGATGGCAGCGATGTCCGCAGGCTTGAGAATCTTCGCGCGATGGGTGGCATCGGGCGGCACAGGGCGATCATCAAGGATGGGAGTATCCACTTCACCAGGGAAAATAGTTGTCACACGAATGCCGTTTTCTCGCTCATCTTCACTGGCACTCGTGCCGATCGCAGCCATGGCAAACTTGCTCGCGTTGTAGGCCAATCCGCCGAGCGGCGCAGCACGTTTGCCGGAAGTGGAGGAGATGTTGATCACCAGCCCGGTACGGTGCGGGCGCATAAGAGGCAGGCCGAAGTGCATGCAGTTAAATGCCCCGGTGGCATTGATGGCTATAACTTTGTCCCAATCCCCGGGAGCAAGCTCACTCATGGAACGTTTGGGTATGTTGATGCCGGCACAGTTCACGAGCAAATGAAGTTGCCCGCCGAATTGCCCGCCAGCCCAGTCAAAAAGCGCCTTTACACTCTCTCGCTCGGCTACATCCACAGTGTGCGTGAGGATTTTTCCCTCAGCCTGCTCTGACACCGCATCGAGTTTCTCCTGCCGCCGGCCAGCTACGGCGACCTTCGCGCCTTCCGCAGCCAAGGCCAAGGCGATAGCCTCACCCATGCCAGTGCCGCCTCCAACCACCAATGCTTTTTGATTCTCCAAGCTCATGTGTGCCGACGATAGCGATGGGTTGGCGTTTGACCAAGCTGTTTTGCGTCCGGATATTCAAGGGTGTTGATGTCACCAAAAAGCTGGTCAAGTGCGGGTCATATGGCAGACTTGATGCATGCAAATCGATCTATTTAACAGGTCTCGGCGTACTTTTTTGAAGCAAGCCGGACTAACGGTCGGCGGCCTTGTATTGCCCAATATTTGGGTGCCTAGTGTGGCGGCAAAGGACAAGGAGGGCTTTCGTAGCATCTTCAACGGCAGGACTCTGAAGGGTTGGCACAAAAATCCGAAACGCATCGGCCACGGCACTGGCGGGCGGTGGTTTGTGGAGAAGGGCGCCATTACGGGTGAACAGGATCCACCTGGAAGCGGTAACGGTGGTATTTTGCTCACGGATGAAAAGTTTGGTGACTTTGAACTGCTCATCGACATGAACCACGATTGGGGCCCGTGTTCAGGGCTTTTTCTACGTAGTAATGATCGTGGGCAGTGTTTCCAGATGATGGTGGACTACCATAACAATGGTAATGTTGGCCACATCTATGGTGAAGGCACTGGTGGTTTCAACAGTCGCGCTTTTGATATCAATGGCGAGGTGAAGGACGGCAAGTTGGTAAAGATTACCGGTGCGAATATCCGCAAGGCGGAGGAGCACAAATGTGTGTTTACCTGTACGCCCTCGCAGTGGATCAAGGCTTGGAAGGTGAATGACTGGAACACCGCGCGCGTGCGTTGCGAAGGAAAGTATCCGCGGATCACCACGTGGTTGAATGGACAGAAGATCTGCGAATTCGATGGGTCAACGTTCAAGCATCCGGGCTATGATCGCGAGAAAGTCGCCACCACTCTTGGCCGCGAAGGCTCTATAGCCGTGCAGGTCCACGGCGGTAAAAGTTGGCCCAAGGGTGCCAAGGTGCGCTGGCGTAATGTGCGGATTAAGGAGCTTTAGGCTTCTTAATCGAACAATTGCGAGTGGCGATGCTAGTCGTGGCGTTTATCGCATGACTAGGACAGTTCAATGTGGTACTCATCGCTACACATTAATGGCGCGCGGATTCCCCATTTTGTTAGTATTGGTCCTTTGCGAATATGTTAAGGCAGCTGAGCTGGACTTTGCGCGGGATATCCGGCCGGTTTTATCGGATAAATGTTACAACTGCCATGGCCCTGATAAAAAGGCGCGCAAGGCGAAGCTAAGGCTGGATGACCGAGTAGCGGTGCTGGAGGCGGAGGTATTGTCGGATGGCGAGATGCTCAAGCGATTGACGAGCGATGATCCTGAAGAGCGGATGCCTCCAGTAAAATCAAACCGCGTGCTTCATGACGAAGATCGCGCGAAGCTTGTGCAATGGCTCGAGGCGGGAGCGAAGTGGCCAGAGGATGATCGGCATTGGGCATTCGTACCGCCAAAGCGGCCGGAACTGCGAGAGGTGAAAAATTCCAAGTGGGTTCGCAATGGCATTGATGTGTTTGTGCTGGCGCGGTTGGAGTGGGAAAAGCTACAGCCCGCCAATGAGGCGGATAAGGCGACGCTTTTGCGGCGAGTGGCGTATGACCTTACTGGGTTGCCACCCACATTGGCGGAATTGGATGTATTCCTGAAAGACGCCTCACCAAAGGCTTATGAGAAAGCGGTGGATCGGTTGCTAGCTTCGCCGCGTTATGGCGAACACATGGCGCTAGAGTGGATGGAGGCCTCGCGTTATGCAGACACTGATGGCTATCAAAATGACCGACTGCGTTACATGTGGGTGTGGCGCGATTGGTTGATCAAGACGCTCAATAATAATATGCCCTTTGACCGGTTCATCACCGAGCAGATGGCAGGTGACTTGATTCCTGACCGCAATTTTTTTACGCAAGTGGCAACAGGCTTCAACCGCAATCACCGTATCAATTCCGAAGGAGGTTCGATTCCGGACGAGTGGATTGTTGAATACGTGGCTGATCGAGTGGAGACGATGGGCACGATGTTCCTTGGGCTCACGCTTACCTGCTCGCGCTGTCATGACCACAAGTATGACCCTATCAAGCAAAAGGATTTCTACCGGTTGTTTGCCTTCTTCAATAACATCGCTGAGGCCGGGCTGGGGCCGAACAACGGTAACAGTCCACCGTTCATCACAGTGCCAAAAAGCTGGCCGGAATTAACCGATGATGAAGCAAAGTTTGTGGTACCCGCACCGGTGAAGATCAAAGTGGTGCAAACCTCCGTGCCACGCCCGCAGTCAGGTAAGCCGGACACGGTGATGGTGCTCCATGAGTTGGCCAAGCAGCGCGATACCTACCGCTTGGAGCGCGGTCTGTACGATCAGCCGGATAAATCCGAGAAGCTCCATCCCGCCACACCCCCGGTGCTTGGTAAGTGGAATGAGAAATGGCCGCGCAATCGTCTTGGGCTTGCGCAGTGGCTAGTGGACCCGGCGCATCCACTCACAGCGCGCGTGACGGTGAATCGCATGTGGCAGCATTACTTCGGTATGGGCCTTGTGAAAACCAGTGAAAATTTCGGTGTGCAGGGTGAGCTGCCGAGTCATCCGGAGTTGCTCGACTGGTTGGCCACGGAATTCATCCGTCGCAAATGGGACATGAAGGCGATGCACAAGCTCATCGTCACCAGCGCGACGTATAGGCAGGCCTCAAGCGCCTCGGCGAGTTTGCTGCAGCGTGACCCGGAGAACCGCCTGTTTGCCCATGGTCCGCGCAAGCGCCTCACGTCTTATGCCATTCGCGACTCGGCATTATTTACGAGCGGTCTGATGGTCGACACCATAGGCGGGCCGTCGGTCAAGCCCTACATGCCACCGCGGATTTGGAAGAGCATTTCCAATGCAGCCTATAAACAGGATAAGGGAGATAAGCTCTATCGACGCGGCATGTACACCTACTGGCGACGTACAGTGCCTCCACCCACAATGATGGCCTTTAATGCCGCAGCGAGAGAGATTTGCACTGTACGCACGGACCTCACTACCACTCCGCTGCAGGCCCTCACGATGATGAACAATAAAACCTTTGTGGAAGCAGCACGGTTCCTCGCTGAGCGAATGATGAAAGCCGACAATTTGAAACCGCGCCAGCGCGTGGCAGAGGCCTTCCGCCGTGTGACCAGTCGCACGCCGCGCAAGGAGGAGCTGGATTTGTTGATGGCCGATTATGTGTTTTACCTGAAAGATTTCCGGAAGAGTCCTGAGAAGGCGAAGAAACTTTTGGCCGTGGGTGAAAAGCCGCGCGATCCTAAGCTAGCCGCAGTGCAACTGGCTGCCTATGCGTTGGTGGCGAACACCATCCTGAACCTCGACGAAGCCATCATGCAAAACTGACATGGACCCGCTGAACGAATATCACATGCAACAGACACGGCGCGCGTTTCTCGAGCGGGGCACGCTTGGGCTTGGGGGTATTGCGCTTAGCTCGCTACTCAACGCTGCGCCCAGCCATGTTGATCGTAATGCCGTCGGCGGCATGAATGGCCTGCCGCATTTCACCCCCAAGGTGAAGAGGGTGATTTATTTGTTCCAATCCGGGGGGCCATCGCAGATGGATCTCTTCGATTATAAGCCGCATCTGGCAGCGCGTTATGGAGAGGAAGTGCCCGAGTCCATTTATCCCGCTGAACGCAAGACCACGATGACCTCCGGTCAAAAGTCATTTCCCTGCGCGCCCAGCACACTGAAGTTTACAAGGCACGGCCAGGCTGGCACTTGGGTGAGTGAACCGCAAAAGCATGTGGCTAAAGTGATGGATGATTTGTGCGTGATCAAAAGCATGTACACCGAGGCGATAAACCATGATCCGGCCGCGACACTTTTCCAGACCGGTTCGGTGATTCCTGGGCGACCAAGCATGGGCGCGTGGGTCAGCTACGGGCTCGGCAGCGAGAACTCCAACCTGCCGTCCTTCGTGGCCATGACCTCCAATGGGCGAGCTAAGGCAGGCCAACCACTGTATGATCGTCTCTGGGGAGCAGGCTTTTTACCAGGCCGTTTTCAAGGCGTTAAATTTAGAGGGCAAGGAGATCCGATACTTGATCTTTACAACCCAGCGGGGGTAACCCGTACTCAACGACGGCGTATGCTCGATGCGTTAAGCAAGCTCAACGGTGACCAAGCCGCACACTTCAATGATCCCGCAATTGCCACACGTATCGCGCAGTATGAATTGGCATTTCGCATGCAGATGAGTGTACCCGAACTCATTGATGTGAAGAGTGAACCCAAGCATATGGTCGAAATGTACGGACCTGATTCTACGGTTCCCGGTCGGTACGCCTATAACTGCCTATTAGCCCGCCGTTTGGCTGAGCGCGGTGTACGCTTTATTCAGCTTTATCACCGTGGCTGGGATGCCCATGGGAATGCTCCTAAACAAGTTGG
>CBFHWX010000127.1:0-6540 GCA_965659445.1 Limisphaerales bacterium | reverse complement strand
ACCAGGCGTAGTCCAGATTCGAGTCAGGCCAACGCTCACGCTTCTGGTCACGGGCGACCACACGCAATACCAAGCCGTCGTCGGGATAGAGTTTATCCTTGCGGCGCCAGTTCTCGGCCGCTTTGGGATCAGGGGGCTTGGGCAATAATCGCTTTTCGCGAGGAAGTGTTGCCCATTTTGCCAACCCCTGCTTCATCATCTCCACGAGTACTTTGTAGTTGGAGCTGGAGCTGGCCGCGAGCAACTCTCCGCTGGGAGCCACCGCGTAGTGGCCCTGCGCGCCTCCTCGATTACTCGCTTTCAATGTGCGTTGCTTGGCGAATTTTCGGAACAGCAATGCGTCTTCGTCCTGACAGAATTCTTTCTGCATTCGGTCGCACGCATCGGCAGCCACAACGAACTCGGCGGCCAGCTTCTGCACCTCGCGCTTGGACCAGACTAACTGTCGGTCTTTGACACCATTGCCTCATGTATTGCAAAGCGGATGCCCATTCATCGCCCAGAGCAGGATTGGCTTGTCCCTCGCCTGTGCCTCGATGACGGCGTCCCAGAAACTCGTTCGCCAAGGAATCTTTCGGTAAGAGAGCTCCCAGTTCCTAGGAAGAACGTGATCGCGCCACTTTGCGTAGTTGGCGTCCGTCAGCTCCTTTTCCCGGAACTCATCCGCTGCAAAGACGGATTGGCCGATCACCACAACTAATATCGAGAGTATCTGCTTCATGCCACTGAGGTTAACAATTGGCCCACCTCGGGACAACTCCCGAAGGGTAGCCACGCCACGCCGGCGCCAGACACATTGAGTACGATAACAAAAACTACGACCAGCAAATTTTAAAGGTCACCCAAGCGAATATCGATTCCGCTAGCCACTTGCTCCGAATCTTCCAAGCCACTCTCCACCGCCTCCGCCAGTGAACATTCGTGTTTATGGGCGTATTTTTGCAACGATATCCAGGTAACGGGCTTAAGGGTTATATCGAGATTTACTGTCGCGCTATCTTGTCCGAGTTTTTCTAAAACTTCCAGTTCATCACTGGATAATCGTGCTACAGATCGACTGAGGGTTCCACTATTGGCTACTGTCATGTTAAAATTCTTTTCGGTTCCCTTTGAAATATGCCGAAAGCAATCCCCTGACAAGGCACAGTTGTGAGTAGTTTTTCGCGGGCTGTTCACCCATCATTCACATTCTTAAAAATCAAACGGATCATCGCCGCCTGATTCCCGCTTTTTATTGAGATTAAACTCAACTGAAGAAAAAGCACTGGGACGGAAATCCACCCTTCCAAAAACTGGACTGATACCGGTTATCTTGTCAGCCGTCCAACGTTCCAGTTGAAAATAGAAATCGCCGCCATTAGAAAGTGTTACCTTTACATCCCCTATGCCGAGCTTGATTTTTTCCTTATTTTCACCGGCAAACCGAATCAAAGTTACTTTTTCAACCGGCATATTCAACTCGGCAAAACTCGCTTTGAATTTAACTTCACCGTTGGCAATGCTGACCACCTTGCCTGAGATGTCGGAATCTGCCCCACGCAACAGATCTTCATCCACCTTGTGTTTATTCCCTCCCGGCGTGGGCATTTTACCATCCCATTCAGTAATGTTAATCTTACTTATTTTGAGCATCGCCTGTCCTTGGGATAGGAACATCAACACATCGCCCTTGCCTACAAAACCTGCACTATCCTTCCATTGCCGGATAATACGGTCGTTCATGAGCAGTGTGATTGAATTGTTTTTCTTGTCGACGCGAACAGAAATATGCGCCTTGGTCTTGCCTCTAAGCTCCTGTGGTAAATTAACATTACCAATGTTGTTATGTCCCTGCTTGGCTGTTGAGCGGATTAGATAACAGTTGTAGTTGCTCAGCCCCACAATGTATCCGTTGCTTCCATACTGTTCCATTTTGTCGGAATACAAATGAACGGCGATGTTAAAACTTCCGCGCCAAGAAAGGTCAAACTCAATGTTTGTCTTGTCAGCGTATTTCACTTTCCGGCCAATCTGCGAACCTGACTTCGTCGATGTAAATGACTCTTTGCTAAACTGCCAGCCAGCTCCACCCCCAACTTGCCTGGCAAAGCCATTATTGGGAACCAATCCGCGACGTTGGATTTGAACATTTCTGCCCACATTCGCCTTAAGATTGCGACCTGTCCAGCCGTCCATATTTTTCGGCCCCGTATAGATCGTATTACCTGCTTGGCCACCCGGAGCAATGGAAAATATTTTATCACGCGGTATCCTTAGGCTACTGCGGCTATACCATGCGCCGAGGAGCAAATAATCTTCATCCAGTTCAATCAACTCGCCTAGTAATTCATCTCCAGTACGAAGCGTTACACGACAGTTCTGCTTGTCAGAATTTTTTGCAACACGTGGATAGAGTAAAACTCTGGAGACGCTGTCAGCGCCAAACTCAATATCATTTTTCACAGCTGGGTGGCGCCACTTAACGCCACCTTCTGCACTGAATTCCACAAAAGTCCCCTGCAAGGCATCCCCATTAAGCAACTCAATCACCTGTGACTTCTGAGCCATTGTTACAGCACCCCCATCAGGGCCTGGGACAATGATACCCGGTCTATTTGTAGAAACAGAAGGAGAGCGAACAGGCTTGATGACAATTTGAGCAGAAGTCACTGAGACTAAAGCAAAAGCCACCATCAAAGTCAGGAGTGATATGTTGTTTTTCATGGTCCAAAAATATTGTTACCACCGATGCGTCGAGGCACATCGTTGTTGAATTCAAGTTTTTCAAAGACAGACGGATCAAAATCTGCGATCCCAAAATACGGGCTCACCACGCGTACCTTTCCATTAACCCAACTCTGCACTGTAAAGGTGAGTCGACCACGTGCTCGCATCTCTGAATGAATCTGTCCTGCCTTCGGCGAGACTTTCACAACTGGATTCGTGAGTTCCAGGATCGAAACATTGGTCATTTCCACGGGCACTTCCGCAAAGCTGGTGGCCAGGATTAACTTGCCGCCCCGAATGGTCTTCGCTTTTCCGGAAATCGAATCTTCATTAGTAAATTGCACGTAATCGTCCTTGCCGTTTCCATGATTTTTTCCGTCGCCAGCCTGCGGCAGGTTGCCGTCCCATTCACTAATACGAATATTACTCAGGCGCATCGGGTAACTATTACGAGAGGTGAAAAGCAAACCATTACCTTTGCCGGCAAAATTGGCATTGTTATCCTTCCATTTATGGACCAGTTGGTCATCCACTAGTAATGTGAAAGTTTTTTGATCCTTATTGACGCAAATAACCACATGCGCACGTGTCTTCGGTTGCTGCATTCGAGACTGGATATTAATGCCTATACGGGATGATGAATTATTGGAAATGCGATAGAGATAAACGTTGCTGTGATCCATTCGCAGACTGTAGCTATTTCCTGTATACTCATTCTTGATGTTGTCAGCGTACAAATTAATTCCCAGCCCAAAATAATTGGACCATTGGATATCAAATTCAATCTGACAACGGTCGGGTAATTCCAAGTCCTTGCGTCCCAACAAAGGCCCAGAGGAACTGCAATTAAATCCATTATCCACAAACCGCCAGTTCTTGCCTGTACCCTTCTGTTGCTGCGGGACCTTCCCGAGAATCTGTAACGCTAATTTTGCCGGAGCTGCCGGGCCGTTTAATGGGTTCAAATTATTCAAGCCAAAGGCTCTCATCTGCACACCAGTATTGCGGTTACCCGTCTGCCAACCATCCGGACTGCCATCGGGTCCTTCGTATACGACGAGATCATGTGCCTGACCGGGCCGAAGAACTCGCACTGAGCTACGCGGGAGCTTAAGTCGCCCTCCATACCAAGTATCCAAAATCAATTCCGTCTCGGATAGTTCATTTAGATCGCCTTGAAGCGTGTCACCATTCACCAGTTCCACCGTGCAATTGTGACGGCGGGATTTTCCAGCACCAGGAAACAGGCGAATCTCCGCGACATCCGCACTATTTACCAGGACAGAGTTCTTAAATGAAGGGTGTTGCCAAAGTACTTTCCCATCCTTAAGGCCCAAGAATTTTCCGGATATGTTATCGCCATTCAACAGTTTGAGTTTTTCCGGGCGGGGCTCCGTGGCCTTGACTGACACATCCTTGGGCGGATTACTTGAGCGTGCAAGTTCCGATGAGCGCACCGGCTTGACGTCCTTAAATTTCGCCGGCGTCGGATCGTCGACCTCTCTTTGGAGCGGTTCTTGCTCCAATGCAGGCAAAGCCATGGAGCCACACAACAATATGGAGGTCAGCAGATAACGAATCTTATCGTTCATATATAGGAAGATAACGGTAATTCAATGCCAACGAAAGCAGCGAAGCCGAAGTGGCGAAAGTACCACCAAAGTTACTGTCCCAGCGACCGTCCTCCTGCTGGGTTTCCTTAAGACGCTTGATATTTGTGGCATTCCATTCCGCCCATAACTTAGGTGAAGCGTGGAAATAGGTCTGGGATGCGTAATACAAAAAGTAGTGGTAGTAATGGTCATATCCACCACTGGAGCCTTTTCCGACCAAGTAATCCATGGCGGCCTTAAAACGTTCACTTTGCTTTTTCTTGGCCAATGCAAAGGCCAGTGCGCCAATCGCAGTACGAGGTCCATTGGAACCGCTGGCACTAGTGTAGCCAAATCCTCCATCGGAGGCTTGGCATTGAATATAAAACTGAAGAGCCTTTTCAATGGAGTCCTGCGGGATTCCAATTCCGGCATTACGCGCCGCAAACAATGCAACAATCTGTGCGCCACTGACGGTCGTATCTCCATCTGAACTCTCGGGCGAATAGCGCCACGCATTCACCCGGCTCCGTTTCTGGGCATTTAGGATCAGATCGGTGGCCTTCTTGAGAGCTGGTCCCAGCCGCTTGTCATTTACGTGTCCGTAGGCCTCCGCCAAGGCCAACGCTGCGAATCCATGATTGTACATAGAGGATCCAATATAACCGGTGGATTTATTTTGGTTTTTCAGGATGAGGTTTAAACCACGCTTGATGGCCAAAGCAAATGGACCGCGATTAGGATCATCTCCATGCGCCAACATGGTGATCACCGCCAACCCCACCACACCCGGCTGTTTTCCGTAAGTATCCGTTCGACCGGGTGAAGAAAATGAACCGTCTTCGCTTTGATGCTTCACCAGAAACAACAGGCCTTTCACGTACATGCGGTCCACCTCAACGGGAATAAATTGAGTGGGCCCCTCAAACAATTTTTGAGCCTTAACCGTCGGCAGTACTAGGAGTAACACCACCAACGCGAATTGAAGCAATCTACCCATTACTTGTTCTTTCGCAGCAAATCTACACCCTTAAAAAACTCCTTAAGCTCGCTCTGGTATTCCTTTGGCAGCTGCGTGTTACGCCCAGCCAGCTTTTGGGTTTTACGATCTGTGCTCGCGGCGCCGTTGACACTGCCAGGAATCTGCTCATTCGCCTTGTCTGTCGTGCCTCCGGAATTATTCATGCCGGGCTGCTGACCGCCAGGTGAATTGCCCGGCTTGTTCCCTGGTTTCATGCCAGCCATGGCCATTAATTGCATCATTAGCTGCAACTGCTCTTCGGTCATTTCACCACTAGACTCGCATTGTTTACACTGCTTCATGAGGGCTGCAATTTCCTGCTCGAGAATATTGACCACAGTTTGCTCTGACTTCTCCGCTTCCTTTAGGGACTTAGAGGACTGGGAAGCAGTCTTTTTGGGGACGGAGCGCTCCAATAACCAAGCGGCAACTTGCGCCTGTGCATCAACGGAACCAAGCTTGGCGGCTTCCCGGCAGATATCAATGGCTTCACCCTCTTCGCCCTTCTTGTATTTATCTCGGGCCTGTTCGAGCTTGGCCTTAGCGGCCTTTTCAGTGTCATTCGCCTGCGCTATGTTAAACAGACAACCGAATGCAATTAATGCGATTGCATATATTTTCATATTATTCCCTTGGTTTTATTTTTCCTGATTGATTTTCTCAGCCTCAGCCTCGGCGCGTTTCCGCTGCTTTTCCGTGAGCTGACCTGTCAATTGCTTGATGGTTTCACCCAAATCTACTCCATCATTTCGGCCCTTGGCAACGAGCGCCCACTTGTATGCCTCCACAAGGCCTTCTTCATCACCCTGAAGATTCAGTTCATCTTCCGCGTCGCGCATACGTAGCTGAGCGGCAGGAAGATATTCCCCATCGCCACGCGCATCTCGTTCGAGCTGTAAATCACCCAACAACTCAAGCTGACGGAACTGCAATAGGAAAGCATCCTCTTCAAATTTCTCCCTTTCCTTTACCCCGGCCTCGTCATCTAGGCGCATGGTTTTTTCGCGTAGATCCATTTCTGCTTGGCGCAAGCGCAACAACTCCTTAAGTCGTGCAATAAGATCCTCATTCGGCTCACCCTCACCTTCACCCTCACCTTCACCACCTCCATCATCTTGGGGGTACAGCGTGTCAGCCCATTCCTTAAATTTATTAGCCAACTCCTCAGATCCCTCTATTACTTTACCGGTGTGATTCTTCATGATCAGGCCCGCATTCGCT
>CBFHWX010000126.1:0-6572 GCA_965659445.1 Limisphaerales bacterium | reverse complement strand
GGGCATTACACCTCCACTTTTAAGTCTTCCCCCTCGAGCACCACTTTGTAGCACTGCACTCCAGCGGCGGCGGGTGGGCAACCGACCACACCGGTTTCCAAACTGAACTCCGCGTAGTGCCACGGGCAGATCACGTTGTCACCCTCCAAATCTCCCTCGGCCAAGGATGCGCCAGCGTGCGGGCAAGTGTCATCGAGCGCATAAAAACTGCCGTCCTTGTTGAACACCGCGATACGCTTTTCACCAACGTCAAACGCCACGCCCTTGCCAGATTCCACTTCGCTTACGCTGGCCACTCGTACTAGTTCTCCCATTTTGGACTCCCTTCGCTTACATCATTCCCAGTTCCAGCCGCGCAGCCTCGCTCATCATTTCGCGACCCCAGATCGGCTCCCACACTAGTTCCACGTCCACCTCATCGACCGTTTCCACGCACAAAATCTTATTCTCAACGTCAGCCTGGATCGCCGGCCCCATGCCGCATCCGGGCGCAGTCAGAGTCATTTTCACATTCACCTTGTTGCTGTCCGATTCCAGATTCTCAACGTGGCAATCGTAAATAAGGCCAAGATCCACAATGTTTACCGGGATTTCTGGATCGTAGCAGGTTTTCATCTGATCCCACACTTGCTTCTCCAAATCCTCCTCAGTTTCGGCCCGATCCAGTTGCTCGCTAGACGAAGCAACCGACTCTTTACCCAACGCATCTGCATCTTTGCCATCAATGCGAAACATGTTGCCGTTCACGACCACAGTAAAGGTGCCGCCCAGCGACTGGGTGATGGTGGCACTCTCGCCCTTCTCCAGAGTCACACACGTGCCCGAGGGTACAACGGACGCCTCCACGTCACGTTCCAAGGGCACCATTTCAGCCTCACCGATCATGAACCCGTTACCTCCAGTTCTGCCAGTTCGCGGACGCGGTTCACCATGGCATACAACCCGTTCTTACGCGTGGGACTCAGGTGCGCCGCAAGTTGCAGTCGCTCCAGCACCGCCGCACCGTCAGTGTCTAAAATTTCATCTGCCTGTTTTCCGGAATAAATCATTAACAATAACGCAATAAGACCCTTCACGATAAACGCGTCGCTATCGGCTACGATGGTAATCTGCCCGTTGGTCTCAGGCACAAACTTCATCCACACCTGCGCTTGACAACCGTGCACCTTGTTTGCCTCACACTGATCAGAGCTGTCCATCGGCGGCAGTTCCTTGCCTAGATCAATAAGGTATGCAAATCGTGACTCCCAGTCCCCGAGTAACTCGAAGTTTTCAGTCAATTCATCAACGGTTGCCTTTAACACGTCCGTCATCCTTTTTCCTCCAGTCGATCCCACACCAACCGATCCAGCTCTTCACGCACTGGCTCGCAGTCAATACGCTCGATAATTTCGCCTGCAAAGGCATGCATTAGCATATGGCGCGCTTTCTTTTCAGTGAGCCCACGTGCACGCAAATAAAATATCTGCTCAGGATTCATCTGCCCCACCGTGGCACCGTGGGTACACTTCACGTCGTCAGCATAAATTTCCAACTGCGGCTTGGTATCCACCATGGCACTATCGGTCAACAACAGGTTCTTGTTCGTCTGTTTGGCATCCGTCTTATCTGCGCCCTTGTGCACGTGGATACGACCGTGAAATACGCCACGCGCATGGTCGTCGAGTATGCCGTTGAAATATTCGTGACTGTCGCCATGTGGTTGGGCGTGATCCACCACCATGTGGTGATCAATAATCTGCTCTCCGCGTGGCAGGTACAGGCCATTGAGCACTACCTCCAGCCCCTGACCATCCAGTCGGGCGCGGATGTTGTTTCGCGCAATACGGCTACCGAGTGCGATGGAGTGATGCGCAGCACGACTATCGCACCCCATCTGTGCATGCACGCCCGCCACATGGAATGCGGCCGTGCTTTCATTCTGAAACTTTACGTGCTCCAACTGGGCATTATCCCCAACAATCAACTCGGTAATGGCGTTATTAAAATATGCCGCATCACTTCCCGACCACGATTCTACAACTGTCGCCTTGCTGTTTTCTCCAACCACAATAAGGCTTCGGATGTTGGAGGTGGCTCCGTCACTAGAAGTGTTCAGATAGTAAATGCGAATAGGCTCTCCCATCACCACACCACTGGGCACCTGCACAAAAGCACCATCTGTAAAGCAAGCGGTATTTAAAGAGGCAAAGGAATCCGTATCCCGAGAAGTGAGATAATTTTTTGCATCTGATTCATTCTGAGCCAGTGCTTTTGCAACACTGCCCACTTGGACGCCATCTGGCATATCTCCAATTTGGGAAAGTTCAGCCGAATAAAAGCCGTTTATAAAAACCAATCGCGGGCCCTCGAGCGAGCCGAAGAGGCAGCTTTCGAGTTGGGCGGAGGGATCGGTTTCAGCAGCCGAGAATTCCAACGCTTTAAGCGGTGAAATATTTGTGAACCGCCAATCCTCATCGCGCGTGGAGGGAAAACCAAGGTCGGCAAAGCGTTTGCGAGCAATGCCTCGCATTTCACTCAACCACTTAGGGCCGGTGACTTGCTCCGCCAAGGCTGCAAGTAATCGATCTTCTGAACGAGTCTCTGTGTCGGATTCAGTGATCATCAAGCGGTTTGTAATTTTTCATTGGAAACCCAATCGTAACCTTTTTCCTCAAGTTCTAGAGCGAGTTCCTTGCCTCCTGATTTCACAATACGACCGTCGTGTAAGACATGCACGTGATCGGGCACAACGTAATCTAAAAGGCGCTGGTAATGAGTAATGATGAGTTGGGCGTTATCAGTACGCTTGAGATGATTTACGCCATTGGCCACAATTTTGAGCGCGTCGATATCCAAACCGGAATCAGTTTCATCCAGTACAGCCATGGTGGGCTCGAGTAGGGCCATCTGCAAAATCTCCGCGCGTTTCTTTTCGCCCCCAGAGAATCCTTCATTCACTGACCGCTTGAATAGTGAGTCATCCAACTCGAGCAACTCGGTTCTCTCGCGCATTAGCCTAAGAAAATCTACTGCACTGAGCTCCTCCTCACCGCGATAAGTGCGAACAGCATTCACAGCAGCCCGTAGGAAATAAGTCGTATTCACTCCGGAAATTTCCACCGGATACTGGAACGCAAGAAAGAAACCCTCACAAACACGCACTTCGGGCGCGAGATCGAGCAACTCCTGACCGTTATAGCTCACCGACCCGCCGGCAATCTCATAACCTTCCCGGCCGGCCAACACTTGCGCCAGCGTACTTTTGCCACTGCCGTTGGGACCCATGATCGCATGCGTTTCGCCGGGCTGAATAGAAAGATCTACCCCTTTTAGGATCGTATTGTTCTCCACGCCAACTTGTAAATTTTTAATTTCCAACATATCTCTTACATAAATAATTAACCCACACTACCTTCAAGACTCACGTCCATGAGTGCCTGAGCTTCCATCGCAAATTCCATTGGGAGTTCGCGGAAGACTTCTTTGCAGAACCCGTTCACGATCATGTTCACTGCGTCCTGCGTCTCGATACCGCGTGCATTACAGTAAAAAATCTGATCCTCACCGATCTTTGAGGTGGTCGCCTCGTGTTCTACTTTGGCTGTAGAATTCTTCACTTCAATATACGGAAAGGTGTGAGCACCACAACGGTTGCCGATGAGAAGTGAGTCGCATTGCGTATAGTTTCGGGCATTGGTGGCGTTCTTGCCCACTTGTACAAGGCCGCGATAACTGTTCTGACCTTTGCCGGCGGAAATGCCCTTGCTGATGATCGTACTGCGGGTGTTTTTCCCGATGTGCACCATCTTGGTGCCAGTATCAGCCTGTTGAGCGAGATTGGTCAGCGCCACGGAGTAAAATTCACCTACAGAACCCTCACCCCGCAAAATTACGCTTGGATATTTCCAAGTGATTGCCGAACCCGTCTCAACCTGAGTCCATGTAATTTTTGAGTTTACCCCCTTACAGATACCCCGCTTGGTTACAAAATTATAAATGCCACCACGTCCATCTTCATCACCGGGATACCAATTTTGTACAGTGGAATATTTAATCTCCGCATCACCCAACGCAACCAATTCCACTACTGCTGCATGAAGTTGATTCTCATCGCGCATCGGCGCAGTACAACCCTCAAGATAACTCACATGGCTGCCTTCATCAGCCACAATCAGCGTCCGCTCAAACTGCCCAGTTTCAGCCGCATTAATTCGGAAGTATGTACTCAATTCCAAGGGGCAACGTACGCCTTTGGGGATGTATACGAATGACCCATCGGTAAATACAGCGGAGTTGAGTGTGGCAAAAAAATTATCGGTGTAGGGCACTACCGTGCCGAGGTATTTCTGAACCAACTCCGGATGGTCCTGAACCGCTTCAGAAAACGAACAGAAAATAATGCCGTGTTTGGCGAGCTCCTCCTTGTGCGTGGTACCCACTGAGACACTGTCAAACACTGCGTCCACCGCCACACCGGCCAATCGCTCACGTTCATGCAGCGGCACCCCAAGTTTGTCGTAGGTTTCCAGCAGCTTAGGATCGACTTCATCCAGGCTTTTTGGCCGATCCTTGTCCTTCGCGCCAGGTGCGGAATAATAACTAATTGCCTGATAATCAATCGGCTCGTACTCCACATGCGGCCAGCGCGGTTCCTTCATCTTTTGCCAATGACGGAACGCTTTCAGCCGCCACTTGAGCAACCATTCCGGCTCTTTCTTCTTCGCCGAGACATGGCGAACCACATCCTCATCGAGCCCTGGCGGCAGCGTGTCGGCTTCCACATCCGTGTAGAAACCCCACTTGTATTCCTGCTCAACAAATCGATCGATGGTTTCCGTGTCGGTACTCATGCTATAAATTATTGTTTGGCTGTGCAATCCGGACACAGTCCACGCAGTGACATCTCCGTTTGGTTTACTGTAAATCCACTCGGAATCTTTAAGCCCGCCCCCCGCAACTTGGCAGTGCCTGCGACGTCAGTGATGCCACCGCAGCTTTCACATTGGAAATGTACATGATCCTTCATATTCGGACAGTAACGTGTGGCCGCTCGGTCCAGATTCACCTGCTTCACCAAATGACACTTCACCAGCGCATCGAGGCAGTTGTATACCGTAGCCATTGAAATATCCGGTTTCTCCTGTTTGGCTCGCACAAACACCTCGTCTGCGGTCGGATGATCGCGTCGATCCATTAGCACCCCATACACCACCGCACGCTGAGGTGTGGGCCGCAGACCAGCCGTGGCGATAGATTCGCTCAGCTCGCCGCGATCGCGTAGCGGCGGCACAAATACTGTTCGCGCCTTGATGTCCTTCATGGTTTCGGAACTCTCGTGGAGCAGCCTAGCTTTGTCAAGATTTAGAATAATTCTAAATCGCATTCGCAAGCAGCACCCTTGGATGTTTTACCGTTGTCCTCTACATTCCTCCCCAACGCCATGTCTTGGAACATTCTCGCTACCGCCGGCCCCATCACTGGTGTGGGCCAGCAATCTGCCGAAAGCTTAAAAAAGGCTGGTTGCCAAATTGCTCTACCCAAGTCATTTAGGGTTCATTCAGCTGAAGAGTTGCAACCACTGCTCCGAGGAATACAGGCTATTTATGCGGGGATGGATAAGTACCCGGCCGAACTTTTGACCAGCCCGGAGGCATCTGAGCTCAAGATTATTTCCCGATGGGGCGTCGGCTATGATAGCATTGATGTGAACGCCGCCACGGCACAGGGGATTGTGATCGCCTACACCCCGGGAATGCTGGATGAAGCTGTTGCTGACTACACCTTTGCGCTGTTGCTTGCTGTAGCGCGGCGCATTCACAGTGCACATAGTTCGATGGCCGTCGGCAGCTGGACACCTTTTTGGGGACACGATATTCATGGCAAAACGCTAGGCATCGTCGGGTGCGGTCGCATCGGAACCGCTGTAGCACGGCGTGCGGCGGGCTTCAACCTCCGCGTATTAGCACACGACCCATTCCCAAATGATGCAGCCAAGGAATTGGGCGTGGAGTTTGTGCCGTTTGATGTGTTACTGGCCCAAAGTGATTTTGTTTCGCTGCACGCATCAGTCACCCCTGAAACCCAAGGGTTAATTGGTGGCACCCATCTAAATATGATGAAACCGGATGCCTATCTCATCAACGCTGGTCGTGGCGCATTGGTGGATGAGAATGCACTAATTGAAGCACTCCAGTCAGAGACCATCGCCGGGGCGGCGGTAGATGCTTATATCGAGGAACCTCTGCCCCCTGAACATCCGCTGCGCGCGGCTAAAAATTTACTAATGGCCCCGCATCAGGCCTCCTTCACCCACGAGACAGGAGCAAAAGTCAGTATCGCCTGCGCACAAGCGATTTTGGATTTAATGAACGGCCAACGCCCCAAATGGGTGGTAAATCCCGAAGTGTTCTCTTCTTCCCGGTTACGGGCATCGGTCAAATAACAAGCCCCCGTAAACGAAGGCTCACTAAATATTTGTCTGCACCCTAACTGGCTTTAGCTGAGATTTCTTCGTTCAGTAAATCCCAGCCTCGCTCAAGCAAATCCTCGCGAGTAAATTCACCCTCATCGACCTTCTCAATAAGTTTTTT
>CBFHWX010000125.1:0-6592 GCA_965659445.1 Limisphaerales bacterium | reverse complement strand
CAACGTGAGCACAGGCTATAACCGCCCGCTTCAGATTGTCCGCGGCAAGGGACAATACCTTTATGATGACACCGGCCGCACCTTTCTGGATGCGTACAACAACGTACCTCACGTCGGCCATTGCCACCCAAAAGTGGTGGAAACAGCAGATCGCCAAATGCGACTGTTAAACACCAATACACGCTACCTGCACGGCAACCTGACCGATTACGCCGAGCGCCTGACCTCGACGCTACCGGACGCTCTCAGTGTCTGTTATTTCGTTAACTCGGCGAGCGAGGCGAACGAATTGGCATTGCGCCTTGCCCGAGCGCATACCGGACGCCGTGGGATGATCGTTCTGGAGCACGCTTATCACGGCCACACAACTTCGCTGATCGACATCAGTCCGTACAAACATGATGCCCGCGGCGGAACAGGGGCACCTGATTGGGTGTACACCGTACCAATTCCCGATACCTATCGCGGTCATTACCAACGAAACATAGCGAACGCCGGCCTGAAATATGCGGAATTCGTTGCGGATATAATCGCGCGTGCAGACGCCGGGATTGGCAGTTTCATTGCCGAGTCCTGCCCCAGCGTGGGCGGGCAAATCATTTTACCCGATGGATATCTGGAGGCTACCTATGCTCATGTGCGCACCGCTGGCGGACTGTGCATTGCTGACGAGGTGCAAACGGGATACGGCCGAACCGGATCACACTTTTATGCCTTTGAGGCCCAAGGCGTGACACCGGACATCGTTGTTCTTGGAAAACCCATTGGCAACGGGCATCCGATTGCCGCGGTCATAACCACGCCCGAGATCGCGGGTTCCTTTGACAACGGCATGGAATTTTTTAGCACGTTCGGTGGCAATACCGTATCGTGCGCCGTCGGGTTGACGGTTCTCAAGATTGTCCAGGAAGAGGGACTGCAGGCACATGCCCTCGAGGTGGGCAATCATCTGCTTGATGGCCTGCGTGCTCTGCATAGCCGATACCAAGTCATTGGTGACGTCCGAGGTGCAGGCCTGTTCCTCGGAGTGGAACTTGTCCGAAACCGTGACACTCTCGAAACAGCGACCGCCGAGGCAGATTTTGTCATTAATCGCATGGCCGAGCGTGGCATTTTACTGGGCACCGACGGCCCGATGCACAACGTTCTCAAGATTCGACCGCCGATGCCGTTTTCCATAACGAACGCCGATCACCTGCTGGCAACGCTGGAGGCAGTCCTTGCCACCTTGCCCGATAATTGAATCCAACGTGTCAACACAACCCACAATTTGGCTGCGCGCCGAAGGTAAAGCGTTTGAACGACGGACACCGTTGACACCCACCGACGCCGCTTCCCTGATAGATGCGGGCATTAGCGTGATCATTGAGCGCAGCAAAGACCGGACGTACACTGACGACGATTATGCTTCGGCGAACTGTTCACTAGTTGCCGAAGGCTCGTGGGAATCGGCACCGATGCATGCCTATATTCTTGGGCTGAAGGACCTACCTGAGTCAACTCAGCCACTACACCACCGACATATCTACTTTGCTCACGCATTCAAGAGACAAGCAGGTTGGAAAGAACTCCTGTTACGCTTCCAGCGAGGCGGCGGGTCGCTGTATGATCTGGAGTATCTGATGGATCCGGCCGGACGCCGGGTAACCACCTTCGGACATTGGGCTGGTTTTGCCGGTGCCGCTTTGTCGATCATGGCTTGGAGTGTTCGGCATTCTGACGAACTTCCTGACCTCGCACCGTTAACAACCTATCCAAACAAGCAAGCCCTGTTCGAACACTCTCATCATCAACTAAGCAACTGTCCTGCTGTGCCACGAGTGATCGTCATCGGTGCAGGCGGTCGCTGTGGCGGCGGAGCTGCTGAAGTGTTTCGTGAACTTGATGTGGACCTCACGCTTTGGGACCTGGAAGAAACACGTGATGGCGGGCCATTTGAACAAATCCTAGAGTATGACGTATTCGTTAACTGCGTCTTTGTATCCACACGCATTCCTCCGTTTCTGACGCCCGAGTTACTGACTTGCCCACGGCGTCTCTCCATCATCTGCGACGTCAGTTGCGATCCGTCTGTCGACTTGAATCCGCTCCCCATTTACAACCACTGCACAACTTTTGCCGACCCCCTTCAACGGGTGGCTGAGGGTGAAAATCCTCTCGACCTCATTGCCATTGATCACCTGCCATCGTTGCTTCCGAAGGAAAGCTCGGAGGATTTTTCAAAGCAACTACTGCCCCATCTGCTCAAGTTGGAGTCTCCCGAAGAGGGTGTCTGGACAGGCGCCCAGCGCAAGTATAAGCAGACGCTTAAGGAAATTTAAACGAAACCGAGAAAAATAAATCATTTTTATGCCCACGATACATTGGCTTGGAGCGGGTCTCTCCTCTGTCCCCGGTATACGCCGGCTCGCCGCATCCGATCGCCCCTTTATTCTCTGGAATCGGACATTGTCCAAGGCCCAGATCGCACTTGATGACAGTTCTGGCCAGGCACGGGAGCTGGACTGGGCTGAATTGACGGAGTCGATGCAACCCGGTGACGTCGTTGTCTCGATGCTCCCGGCCGACCTTCACTCGCGGGTTGCCGACCTGTGCCTGCAACGCGATTCGCATTTTGTTTCCAGCAGCTATATCTCTCCAGCAATGCAGGCGTTAGACGCCGAAACCAAAGCGAATGATCTCCGGTTTGTGAACGAGGTGGGGCTCGACCCGGGCATCGACCATTTGATGGCCCACGCGTTGATGGCCGACTACCAGGCATCGGACGTCATGAATCCTGCGCACGAACATCGCTTTCACTCTTATTGCGGTGGCTTTCCCAGCCAGCTGGACGATTTCCGTTACAAGTTCAGCTGGTCCCCGCTGGGAGTCCTGAGAGCTCTGAAAACGCCGGCGCGTTGGATCGAGAACGGCGGCGAGGCGACAACTGACAAGCCCTGGAAAACGCTCTCCTCTCACACCGTGAATCTACCCGACGGCGAAGAAACATTCCAAGCATACCCGAACCGTGATTCCATTCCATTTGCCGAACAGTACGGCTTCAATCCCCAATTCAACCTGCAGACGTTCGTTCGCGGTACGCTGCGACTGAACGGCTGGGCCGAAGCTTGGCGCGAGGTCTTTACCGTGGTCGAGGCCAGTGCCACAGACGAAGAAGAGCTCAAGCAGTTGAGCAATACGTTATGGAAGGAGCATGCTTATGACCCGGACGAATCTGACCGCGTCATTCTCCATGTCGAGATGAAGGTGACTGACGGCGGCCAACCCGTTTGGAGCGGCGCATACGCACTTGACGAACACGGCAACACAACGGGCAGCGCGATGGCGCGCCTCGTTTCAAAGACAGTCAGTATTGCCGTCGAGGCGGTATTGGATGGAGAACTGCCCCCAGGTGTATCAGCTGCACCGTCAAACCCTCAAATCGTCGATGCCTGGATGACCAAACTCATAGCATCTGGTGAGCGCATTGTTCGCTCCTAGGCGCGCACTTTGAGACGGAAGCGATCTAGATGATCGGCGACTAGTCATAAGCTATAGTGAAGAGAGAGTTGGTTTTTGTTACCGATTGAGATTTAGCTCTAAAGCATCTTGAATTAGACTGGTTCTCCGATTGAACTATCAAGTCTTGATAATGCCAATTGTCCAAAAGCTTGTCAGGTGTATTGGTGCAGGCATTTTTCTTTGCCTGTCATTTATGGTCACGGCGGCGGATTTTCCTGTGAAACCCATCACCGTGATCGTGCCCTTCGCTGCAGGAGGTGGCAGTGATACTTTTGTTCGTATTTTTCAAAAGGCAATACGTGAACACAACCTTTCGTCTCAGCCGATCGTGATCAAAAACATTGCCGGTGCCGGCGGCACTATCGGGAGTCGCGCCGCACATGATGCCAAACCCGATGGTTATACTATTCTCTTCCTTCATGATGGAATCTACACTGCACAGCATTACGGCAACGCCCATTGGGGACCATCGAACTTTGAGCCCATTGCTGCCACCGGCCGCAATGGCGTAGTGATTGCAGTGGCAGGAAATTCACCATTCCAATCGCTCTCCGAACTGATGACGGAAGCCGTGCAGCGGCCTTATCAATTGGTGTTTGGGACTAATCTCGGCGCACCAAATCATTATTCAGCCATGTTCCTCCAGAAAGGGAAGTCCGGTGCAAAGTTTCGTTTCACTCAAACCGGCGGTGGCGCAAAGCGACTGGCGCAGCTCAAGGGTGGGCACGTTGATCTAACCGGCTTTTCAATTGCTGAATACGAACAGTTCAAAGCTTTGGACATACGTGCGCTCGCTGTACTCAGTGAACAACGTGAATCAGCTTTCCCTGATTTACCGACAGCCAAAGAGCAGGATGTTGATGCCGTTCACGGGTTGATGCAATTCTGGTGGGCCCCCAAAGACACCCCTCCTGATCGGATTGCCTATTTTGAGGATCTTTTCCGACGCACAATGGAGACCAAAACCGTTCGTGAGCGCTTGAGGCAACTACACATAGCTCCGGAATTTTACACGGGCAAAGCGCTCCAGAAAACCATCAAGCAGCGAAGTGCAAACCTCGAGGGAATAACAATCGAAAAACCTCCCCCTTTACCACCAGTGCATTGGATGGTCCTGGGATTGGTCGCGATTTGCGGGGTGATGGTCTGGCGGGAGGATAATCCCAAATGATTGAGCTCTTTACCTCACCCCTTATTCTAGGTCTCGTACTGCTGGGAACAGCACTGGGCATCACGGTTGGAGCAGTCCCGGGGATGACCGGCACCATGCTGATTGCGCTCACCCTGCCGATGACTTTTTCCATGGAACCGGTGTCCGCACTGGTTTTGCTTGTGGCCATGTACGTGGGTGCAGTGAGCGGGGGATTAATTAGCGCCACTCTGCTGCGTATGCCGGGCACACCGGCAGCGGTTATGACCACGCTTGACGGCTATCCGATGGCGCGCGCTGGGCAACCCGGACGCGCATTGGGCCTGGGAATTGGCGCTTCACTATTTGGAGGGGTGATCTCCTGGTTTGCCTTATGGCAATTGGCCGAACCAATGGCAGAGTGGTCAACTAAACTGGGGCCTTTCGAAATATTTTCCCTGGTGGTGCTGGCACTGACATTACTGGCAGGCGTTGGGGAATCCACTCGTGCGCGCGGTTTGTTGGCAGGTGGTCTAGGCGTACTGGTAGCAATGCCTGGAATGCATCCAGCCACCGGCGAACTACGCTGGACACTGGGAGTTACATCAATGAATGAAGGTTTTAGACTTATCCCGGTGCTGATCGGCATGTTTGCCATTGGAAAAATTTTGGACGATTTAACTAGCGACGAAGGCAAGATGGAAACCGCCTCAGGAGATGACTCCCCTTTTATCCCCTTAAGCACATGGAGACATCAAATCGGCAATCTACTGCGATCTTCAGGGATAGGAACGTTGATCGGTGTATTGCCGGGTGTAGGAGCAAATATTGGTTCGCTGGCTGCGTATGCCACCGCTAAACGAGCTTCAGACCAGCCGGAGAAATTCGGAAAAGGCAGTGAGCAAGGGATCGTGGCGTCCGAATCTGCGAATAACGCCACAGTGGGCGGCGCCTTGATTCCATTGATTGCGTTGGGCGTGCCTGGAAGCGTGATAGGAGCCGTGTTACTAGGGGCACTGATAGTACACGGTTTGCAACCAGGACCGTTGCTCTTCCGCCAGAATCCACAGGCGGTACATGCGATCATAGGTACCGTGCTGGTCGCTAATGTGGTCATGTTTGCTCTAATGCTGTGCGCCGCACGCTGGATAGCGCGTTTGCCGTCCGTGCCCAAAAATATTTTGGTGCCCATTGTTACTGGTTGTTGCATATGGGGAGCTTACGCTTTAAATGGACTATGGTTTGATGTCGGAGTGATGTTGGTTTTCGGAGTGGTCGGCTGGAGAATGGAGAAGGCGAAGTTGCCTTTGGCTGCGTTTGTCATCGGGTTTGTCCTCGCACCGGTGGCTGAGGAGAATCTGTGCGCCGGACTTATGGCCAGCGGAGGAAGTTACGCGCCATTGGTGACAAAGCCGATTTCTCTGGGACTTTTGCTGGTTGCGACCATGTTGTTGCTGCGAAAAAAGAATGTATCGACAAAGACAGCTTAACGCTATCGTGCGTGCCCAATGAGTGATCGCCCGAATATTCTTTGGTACTGCACAGACCAACAGCGCTTCGACACAATTGGAGCATTGGGCAATCCATATGTTCGCACTCCAGTAGTCGATGACCTGGTTGCCAAGGGAGTAGCCTTTACCCACACATATTGCCAAAGC
This sequence comes from Limisphaerales bacterium, assembly GCA_965659445.1. GTDB lineage: Bacteria > Verrucomicrobiota > Verrucomicrobiia > Limisphaerales > UBA1100 > UBA1100. Next base: position 304 of record CBFHWX010000125.1, on the reverse strand, counting down.
CCTATCTGTACTCCTAGCCGGTCGAGTTTCATGAGTGGGCTATATCCAAGCAGGGTTCATAACACACGCAACGGGAATGACACGTTTCCCAGTTGGCCGCCGGTGATTACTAAGCTAATTGCGGACGCCGGATACACCTGTGGGTTGGTGGGAAAATTTCATCTACAAAGTTCGGGCAAGCGCACGGAGCCACGGATTGATGATGGTTTCAGCTACTGGAAGTTTAGCCACGCACCACGAGATGATTGGGAGGAAGGGCATGACTATGCGGATTGGGTGCGTGCCCAAGGGGGCGACCTGAATA
>CBFHWX010000124.1:0-6761 GCA_965659445.1 Limisphaerales bacterium | reverse complement strand
CGCTGCCGCCATGGAAAACGAGGTCAAACTTCGCTTCCTCGCCGTGTTTGCTGATCACCGCGTCCTGTCCCTGCTTAAGAATCTCGGGGCTGAGTTTCACCGCACCGGGTTTGTAAGCCCCGTGCACATTGCCGAAGGTGGCGGCGAACATATACCGGCCGAGGCCGTTAAGGCTTTCGTAAACGGTGAGCATATCCTCGGGCGTGGTGTAAAGTTTTTCGGCGGGCGTATCGTCGCTGCCGGCCGAGCCGTCTTCCTCACCGCCCACGACGCCGGCTTCGACTTCCAGGATAATTTCATTGGCCGCGCAGAGCTCGAGGTATTCCTTGGAGATGGCCATATTTTCCTCTAATGGGAGAATGGAGGCATCAAGCATATGGCTTTGGAATAAATTGGACTGGCCGGCGGCTCGCCGCTTGGCGGTCTCGGCGATGAGAGGTTTGAGAAATTCGGCGGCGAACTCAGGCTGACAGTGGTCGGTATGCAGGCCAATGAGAATGTCGTATTTGTCAGCCAACCGGTGCGCGGCCTCGGCCAGCACGATGCAGCCGAAGGCGGCGTCCTTGACCGACAGGCCAGAGGCAAACTGCCCGCCGCCCGTGGACATCTGAATGATTCCGTCGGACTTCGCATCAGCAAAGGCCTTGAGCGCGGCGTTGATGGTGGTGATGGAGGTGACGTTGACGCCGGGATACGCGTAGTCGCCCGCTTGGGCGGCATCGAGCATCGCAGTGTACTGTTTGGGTGTGGCAATGGGCATGTTGTAATTGGTTTCTTCCCCGTCGCTGGGTGGGAAGGGCAGTGGAAACTAGGCAATTACTGTGAAAATGCAACGCCAAAACTATGTGACGGTGGATGCCATTGCGGTCAGCGTGGCTAGTTACACAGTGGAATCATCTCATTCAAATTATTCACAACGGGCTTTGAGCATTGTCGCGCAAGGTGACAGGACGCATAATTTTTTGAGGGAGATCACATGGACAAGCTGATTAAGGTAAGTGGGAAGTTCTGGATTTGTTTGGTTATCGGCCTCTTGTGGGCAGGGCTTTTTGAGGCGCACGGGCAGGGGGAATCCAACGGAACCCAGCCGGCGGCTTCGGATCTAAACGAAACCAATGCAACGGCTAATGCGACTGAAACTGATCCCGCTGCAGAATCGGATTCGGTTGGCGGTGTTTTAGGGGTCATCAAAAAAATCCTCACCTATCCGCTGATAAAAATGGGTGAAAGCAACTTGACGCTTCAAAGTCTGCTCATTCTCGGGATTTTGTTCGTGCTCGTCATTGTGATCGAAAAGATCATTCGCGAGCGCGTCATCATGCGCATCTTTGACAAGACCGAGTTTCCGGAGGCGCTCGAGTATGGCATTGCCCGCATTCTCGGATACGTCTTCATGCTCATTGGTTTTTACATGGCCTTTCAGATCGTGGGGATAGACCTCAGTTCTCTGACCATCATCGCCGGCGGCATTAGTGTGGGTGTGGGTTTTGGTCTGCAGAATATCATCAACAATTTTGTGAGCGGTATCATCATCTTTGCCGAGCAGCCCATTGCCATTGGTGACCGTGTTGAGGTGAGTGGCATCGCCGGTCGGGTGGTTAAAATCAGTCTGCGTAGCACCATGGTGGAAACGAGCGACAATATCACCATGATTGTGCCCAACGCTGATTTCATATCCCAGACGGTTACCAACTGGAGCTATAGTGATCCCAAGGTGCGCATTCGTATTCCTGTGGGAGTGGCTTACGGCACGAATCCAAAAGAAGTGGAGAAACTGCTTTTAGAGGTGGCAGAGGAAGATTCACGAACCCTCAAGCATCCGGAAGCGAAGGTTATATTCCGGGCCTTCGGCGCGAGTTCTTTGGATTTTGAACTTGCAGCCTGGACCAAGGAAATGTCCACACGGCCTACCAGTTACATTAGTGGCATGAACTTCGCCATTGATAAAAAATTCCGCGAGCATGACATCGAGATTCCGTTTCCACAGCAGGATTTGCACATTCGTTCCAGTGGTTTTGAAATTAAAAAATCGGAGGATACCAAGCCATCCTCCGAGTGAATGTGGAAATTTTTTTTAGGCGTCTGCTCGTTTGGGCCGCTTCTTTTTCTCCGGTTGCGGTTTGTTGCGTGGTGGGAATTCAAACTTAAATTCACGCTTGAAACCATTGCCATTGAGGCCGCGTAGGCGGATGCCTCCATTGCCTTTGCCCATGCCTTCGAGTTGCTCGAGCTTCTTGATCAGATCTCGATCCAGTCCATCACGCTGTTCGTCAGTATCCACCGGGCCATCAAAGAGCTCGACACCATCAGCGTCCTTGGCCTTGAAACGCTTTTTCCCATTATTGACAGTGAGTGTATAGCTGCCGCTATTATCGCTAATGGTCATGCTGCTGCTGGCCTGAGCGTTGAACTCGAAACGATTGCCTGGATTGTTGTTGCCTGGATTGCCGTTGGGTAGGTTGAAATCAAAGTCGAACTTAAATGGCGGGTTATTCCCCGGCTCTGGATTCTCGGGGCCTTGGCCAAATAAATCCTGCCAATCCTCGGGATTCATATCCTGTAATTGTCCGAGGTGTTTTTGCAATTCCTCCAATTGTTTTTGGAAATCCCCCTGGTTCTGGGGGTTTAGATTGAATTGTCGTAACATGCCTAAGCCTCCCTGAAATGGGAAACGTTGCCACTGACCATTCTGCAAACGCAACGGCTGCGCGCGCGCGTCGCCTTGTGCAATCATGGCTCCCTTGGCGAGCTTGGCCTTGGTGGTTTGCTTTTTGCCCTTGCGATAATAGGTGATGGTTGTTTCGTCGCCTACTTTTCTGGATTCAATCAGTGTCTGTAATTGCTGGGCATTGATGATCAACTGATCATCGAGCTTGGTGATAATGTCATTGGCCTTAAGTCCGGCTTTTTCGGCAGGGCTATCTTTTGCGACATACGAAACCGCCACACCAACGCCCTTGGGGATATCCAACTGGGCGCGGGTCAAGGGTGGTATTTGATCCATTGCCACCCCCAGATAGGTGCCGGTGGCTTTCTTGGCAGTTGCCTTGTCATTGTCTGCCGCCAAGACAGGCAACGCGATGGCTGTGGCGAGTATTGGAATGAGCACTTTTTTCATTTTGTTTTTCAATTTAGGTTAAAGTCAGTGTACGTCAACGAGTTAATCACCGATCAGCAGGGCGACGGGGTTGGAAACGTTGGTTGCGTTGCGTTTGCATCTCCTTGTATTTCTCCTTCTGTTCGTCGGTCAGAATCGCTTCCATCCGCTTTTGAAATGTTTCATCCAGTTCTTTCATCATCTCCTTGTACTCAAGCTGTTCCTCGCTTTTCTTTTGCTGAATCGCAGCAATTGCTTTCTGCTGCTCTTCAGTCAAGTCGAGATTCTTGAAGGGGTCACGTCTGTTAAAACCGCCCCGGGGCTGTCGGGCATCTGGATCAAATGCTTTCTCCCGATTTCTACGCATTTCTTCCTGGCGCGCCCTAGCATCATCACGCGCTTTATCGGCACGGGCCCTTGCGTCTCCAATTGCCCCGCCAGCTTGTCGGTTGCGAAATTGGTCTCTTCGTTGGTCGGTTTTTAATTGTCTTTCGTATTCTTTAAGTATTTTCTCCGCGATTTCTTTGGAGATTAATCCTGACTTGAGGGCGGCTCCGATCTCCTTTTCCTTTGCGGCATATTTCTCCGCTAACGGATCTTTTGCTTCCTTTTTGTCATCGGCCTGTACGCTGAGTAGGCTACCGATCAGTAGCAATACTGCGGTAACGGTTCCCATTGTGTGTGCTTTCATAGTCGCCAGTTTATGCAGGTTTTGTTGTTTCATACAATTCTATAGCGATGGCAGGGAAAGTTTTTGTCTAAAAAATTGCTCAATTTAGTCAGCTGAGCCCATAATCATTCATGCGCACGTTTTTACTGACTCTAGCCTGTATTTTTACTTTCCACCTTCAGGCAGCTCCAAAGGAGTTGCTGGTTTATATCGGCACCTACACCAAGACTGAGGAGCAGGGGATTCATTGGCTAAAACTGGATATGGAAAGCGGTAAGCTTACGGCGGTGGGAAAATTGGCCGGGCAAAAGAATCCTTCCTTTCTTGCCATTCATCCCAATAAGAAGTTTCTCTATGCGGTCAATGAGATTGGAAATTACAAGGGCGAGAAGGCGGGCGGGGTAAGTGCTTATGCTATCGATCAAAAGACTGGTGCCCTTACTTTTATCAACCAACAATCCTCCAAGGGTGGGGCACCCTGTCATCTGGTGGTGGATGCCACCGGCCGAAACGTCCTCGTGGCCAACTATACCGGCGGCAGTGTGGTGAGTTTGCCCATCTCACGAAAAGGGCGTTTACGTAAAGCTTCCTCGTTTATCCAGCATGAGGGCTCAAGCGTATTGAAACCGCGGCAGGCTTCCCCCCACGGCCATTCCATTAATGTTTCACCGGGCAACAAGTTTGCGGTGGCAGCTGATCTCGGCTTGGACAAGGTGCTGGTTTACGGTTTTGAGCCTAAGGGGGGTAAACTGACTCCCGCGGGTTTTGCTAAGGTGGTCCCTGGAGCAGGTCCTCGGCATTTTGCTTTTCATCCAAATGGCAAGTTCGCATATGTGATTAACGAGATTACACTTACTGTTACTGTTTTCAGTTGGGATGAAGCAAAAGGAAAACTAAATGCGTTGCAAACCATCACCACGTTACCAGTGGAGCGAGGGAAGGGGATGAGTACGGCGGAAGTGCAGGTGCACCCAAGTGGTAAGTTTTTGTACGGATCAAACCGTGGCCACAACACGATTGCTGTTTTCCAAATCAAGCAGGATACCGGAAAACTTAAAGCCGTTCAGCATCAGTCCACCTTGGGCAAAACTCCCCGCAATTTTGGTATTGATCCCACAGGCAGGTTCTTGATTGCGGCCAATCAATCCAGTGGTGATATTTTCACCTTTCAGATTAATCAGGACACCGGTGAGCTGAAGTCAACTGGCCACAAAATTGAAGTGCCGATGCCAGTGTGTGTAAAGTTTCTGGATTTGGGCGTTGAATAGTGGGTTCTGGTGGTCTTTGACAAAAAATGTCAGTGGCTTGAGCTTGATTGTGAATGGTCATTGAGCGAACCTCGTCTTTTACTTATGGCATATCGTTGTTTTATTTTATTAGGAGTGTTCTTATTCGGAGCTCTATTTTTGCGGGCTCAGGATTTGTCCGACGCGGCCAAGGTCGAGTTTTTTGACAAGAAGGTTTACGCAATTCTTAAAGAGAATTGCTTTAAGTGCCATGGCGCGGAGAAGAAACTCAAGGGGCATTTTCGCCTCACCAGTCGTGCAGGGCTCTTAAAAGGTGGTGAAATTGGACCGGCCATCAATCTCAAGGAACCTGAGAAGAGCTTGCTGCTCGATATGCTTTCTTATCGCGACGGTGACCACGAGATGCCACCCAAGGCTAAGCTGCCGCAGGAAAAAATCGATATCCTCACGCAGTGGGTGAAGTTGGGCGCACCGTTTAACCCGAAGCACGAGATTGCCGGTAACGATGCCCCGCATGTGTTGCCCAACACTCAGATTAACGAGCGTACGCGTGCCTATTGGGCCTACCAACCAGCCAAGCGTCCGACCGTGCCCAAGGTGGGCAATGCTGATTGGAGCCGCAATTCCATCGACACTTTTATCTATGCCAAACTCAAAGCCGGCAAACTTTTGCCTAATGCCCCCGCGGACAAGCGCCAACTCATTCGTCGTGCTTACTATGGTCTCATTGGTTTGCCGCCTGCACCAGAGGAAGTGGATGCGTTTATAAACGATAAATCACCCAATGCCTTTGAGAAGGTGGTCGATGGGCTGCTAGCCCGTCCACAGTACGGTGAGAAGTGGGGTCGTCATTGGCTGGATCTGATGCGCTTTGCCGAGACCAATGGTTATGAGCGTGACAGTAAGAAGGATTTGATCTGGAGGTATCGTGACTATGTGATAGCCGCCTTCAATGAAGATAAGCCCTACGACCGCTTTATCATGGAGCAACTTGCCGGTGATGAGTTGACTGACAAGGACGGTGCTTCCATCACAGCCACGGGTTTTTATCGTCTGGGCATATGGGATGATGAGCCGGCTGATCGGCCGCTGGCGCGTTACAATTATCTTGATGACATCCTGCGCACCACCACCGAGACGTTTCTGGGGATGACAGTCGGTTGCGCGCGCTGTCACGATCACAAGATCGATCCGATTCCACAAAAGGATTACTACTCGCTGTTGTCTTTCTTCAGTGACATCTCACCGCACGGCAAGGGCAAGACCAACCATGTGCCCATCACCGGAGCGAAGGCGAAAGCGGAGATGGAAAGGAAACGCGCCGAGCAACAGAAGCAAATCCAGCAGGTGCGGGCCAAGATGGATCCAATTGAGGAACAGTTGCTCGACGAGCTTGCCAAGAAGAATCCTGCTCTTAGGGACAAGGCTCCCAAGGACACCAAGAAGTTGAATAATCCGTATGCCCTGCCGGATGCCTCACGTGGCAAGGGACAAATCTGGGAATACACCTTTGCAAAGCCCGGTGACAATTGGTTTGAAATCGCCTATGATGACAAGGCTTGGAAAACGGATCGGGCCGGCTTTGGTCGCAAGGGCACGCCCGGCAGTCACGTACGCACCGAATGGCACACCAGCGACATTTGGCTGCGCAAAGATTTTCGTCTAGTGGAAATCCCTGGCAAGCTCGTCCTGCGTATCCATCATGATGAGGATGCGCAAGTCTACCTTAACGGCAAGCTCGTCAAGA
>CBFHWX010000123.1:0-6790 GCA_965659445.1 Limisphaerales bacterium | reverse complement strand
CCGAACTCATCGGCGACCTTGTTCATCTCCGCCTCGTTGCGCCGGCATACAGCCACCAGATTTGCATTGGGATGGGCCTGATGAATCGGAATGAATTCAGCCCCAAAACCGAGGCCGACGATGGCGATGTTGAATTGCTTGTCGCTCATGAATGGAGGAAAGTAAAAAGCAGAAAGTAAAAAGTCAAAGCCACAACGCAAATATTAACAAGGTCGCACCACCACTTTTAAATTTTGACCTGTGCTTTTGCCTTTCGGCTTTCTACTTTTGCCTTTGTTAATGACCGCGCTTGAAATTGCCCAGCAACTTGTCCGACTGCCGAGTGTGAACCCGACGCATGACCCGAACAGCGCGGGCGAAGTGGCGGTGGTGGATTGGTTGGAAAACTGGGGCCAAACACACAAATTGCAAACCCTCCGCGAACCGGCGTTGCCCGGGCGCGATAATATTTCCTTCACGATACATAACGGCGCCGGCCCTCATCTCTTGCTGAATGGCCACACCGATACGGTGAGCGTCGCAGGCATGTGCATTGAACCTTTCAGTGGCGAGATTCGTGAAGGCCGATTGTGGGGTCGCGGCGCTACCGATATGAAAGGGCCGCTGGCCTGCATGCTCGCAGGGTTGCTGAAGCTGCGAGAACGCAAGGATTGGAGCGGCACGGTGACAGTCGGTTGTGTTGTAGATGAGGAAACAGAATTTCAAGGCATCGTTCATCTCATCAAGGATCACAAGCCGTGGGACTTTGCCGTGGTGGGTGAGCCAACCAATCTGCGTGTGGTACGTGGCTGCAAGGGCTGCCTGCGAACAGTCATGCGAGTGCAAGGCCGCGCCGCCCATAGTAGTGATCCCCAGCAAGGCCGCAATGCCATCGTAGGCATGGCACCGGTGCTGGAGGCCGTACAGGCTTTTTTTGACGACGAGATCGCCCGCTTCACACGCGAAGGGTTTAGTCCCTGCACCGGCTCGGTGGGGCTGATTGAAGGCGGTACCGCAGTGAACATCGTTCCCGACACTTGCGCCACAACCTTCGACATCCGAACCGTGCCTGGGCAGGACACTACGGCGACCTTGACGGCACTGGAAACTTTCGTCCGCGAACGCGTTAAGGAACGTGACGGGTACAAGCTGATTTTTGACCCGCCCTATCACGACAGCCCGAATTTCGAAACGTCCGCCGAACATCCGTTGGTGCAAACGGCCTGCGAATTGCGCGATCAACACGAAGCTGACACCGTGGCTTTCGGCTGCGACGGTAGCAAGCTCGCCGCCGCGGGCATTCCGACAATTATCCTTGGCCCCGGGAACATCGCACAGGCACACACGAAGGATGAGTTCATTGCGCTCACTGATCTTGAATCCGGCACGGAGGCTTACGTGGACCTCACCCGGGCTCTGTTAAAATAAAATGCTCACTGATAAAACAAGACTGAACGATTTCCCTGCCCTGGCCAGCATGACCTATCTGAACACCGCCGCCGAGAGCATTCCGCCGGTGAGCGTGAACGAAGCCCTGACGCAATACGCGCGCGACAAGGGGCTGGGTATGCGCGGGCGCAGGCTTCATAACGAGATATTGGCCGTCTGCCGTGAAGTAGCGGCAAGAATGATCGGGCTGCAAACCGACGAGGTGTCGTTCTGCTCGTGCAGTTCGGAAGCGTATAATTTGCTCGCCAGCGCGTTGAACCTCGGCCCGAACGATGAAGTGGTGATTACTGATTTGGATTTCCCAGCCGGTGCCACGCCGTGGCTCAACGCCGCCCAACCACCCAATGTGAAATTGTGGAAAGCCAAGGCGGGAGCGCTAGACGCCAATGACCTGACAGCATTACTCAATGAACGTACGCGATTGGTGCAGGTTTCGCTGGTGAGTTTTTTCAACGGACACCGACTCGACTGGGCGCCCTTCATCGCGGCCGTGCGAGAACACGCGCCGGGTGCCAAAGTGGCGGTGGATGTGACACAGGCGCTCGGGCGCGTGGAGCTGGACTGCGTGGATTTTGACGTGCTCATTTCGAGCACGCACAAATGGGTGCTCGGCGTGCACGGCGGCTGCATTGTGGGCATCCCGAAAAATAAAAATGAAATCACCACGCACGCCGGGGGGTGGTTTCATTTGGAGAACGCCTTTGACGCTGACCGCTTTGAGCGCACGGTTCCGAAGCAGGGCGCGGCAAGTTTCTCGGTGGGTATGCCCAATTACGCGGCCATCTATGCGCTGAACGCCGCATTGCGGTACATCGAAAATGTTGGCGTGGCCAACATCGCCGCGCATGCCAATCCGCTGGTAGCGCAACTGGAAGACGGCCTACACGAATTGGGTCTCACGCTGATGGCGATGCAACGTGAGGACAATTTTAGCGGCATCCTTGCCTTCCGGCATGAACGGTCGGAGGCCATCCACGCCCAGCTCGAGGCCGCCGAGGTGCACGTGATGAATCACGCCGGCCGATTGCGCATGGCGCTGCACGGTTACAACACGGCGGCGGACATGGAGAAATTTCTTAGTGTTCTGAAGTGCGCACTTTAAATTTTGCGCTCACGCAAGGGAGCGAGATCTTCATCCTCAGTGGCGAGTTGGTCGACCTTTTCACCGCCAGACGCCGTGGCTTCGGCCAACATTTCCTCCGCTTCGTCTAGGCGATTCATTTGACAAAGATAACAGGCGAGATTGTAGGCAATCAGCCATTCGTCTGGAAAGACCGCCAGCATTGGCACGAGGATTTCGTAAGCAAGTTTAACGCTTCCGTCAGTGCAACGACGAGTGGAGTAGGCATAATGCAACCACATCCCAGCTTCATCAGGGCATTGAGCGCAAAGTTGCTCGGCAAGCTCGGCAGCACTATCCCATTGCTTGGCGACCATGAAACACTCGAGCCGAGTAGCCTGAGCAACTGGCTGGGACTGGAATTTGGGATCAATGCGGTCCAACTCGGCAAGAGCCTCGGCGGTATTGCCAAGTTCCAGCCATCCCACGGCGGCCATCCAATGATGCGAGGCAGGTGGCTCCAGCGGATCCATGCACGATTATTTGCTTTTACGTGAACGGATCCAACCTCATAAAATCCCCCTATGCACTTGTTATGGTTGGCCAAGGTGGAGGACGACACGATTTTCATCATCACCCTTGGCGTAGTATTGCTGGTGGTGATCTCCTATCTCGTACTGGGCCGTGACGACACAATCCGCTTGCAGGAAGAAGAAACGTCCAAGACAAACGAGTCGGAGCACCAAAATAATGTTATTCATCGCCTCGATCGAGCAAATGACCTCCTCATCTCCATCCGCAACAGTATATTGATTTTAATCGTCTTGATCGTACTATTACCGGTGCTATTTTTGTTGTTAACAAAAGGATGTAGCACCAACAAAGGGAATTCCTCCGCACACGTATTAGATCGTCCGAACACGTACAATATGCATTTTTCTACTGAAAAATGATAAATTCCACTTGCGTGAAGATTCATCCTGTGGTAGGTAATTGGAAATCAAGGACGCAACCCCGACCAACTAAGTGTCTCTCGAAATTAACAATATTGGTGCACCGCAAAATGCGGCATTGAAGGGAGTAACATCCCGGCAATCGCAATTGCATATAGGCGGGTACCCGTTGGTATCCAAGCTCCCTGACTACACTCCTTCTGTTGCGGACACTTCGCTCACTGCTTCTCAGGCAATGCAGGAGTTTGTGGTGGCCGCGAAAAATGCCGCCTCCGGTCTCGGCGATTCAGATCCTATTAAACCATTTGCTGAAGGCATTGCGAATGAGTTGGGAGGAGCCAATGGAGATGTATTTAGTGCCATGGGACGGATGAACGAACTGCAAAATGCCTTAACCTTCGCGCTCCAGGCCAACGCCGGTCTTTCAGCAAACCCATCGCTGCAAGCCATCGCCTAGAGTAAGCTCAAATGATGAAATAAGATTGCGGCCCAAGGGCCGTTTTTTTGTTTCTAAATTGTCAGACTCCATCAAGAGTGTTCCTCCGAATCCGACGCTGACATGACTTTACCGGATCCATCAACTGAAGAATGGCAGATCTACCTGCGACAAAAATTATCCGGGTATCGTTTTCTTCCGGATGCCTTGCAGAACAGGCTGCATGATCTGATGCGTCGTTTTCTATCAAGGATTTCATTTGAAAGCCCCGACCGAATGGAAATCACCGATGAAATGCGAATCCTCATTGCCGGGCATGCCTGTTTACTGTTAACCGGCGGACCAAACGAAGAATTCACCAAGCTGGAAAAAGTCCTGATCTATCGCAGAAAATTTTCCATTAACCTAAGTCGTTGGTCCAGCTACTTTGAGGGCTCGAACATTCATTTTGCCTGGGAAGAATTACAAAAAGGTGCTGAGCACAATACCGGCTGGAATCCAGCCTTGTTTCGATTTGCCGAGGCGTTGCACTCTGAAACCGGCTGGCGCGGCCTGGATCTGATATTTCAAAGGTGGTTTGAAAAGTACCAAAAAACTCTCGAACGCGGCAAAACAGAGGATTGGCAGTGCGAAGACCTTCATAATACCGTCCACGCCCTGCAGCAATTTACCCAACCGTTCTTTGAAACTCCCGATACACTCAAATCCGGCGATGAGGAACTCTATCAGCTGCTTTGTCGTTACTACGGAACCAATCCATCAGAATGGAAAATCGCTAGGCGCCAAGTGATGGCCAGCCAACCGGTGCCTGAAAGATGGATTCCTTGGCTGCAAAAAATCCAACATTATGACGCACTGGCAGCCAGTGAGCAGGTCTCCCTCCATTCTAGGATTCTGGTGTTCCTTGATGAAATTGAAATTCTGGGGGACCGACGGATGGAGGTAACCGAGGAGATGAAAGTCACCTTGGCCGGCCAAGCCTGTTTTTTATTACTTGGACCGCATCACCAGACGTTTTCAACTGCGATTTTCAATGGAGTTATACTTTCCTCCTATAAATCTCGATACGTATACGAATGGGAAGACAACCGGATCAAGTTCAGCTCGGAAAAAGTACTGCAGAATATCGTGAATGATAGGAGCGGGGATAATTGTATTCTGCAGGGTTTTTGCTGCGTTTTGGACCATCCGCAACCCGGAGAGAACGTTCCCGGCCTTAAGGAAGCCTTTGAGGAATACAACCAGCGAAAACGTTCCCGGGCATTACACGGCTGGGAATGGGACCGCTTGGATTCCATTGATTCTTTCTTCCGTAACCACCTCGTCTATTTTTTTGAACAACCGTTTGATGTGCAACGGGATTTGCCCAAGCTTTACGATTTGTTCCGGGGCTATTTTGGATTGGATTCACTTGAACTGACCCGAATAGCAGCCGCCAAGAAAAGGGCACCATTCCTGCCTCATTGGCGAGAGATAATGCGGGATAATATCGGCCTGTACCGAAAGTTACCGGAACCGGAGAAACTAAAGCTTGAAGAACTGATGCCAGATTTTCTTGGTAATGTGGATTTTGTTCCTCAAGGCTATCCGGAAATCACGGAGAAAATGCGCATTTGTGTGGCGACCGAAGCTTGCATTCTTATTCTGGGCCGAAGCTTTGAGGATTACCGACATTTACAAACAGTTGAACTTTGGAACAGCAACCCCGACGGCAAATATGACACCATCGGTGACGCCAATCGTATTCGTGTTCGGCTGAACTGGGAGGAGACATTAAAAACGGTGGCAAACCCGGAGGATAACTTTAACATTATCATTCATGAGTTTGCCCATGTAATTGATAACGCCGATGATGGTGATGCACAGAGCATTCCATTGCCGGCAAACGCAAAGGAACGGAAGGAGTGGGAGGAACTGACACGCCGGGAACAGCGGGCTATCAAGCGAAGCCGTTGGGACGCAAATAAACACTTGATCCGCGAATATGGCGCGGAGAATAAGGCAGAATTTTTTACATGCGCCACAGAGGCATTCTTCGAAAAAGCAATGGAGCTGCAAAGGGATCACCCTGAAATCTACGAGATGCTGAGAGGTTTTTACCGACTCGACCCTGCCCAGTGGCATGAGGACAAGTAGCTAAGTCACCGGAGCGAGTTCCGGGATGGGCTCGCCGAAGGGAAGCATCGGCATCGGGCGACCGGCGTGATCCGGAAATTCATGGGTGTAATCTACGCCGAGGTGCCCGTATACAGTTGCCCACAGATCATTGGGTGTCATAGCGCGTTCAACGGGATGTTCGCCCTTCTTGTTGGTGGCACCGATAATTTGCCCCGTGCGCATACCTCCTCCGGACACCAGCATACTCATCGCTTTGGGCCAGTGATCACGACCAGGTTGGCTGACTTTTGTCTTGGAACCTGATTGGTGAGTAATACGCGGAGTACGGCCAAATTCTCCCGTGACAACCAGTAGCACACGCTTGTCCAAGCCACGCGCGTACAAGTCTTCAATCATTGCGGTGATCACTTGATCGTACAGAGGGAAGCGCACCTTGGCGTCCTCGAAGATGTGGCAGTTCACCGCGTGGCTGTCCCAGTTGTAAACTCCTGCCTTCAGCCACGGGATACCGCCCACACCATAGGGATTCTCCATTACTACCGTCACCCAAGGCACCCCACGTTCCACAAGGCGCCGGGCAAGAATCGCCTGCTGGCCCCATGGGTGCATCGCAAACCGTTCACGCAAGGAATCCTTTTCCTTCTTGAGGTCAAATGCCTCGCGCACCGCCGGGCTGGTCATCATTTCCATCGCCTTGCGGTTGAAGACATCCATGCTGCCGAGCAGCCCGCTGGCGTCCACGTCGCGGCGCAAATTGTCGAAGCCATTCAGCAACGTGTTGCGATCGCCTAGTCG
>CBFHWX010000122.1:0-6845 GCA_965659445.1 Limisphaerales bacterium | reverse complement strand
GCTTGACCAATCTCGCCATAGCCCACAAGACCCAACGTGAGACCGTCCAGTTCCACCAGCGGCTTTTTCCAGTAACAAAAATCAGGGCACTCGGTCCAGTCACCGGCATGCACGCTGGCGTCATGCAGGGCAGGTTGCTGGGTCAGCTCAAGGATGAGGGCAAAGGCCATTTGTGCGACCGATGCAGTGCCATAAGCAGGGATGTTGGTAACGGGGATGTCTCGTTCACGCGCTGCAGCAATGTCCACCACATTGTAGCCGGTGGCGAGCACGCCGATGTATTGTAGTGAGGGCAACGCCTTGATGGCCTCGGCGGGGATTAGGGATTTGTTGGTGAATGCAATTTCGGCATTGCCAATCCGTTCCGTGACTCCCTCGGGGGGCGTTCGGTCGTATACGGTCAACTCGCCCAGCGCAGCAAGATTGTCCCAAGTTATATCCCCGGGATTTAGCGTGTGGCCGTCGAGCACTACAATTTTCTTGGCAGCATCGCTCATGGAGAGGATTTAGGCCCCGTGAAGTGCGGGTTGTCAATTCCCGTACAATGCTGTACTTTCCCGCCGCATGACAACCGAGACTCCCTCAACCCGGCCCGTGAAATATGCCGTACTGGAATGGCGCAATAGCCAAGGTGAAGTTTTTGAAAACTATAAGGAAGGCACCGTGTGCTATCAAAAGGATACGGAGGAGCCTTTTACGGGTACGGCTGTTGATCATTATGACGATGGCGCAAAGTCCATCGAGGGAGGGTTTCTGGAGGGTTATGCCCATGGAGAAGAAATGTGGTGGTTTGAAAATGGTAATAAGAATTCATTGGTGACCTATCGCCGCGGTGAACGCCACGGCCCACATTTGGTTTGGTATGAGGGCGGTCAATTGCAGGTGGATGTTTGCTATAAGAATGGTAAACGTGATGGTCGTCATGCGGTGTATTATGAAAGTGGTCAGGTGCGTTCAGAGGCTTACTTCGCTGATGACAAGCTCGACGGTGCCTACACCACCTGGTTTGAGAACGGCAACAATCGCAGTGAACGTATATTCAAGGCCGGCGAGGAAATTAAGCGTCGTGAATGGAAAAAGGATGGCACCCAGAAGGAACTCAGCAACTGGAAGAAGGACGGAAGCCAATCCTGACACTTTTTAATGAATGCAGCGGGTCAAGACACATCTAACTTGAAATGAAGAAGAGCATAATATTTTTCAGTCTAGTTTTCGCTTTGGTCACGAGTGCGCAGGATAAGCCGGTAAACCCTGCCGTTCTGAAAGCTAAGCAGGATTTTGAAAAGAAAAAGACTGAGGCCGCGACAGGTGATCCGTTGAAATTGCATGAACTGGGCGAGCTCTATTATTCTGGCAAGGGAACTGCCCGAAATTATGGCGAGGCCTATAAGGCTTACCTCGCCGCCGCTGAGAAGGGGCATGTGATTTCCGTGTCCACCGTGGGCTGGATGTTGCGTAACGGTCAGGGTATCGGGAAGGATTATAAGAAGTCAAAAGAGTGGTATACAAAGGCCGCTGAGAAAGGCCACGTGGAGTCACAGATGGGTTTGGCAGAGATCTTTTACGGTTCACTTGGCTTGCCCAAGCGTGATTACGTGAGTGCGCACAAGTGGTATCTCATTGCTGCTGGGCTGGGGAGCAAGGAGGCCAAGGCATTCACACTGCGCATGCAACAAACTGTCCTCAAGGAACCGCACGTTACAGCCGAGCAAAAGGTCGCATCGGAAAAAGCCGCAGCCGATTGGCTCGCCGACTACGCCAAGAAGTAGAGTTCAGGGCTTGCTCGCAGGATGTGAATAACCTGTGAAAAGTAGAAAATAACTTCCCCTTTGCAGGTTTCATGTTTGATGTAATCTTATCCCTGTCAACGGAACCTTCGGGCGAAGTTGACCGGGTCAGGTGACTCGGAAGGGCGTTTTTTATTAAGTGCTTTTCAACTGAGAAAAATCCTTCGGGGTCTTTTCAAAGTGAGTCCCAGATCTGTAGCCTAGGGCATCCACCCGAGGCATCCTGAGGAACTTCGGTTCCAAAGGAATTTGGTCGTCTGAGAAGTAGGTTTCGGCTTACCGCTCGGGCGGCCTTTTTTGTTTATTCTTCAATTGTCCCTCTTCAATTGTCCCGTGAAAAACGCACAAAAAACCGGGATCCATATACTATGGATACCGGCGAGGATCTAATGGAAATGGGCGGCTGTGGACTATACGTCGCAGAGTTCCACCGCCTCGATCAGGCCTTTCATGGGATCACCGGTCGGAATAAACTCCTGGCCCACGAAGCCCTTGTAACCAATGTCCAGCAACTTACGCATGATGGGTGGGTAATTGATTTCCTGGGTATCATCGAGTTCTTTGCGCCCTGGATTGCCCGCGGTGTGCACGTGACCGATGATGTCCTTATTTTCCTCGATACGCCGGATCACGTCCCCGTCCATGATCTGCACATGGTAAATATCAAAAAGCATCTTCATGTTGGGTGAGCCCACCGCGCGGATGATGTCGGCTACGTAATCCACCTTGTCACCTTGATAACCGGGGTGGCCCTTCATGGGGTGAGAATCATCGCGTGTGTTCAAGTGCTCGAGGCAAATATTTACACCCTTCTTTTCTGCGTGACCGATGATTTGCTTGAATCCCTTCACGCAATTTTTGGCCCCTTCTTCGAGACTAATTTCGCCGCTCTTGGGGTCCTCGGCTTTTCGCCACTTGTAGCCGTTAAAGGCGATCACACTCTTTACGCCGTGCTTGGCGCATGCGTCGATGGTCTCCTTGGTAGCTTTAATGACCATATCATGGTAATCGAGGTTATTCATCCCTCTCATGAAGGGAGCGCCTTCAACACCATTGGGGGCGATGGCGCAAGTCAGACCGTGCTTTTTTAACATTGGCCAGTGCTCAGGTCCGATTATCTCAACACTTTTACAACCCAGATCTTTTGCCGCCGTGGCGGTGTCAGTCTCTTTCCAGCCGCGTTCGCCCCAGCACCAGTGAACAACCGATTGGTTGATTCGGCCTTTGGTGACACCGGCTTTTTTCTTGGCGGCCTTGGCCGTGAGGGTAGTGGTACCCAAGGCGGCAGCGACACCGGTCATTTGGAGTAAATTCCTTCGACTGATTGAATTGGTATGATTCTTCATGGATAAATATGAGTTTCTGGGGCTGAGCAATTCAAGCTGAGATTGCATTTGTACACCAGAAGAAATTTGCAGTCTATCGTGGCGTTTTTAACCGAAGCAAAGAGTAGGGATGCATCACCAGCAAATTCACAAAACCATCTTTTCCCTCGCATACACCCATGGTCACATATTTTGAGGTGAACATACCATTGGATAGGGTTTGGAAGCCATGATGATAAGCAAGAGGCTTACCGTCATTACCTTTGAATTTCGTGTAATCGGGATTGGCCACTGCCACGGGGCCGTGGTCGGTGGGCTTCTTGTCCCCCGGTCGCCAGCTAACCAGATGGTGGCGTCGGTAGCCCATGACTTGTTGAGTTACTGACGCCCAGACCGTACCGGTTGGTCCAACACACATAGCCCTGCAGTCACTGCCCTTGGCGCCGGGCAGTAACAAGCCCAGTTTCCGGCCTTTGAGAGACTTAGTTTTATTGGGAAGGTCGTACGCGTAAAGCGTGTTACCGCTCATTGGAACAGAGTAAAGCGTGTTTCGATCCGGACTGATGTCCCAGTTGATAGGATGACCGTTTTCATCGGCCAAGTGTGATTCTGCTGTCGGCGGTTTGCCGTCAATTGTTTGTTTCAGCCGATCTAGTTTTCCGGTCTTCGGGTCATATCGTCCAATGTCGCCTCCGCGAATAGGGTGGTATGCGCGCGACAGAGAATCCACGACGATAAACGCATACATATGCTCCAAGTCGCCCAGATCTCGATACTTTTTCGTTTTTAAATCCAACACCACAAAATGGGTTCGGTCAAACGGCCGGCTGTCCGAGCATGTCGACAAATAGGCCAGTCCTCGTGTTTCATCTGGCGTGATGCTGATGAGTCCGTGGTGTTTTATAGAAATAGGGAATACCTCTGTTGTTCTCGTATTTGGATCATACACCATCGGGTAGCCGCCTGGATATTTTGAACGCGACTCTCCCTTCGCCGGGTAGCCCTGTTTGGTACAGAAATATATCTTCCCACTGCGCCCCGCGTTGTTACGCGAATGAATCTTTGCCTGTGCCGCAAACCCGCTTGCCTTAACACCCGTTGCCTTTTGCACATCCACCACTACGTTCATCTTCCCGGTCTTTGGGGTAAACTCTACGAGCCACGAATTCGCCCCGTTGGCATGCGTGCCAATGTAAAGGCGTTCGTTGTGCCCCTCGATGATTGCAAAATAACCCTCGCCTTCTGGCGCTGTCCATTTTGGGATCACATGCGCATCGGCCCGAAGCCACTGGGCCTTTGGAATCTCAGCGCCCAGGGAGGCATGGATGGAAAGCAATAAAAGAACAATAACACGTGCTGACATGTCGATAGGCTTACGTTCCGCGCTGCATTTGCAACGTAATAATTGACGTTATTACGAGGTTTTGACTTTAGGCTTTTGTTCTTTTACTTACACTTCGCAGCACCCATGAGTGATCACGATGCAATTCTTGAGGCAAAGTTACGAGTGATCGATGAGACGCACCGTTATGTTTCGGGCAAGTCCGCTTTGCTTATCATCGATATGCAGCATGGATTTATTGACGAGGGAGCTTCATTGGAAGTGGCCGCCGCACGTGATATTATTCCCAACCTATCCAACCTCATTGAGGCCTTCCGGGCGGCCTTATCGCCGGTGGTTTTCACAGAGTTTGTCTATGCAGACAATGTGCCCTGCCTCCGCGGTGATCCCTTTGGGATTGAGCATTTGGCCAATGAGGGGTCGCCTGGTTTCGGTAGTAAATCGAGTAATTGCCTGATCGGTTATAATGCGGGGATTGGTGTGGAGTCTGCGGGCACGATTCCTGCCTTGCAGCCGCGCCCTGAGGAATTGATCATTCGCGGCCATACTTATGACAAGTTTTACGGCACGCCACTGGATCTGGCTTTGCGGAGCCAGGATATTTCACACCTATTTATCACTGGGATCACAACGGATGTTTGTGTTAATTCCACTCTGATTGCCGCTACTCAACGTAACTACCGTGTTACGGCTATTACCGATGGCTGTGCTTCTCCCTGGCCAGAGTTGCATGAGGCCTGCTTTAAAATCTGGCAGCCCAAATTCGCTCGTCTCAAGACGACGGGCGAAGTGTTATCTGAAATTGAGGCAATCAGTTAATAGTTCGTTTGGTTTGATGTCTGGAAACCGGTAAATCTATTCTGAATGCTTTTTTTATGGTAGCGTCAAATATCGATTATGCTGGAGGTTCAACATGGGCAATTTGGCAGTAACTGTGCGGGGTTTTCTCGCCGCACGGCGATCAAGGCGGGCTTTCTCGGTGCGCTGGGCCTGTCTAGTGCGGATCTATTGCGACTACAGGCGGCAGGCAAGGCAAAGCGTAACAACAAATCTGTAATTTTAATTTGGCTCGATGGTGGCCCGAGCCACATGGAGACCTACGATCCCAAGCCGGCGGCGCCCAAGGAGTATCGTGGTCCATGGCTGGACATGCCTACAAACGTGCCGGGAATTCGATTTTCTGAAATGTTGCCACTTCAGGCTAAGCACGCCGATAAGATGTGTGTGTTACGTTCTGTGCATCACGATAACGGGGACCACTTTGCCGCCGCACACTGGATGCTTACAGGTCGCTTCGGAAGCACGTCTGTTGCCAAGTCACAGAAATATCCTTCGGTTGGCTCGTGCGTTTCACGTGTTAAAGGCTCCAATGCAACTGGTATGCCGGCATATGTCGGATTACCTGCGGCGGAGAGTGTTTATCTTTATCCCGGTTATCAAGGCGCGGCATATCTCGGTTCAGCTTACAATCCGTTTCAATTGAACATGAAACAGAAGTACCTTGGTGCTTCTTCAAAGACAAAGGTGCAGCGTGCGCCAGTGTTGGGGAATTTGAGTGGCAGTACTGCGCGCGTAAACAGCCGCGTGGATTTGCTGGGTAGCCTCGATAAAATCAACCGGGCGATTGATCAAACCGGTTCCATCGAGACCCTCGATCGCTATCAGCAGGAGGCCGTCGACATGGTGCTTGGGGGAAAGGCACGTGAGGCATTTGACATTGATAAAGAAAGTGACAAATTGCGCGATCTTTATGGGCGCGGCCCTTGGGGGCATTACACGTTGATGGCGCGAAGGTTGGTGGAAACAGGTGTTAGTTTTGTTACTGTCGATATGCCCCATTGGGACACACACTCTAAAATCAAGGAAGCTCTTGAGGCACGGCTTCCGTATCTTGACCGTGCCGTGGCTGGTCTATTGGAGGATTTGAAACAACGTGGGATGCTGGATGATACCCTAGTGGTGGTAATGGGCGAATTTGGCCGTACACCAAAACTGAATACTGGGCAAGCTGGTATTCCTGTTCCGGGACGCGATCATTGGGGTCAAGCCATGAGCGTGATTCTAGCCGGTGGCGGTTTGAAGACCGGCCAAGTCATCGGTGCCACTAATAGCAAGGCTGAGCACCCCGTTGCCCGCCCACTAAAGCCAGACGACGTGCTCGCCACCATCTACGCCGTCCTTGGCATCGATCCCCAAACCAGCTTCAAGGACTTTGCTGGACGCCCTGTGCCACTGGTTGATCATGGCCAGGCGATTAGAGAGATTCTTTAAACGTTATTTTTCTGCTGGCTCACGAGTGAGTTTGGGTTCAAAGACGGAGTCGGTCTTTAGGGCGAGTAACATCATCTTTTCTGTGTGCTGTGCAGGCGGAAGGGGATGTAGTCACTGTAG
>CBFHWX010000121.1:0-7128 GCA_965659445.1 Limisphaerales bacterium | reverse complement strand
ATAGCTGCCGTGGGTGGTCGCCGCCACCCCGGACATAACGCTCGCCCGTGATGCCGAACAAACCGGCACCGCACAATGCGCATTAATGAAATTGCGCCCCCGTTCGGCTAGGGCATCCATGTGCGGCGTCACTGCCTGTGGATGGCCACCCATAAACCCCACCCAGTCATTGAGATCATCAATGGCGATGAAAAGGACGTTGGGCTTCTTCGAATCCTGCGCGTATGATTCTGCGATCCAGAAACATAGGATAAACAGTGCGGTAAAAATACGGTGAATCATTTTCGTGCCTTGGACGCAGCCTTCAAGAAACAGTTATACTGTCTGGCTCATATCCGCTTCCCATTGTTTAAACGCTACTTTGCGAAGAGGATGCATATGGGTGAAGGCACATTGACGATCGAACCCCGCTGGTAAAGGAGCTTACCGGTCTTAGGATCGACCCGGTGGGCGGCTACGGTGTTGGAGTCTGCTCCAGCGGCAAGCAACCAGGTGGCATCGGGGGTCAGGTTGACATTCCTCGGGAAAGCTCCGCGAACCGGCTGGACCTGGACAACCTTGAGCTTTCCGCTTTGGGCATTGGCCCGGTAGACAGTGACGCTATCGTGCCCCCTATTCGAGGAATAGACAAAGCGTCCATTAGGGTGGACGAGGATCTCGGCCGAAGAGTTAAAGGTCTCGCCCTCCTTGTCCTGCTCGCTAAGGGCGGGCTCGGTGGTAAGGGTCTTGGCCGTTCCCTTGGCAGCATCCCATGCGAAGGTGGTCACCGAAAGCGTCAGTTCGTTGAGCAGGTAAATGAATTTTCCGTTGGTCGAGAAACGCATGTGCCGGGGTCCGCCTCCTGGCACCGATTGTCCGACTCCGTGCGGTGTGATGGCTGGCTTGGATGGGTCAACCCTGTAGATCACGATCTGGTCGAGCCCGAGATCTGGCACGAGGGCGTACTTTCCATCTGGGGAAAATCCTGTCCAGTGGGGATGGGGGGATTGTTGCCTGCGCTCGACAACCTTCGACCCGCCTTCATGTTCGGTCACGGTGGGCTCACCCAGTTTGCCGGACGAATCGAGCGGGAAGAGGGCAACCGACCCGCCTCCGTACTGGGCGGTGAGAAGAAACTTTCCGCTAGGATGAACAGCGATGTGGCAGCCGCCGCCGTCGGGGCAGGCCATGCGGGTGAATTCATTGAGCTCTCCACCGGTGATCTGGTAACCGACGGCCCCCGTTCCACCCTCCCAGCGGCCCACCGAATAAAGAATCTTGCCGTTGGGATGCAATGTGAGGAAACCGGGCGAGCCGATTTTGGCCGCCAGCTTGGCGGGAGAAAACCTCCCGTTGGCCGGGTTGAAGGTAGCATGGTAGATGCCCTCGGCTCCGCGACCGCCCGTCCCGAAGAAGACATCGAGAGGCTTGGCCACGCCAACGGAAAAAAGAGCGAGAAGCAGGGTAGATAAAAATAGACGGTGAAGAGACTTCATGAGGCTGAAAAGATTTAGGCCCACGAGCTGACCTTGTCAAATTACATTTGAAGGATAAACATCGGTCTATCTGTCGTAATTATTCATGGTGAGATTAAGAGCAGGATTAAAATTTGTTAACCCATCCAAGCACCTACTTGATGACAAGTTGTTGAGCCTGCTCACCACAGCACATATATGTGATGATGATGGTTGAAATATATTTTATTTTGATGACCTCACCTTTATTGAATTGGATTTAATCCAAAATGTTTTCGCATCCAAATGAAAATCTCCTGCGGATCCAATTGGGGTCCGCAGGGTTATCTTCTGCAGTAAATGGAAAGACAGTCTGTCTATCTAGGCGGAATTAGGCGGCCCAAAGCCTTCACGGTAGTCCCGTTTCAGGATGGTCTTGTTGGCTTTTTCGTTATTGGTGAAACGGTAGTTCTTGGCATCCCAAAGGAGTTCCTGTCCCGGAAAACGCGTAGCCTTGACGGCGAGCAGTGCCGGCTCAGTAATTCTTGAACCGATACCAAATGGAGTCCAAAGCGGTTTTTCGGTTCCCAAACAGCAGTCCGCCCAGTCATGCCAGTGGTTGCGTGGCTCCACCGTGGGCATCGGCTCGTTATTCACTTGCTTGCCCTTGCGGAAGATCTTCATCCGACCACCCGGTTCCAGCAGCAGGGTGCCTTCTGTACAGACAACCAGCGTACGATTGGACCCTTCTCTCAAGGTTGGAAGACCCAGTGCCGCCCAGGAAGGATTGATGCCGCTGTCATTGTAGTGCATCACAAACTTGTCGCGGGCGAAAATGCCGCCACCGGGATAGGTGATCGTGCTCTGGTTGTAGGCCGAATGACTGTCGTTGGAAGGTTTGTGGGTATTGGTCTGCACCGACTCCGGATCGGGCATGTCATAAGCAAAGTAGATCAGATCGATCAGGTGGCAACCCCAGTCGGCCAGTTGGCCGCCGCCAGTCTCCCAATAGGAGCGCCAACGACGCGGCACTATATCATCACTGTAAGGCATCGGCTTCTTGAGCGGGCCATTCCACAAATCCCAATCCAGATTCGCAGGCACCGGCTTGCCTTCAGGCAACTCGCGCCAAGGCGTATCAAAGTAGTGACCGCGGGAAACCGTGCCGGTCCATACATGGGCCTCGACAGGTTTACCGAGCTGGCCGGACTTCAAAATCTCCACTGCCTGCATGCGGCCCGTGTAACAGGCTCGCTGGTTGCCCATCTGTGTGTGGAGATTTGGGCGCTTGGCAAGGATCCCGCGCATCATGCGTAGCTCATCAAGCTGATGCACCAGTGGCTTCTGGCCGTACACGTGTTTGCCGGCGGTAAGCGCTGTGATCATCATCGGCGCGTGGTGAAGATCCGGCGTGTCCACGACCACCGCGTCAAATTTGTCTAGATGCTTGTCAAAGGCTTCCCGATAATCTTTTATCTTCGTGGCCTTCGGTAATTCCCGGCTCACGCGATCCAAATTTTTTGAATCCACGTCACAGAGAAAGGCGAATTCCACCTTGGGGTGCCTCTTCAAGTTGCCTCGCTGCATGCCACCTACACCACCTACACCAATGTGCATGATGCGCAATTTGCTGTTGTTGTTCGCGGCGGCACGCATTGCGAAGGATGGCACGGTCGCTACAGCACCAACCATGGCGCTTGTCTTAAGGAAACTGCGACGTGAGGTGACACCTGTTTTCGTGGAACTATCTTGGGAATTCATATGGCGTGAATCTACCTATTGGGCGGCAGATGAACAGGAGAAACCAACAGGAATACATTTAAAAACCCTAAAAGCATCTCACCAAAATCTAAGAGGCTAACCCCTTTCGCAGATCAATTCTCAGGGAAGTGGCTCCAACTCGAATTTTTTTCGCATCCAATTGAAAACCAACAGGTGAAACGCCTTATCCACATTATGCTTGGCGTAGGGGTAAACGCGGTATTCTCTTTTCCCTTTCAAACGGTTGTACACTGCAAAATTCGTCACGGGCGGGCAAATTGCATCCTGCAATCCTACTCCCATGAACACCGGACACTCAATCCTCGGAGCCATATTCATGGTATCAAAGTAACTCAAGGTTTTAAGGGTGCTCTGCCATGTGCGCGAATCCTTCTCCTCAATCCATTCATCCATCTCCGGCCAATGGGAGGTCTTAAAATAAAGATCCCAGTTGGTTAGGAAAGGAATGTGCGGCGCACAAAGGCTGATGCGCGAATCCAGAGCTGCAGTCGATAAACTTAATCCTCCGCCTTGACTACCGCCCTTCACTGCAATGCGTTTTGGATCAACCTCTTTACGTGAACACAAAAAATCCACTGCGCGCACGCAATCCAAATAAGCCCCCTGATAATAGTAGCCTACCTTATTTTCCAGTCCACGGATCCAATAGTTGCTGGGCTTTCCCTTAATATCCTCCTGACTGTTCCCGTGACCTCGCGGATTAAAGGAAAAAACAATCATATCATTAAACCGGGCAATCGGTTTCATATTCCCGCCATAACCCGGCACGCGCAGGATCACCGGATGAGGTCCTTTACTTTTGGGCACTTCATACCAACCTCTTACACGGATATTACCGTAGCTTCGCATGCGTACCTCATACACATTGAGTTCACTCTGGCTTAACTTTGGCTGATGGATGAGCTGATACTGCGGGTCCGCTTTCTTGAGCCCAGCCAATGATTCCTTCCAGAACTTTTCAAAATCAGGTTCCTTGGTTAAAGGCGGTAATAATTTCTCAGGCGAGTAACCCACCTGAACCGTTTGACTTACCTTCCCTCCCTCCCAAGTACAGATGAGAGTACCCTTATAAAAACCCGGCTCGGGAATTTTGGTCGCGTAGCTGACCACCCTCTTTTCATCCACTGGGATTTTAATCGTGGAAGGAGCCGATTTACTTATTGGCTTTTTTTGGTCAGTCGTCACCTGCCATACCACCTTAACTTCCACCGGATTCTTTAACCGATTATTGAGTTCGAAACCAAAGTAGACTTCTTTATTTTGATCAAAAATTCCATTGGCTGATTTCTCAAAGACAGGGCGCAAATAAATACCAGGAGCTCCATGAACAAAGGAAACGAACGCACACAGAATTAAGAGGACTCGTTTTACCATCTCAGTATTCTGATATAGATTTGTTTGAGTAACCCGGCATTTATGCCTTTTGACGATAGGGTTAAATACTCAAAGGACATCGATCAGGATACTATGAAATTTTTGCGACGGCCTCGAGCATATCACGTGCCCGATTTTCAATGACATCGAAATGTCCGGCCGCAATATCCTCCGGCTCAAACAGGCTTTTTACAAATCCTACCGCGAATGATCCGGCATTGAGAAAATCACCCGCATTTTCACGTGTGACTCCGCTCGTGGGCACGATGTTTAGGAAAGGGAGTGGACCCAAAGTTTGCTGGACATAAGCAGGACCGATACCGGGAGCGGGGAAAAGTTTTTGCAATTGGGCGCCATGACGATGTGCCGCCAGCATTTCAGTGGGTGTGCTGCAACCTGGCATGGAGGCAACGCCAAGTGCTGCTGCTTCGTGAATAATATCCGGGTCCATCACGGGCGAAACCAAATAACAGGCACCGGCTTCAACGGCAGAGCGAGCCTCTTCCACCGTCAGGACAGTACCCGCTCCCACCAGCAAGCCGTCCTGCTGGGAATAATCGCAAATGAGATCAAGCGCGCCGGGAATGGTCATTGTAAATTCGATAATGCGAAAACCACCACGCACCGCCGCGTCCATGGCGTTACGCGCAGCCTGATTATCAGAAGTACGCAGGATGGCTGATGCTTTTGTCCGTCGGAGTTCTTTCTTAAATTCTTCAGGATTCATAACAGTCTATAGTAAAGTATAAACGAAGAGGACTAGTTCCACCGGTTCATTGTTCCCCGTAGATGGGAGCTTTCCAGTCCTTGGGCAAACGCCCTGAAGGACGCACACCTCGTGCATCGGCAGGAATAGGATGATCCCTGGGCTGCAGGAGCGGCAGGTCATCAGGCAAGTGCTTGATAAGCATATCCTTGAACTCAATTGTCATCGGTGGACCCTTGTGTACCTGCATGGCGAGCACACCGTCGAGTGCCCTGCCTTTCTCATCAAAATCGATAAGGTCACCGGTTGGATGCCCGTCAATCCAATGGCGATGACGATTTCCCTCAACCAAAATGCGGTACTCGTGCCATTGACCCGGAGCAAATTCCTTTACCTCGAAATTATCTATCACCCATCGGTCGCCCTTTGGATCAACAATCACCTTCTCACCTGTGTGAGAAAGGATACGGCGACCCTTTTCCTCGTAGACCATACCGTTGTATTGGGGTTTGTCGGCTACGATATCACACTGGTAACCGGTCACTACATCAATCCCAAGCTCGGGCGCATGGGTGCTGCGATATTGAATCCCACTATTACCGCCCTTGGAAATGCGCACCTTTACCCTTAGATCGAAATTACGAACAGTGGCAACCTTCCAGGTGATAAAGTGATTCATCTTGAGCGTTCCATCAGTTTTGCCCATCAAAACCCCATTCTTCTGCGACCAAAACTTGGAGTCACCTGACCAGCCACGCATTCCACCGCCGATGAGTTTGGAAAACCCATCCGATCCCGGGCGATTGGCTACGGTTGCAGCAGCTACAGGGTGCGGAGGTGTAGAGACAGACAAGTCACCTTGCATCGGCTGCAGGGGCCCACCCAGTTCCGCCACGCGTTTATCGGTACGCTTACGCAACTGCTCAAGCGTCTTGGCATACTTGGGGTTCTTGGCAAAATTGGTTAATTCATCAGGATCCTCCTTCAGGTCGTGGAGAAACTCGTAGTTATCTTCGTCAACATAACGAACATACTTGTAGCGGTCGGTGCGCAACCCTTCGAAGGCAGGAATGCGCGAACGCACCGCGAAGTGCTCGTGAAAAGTCTGCTTGCGCCAATTATCAGCTTTCCCGGTGGAGACAATGGACTTGAGACTGCGACCCTGATAACGCTCAGGCACTGGGGCACCCGCCCAGTCAAGAAAGGTGGAGGGAAGATCGAGATTAAGGGCCGAATGGTCGACCACTTGCCCACGAGCAGACTTGGGCGCACGAGGATCCCATATAATCATGGGCACGCGTAAAGATTCCTCATAATGTGACCATTTACCCGCAAACCCGCGGTTACCCAGGTGATATCCATTGTCGGCGGTGTAAACGATAATGGTATTATCTGCCAAACCCTTTGCCTCAAGAGCCTTGATGAAACGCCCGATGGCGTTATCGATTCCACTAACCATACGCAGGTAAGCCCGCATATTGGTGCGATACTTGGTTTCAGTATTCCAACGCCAAAAGAAACGTTCACGGTTAATGGTGGTCTTAAGGAAATAAGGTTGGTTCTCAAAAATCTTGGGATCATTTAATCGAGGTGGCGCAATCTCATCCTCTTCATACAATCCGTCGACTGCTCGAGGCCATGGGAAATGCCCAATACCCGGCCGACGATCCCCATCCTCCGCATGGCAGGCATTAAACCACATGTTAAGAGCAAAGGGTTGGTCCTTCGGTTGGTTCTCAAGGAACTCAATGCCACGATCAACAATCAGTTCGGTCTCATGGCGCAACGAACCATCGGGTTGTTTTTTATAGAAAGGGTTGCGACCGATCCTTT
>CBFHWX010000120.1:0-7157 GCA_965659445.1 Limisphaerales bacterium | reverse complement strand
TGAAACCCAGGTTTTCTTTACATCCAATGCGGGGGCGTTCATTGCATCACCTCCTTGATGGGCTCGCAGTCGTCATGAGCGATGGCGAGTTTCTGGCCCTTGTCTCGGTAGCGTTCCTTTCGTGAGTTGATTCCGAGTAGCGTGAAGATGGTGTGGAATAAGTGGCCGATATCGTAGCCCTCATCGTTTACGAACGCACCATCCTTTGTGGTCTCACCGATTATTGCGCCTCGCTTAATACCGCAGCCGGCCAGCGCGATGCTCCAGCAGTCGGGCCAGTGGTCGCGGCCGAGGCGACTGTTGATGATTGGTGTTCGACCAAACTCACTCATCACAATCACCAGCGTGTGGTCGAGCATGCCACGCTCCTCAAGGTCGTTAATGAGCGCGGCAAACGGTCGGTCCACCTGGGGGATGAGTCGTTGTGACATGTTAAAATTATCGCCGTGAGTATCCCAATGATAGCTATTTACCTTAATGAAGCGCACTCCTGCCTCTAGCATCCGGCGTGCCTGAAGTATGTGTCGGCCGAGTGGATGCGTGCCGTAACGTTCGCGGTCCTTCACGTCCAGCTTGCTATCATCGAAGATGTCTTTGCGCGCCATCAACTGCCGCGCCATCGTGTAGCTTGTCTCGTAGGCGTCAATCTCTGAAGCGCCTCGGTAGGCTTTGAAGCGTTCGTTTGCCTTTTGCCGTAGTGCATTGCGGGCGGCATCCACCTCTGCGGAGATCCCCTCGGGGCGGTGGATGTGAATAGGTGGGCGGCCATCACCCAATGCGAGTGTGCCGTACTGTGCACCTAGGAAACCGCCTTCCTTCGCGAGGAACCCACCGTTGCCCGGCTTGATCCACAAATAAGGCGGCAGCTCCGGATTTGCCGGTCCCAGCAGCTTGGCGACGGCAGAGCCGAGGTAGGGATACGTCACTCCGCGGTCGATAGGGTCGCCCCGTTGGATGCGTGGCACCCCGCTGGAGTGATTCGGATCCTTCGTTTCCATCGTGCGGATGACGGAAATCTTGTGCGCAATCTTTGCTGTTTCCGGGACCAGTTCGCTAAAGTGTACGCCTGGAATACTCGTTTTAATGTTACGGAATGGACCGGCAAACTTGCTTTGAGGTAGCGGATGCCAACTCTCATATTGACTGATACCACCATCGAGCCAAATCAGACAAACCTGTTTCTGCTGTTTCTTGATCGCCTCGGCAACCGCTGGCTGCATCAAGCTCCCAAACCCCACCGCGCCACCCAGCGTCCCCAGCATCGCCCGGCGGGATATCCCATGTTCGTTGCTGCTACAAGCGTGATTGTGCGGCTTTGTTTTCATCAGTGGTTTAAGCGAAACTCCGTCGATGTCAGAAGTGCCCAAGTCAAGTCACCCAGAGCCTCTGTCTGTCGGTTTTTATTCTCCTCCAAATATTCCTTCACTGTCTCAATCTCCTCTGGATGTGGCATACGCGAAAGCATGGCCAGGTACATTTCTTCCGAGATGTCTTTGGGAGACTTTAATTTGGTCAATCGCTCCACCAAGTTTCCTTTTTTAGGCTTCAGCCAATCCTGAATCATCCGGTCGTTCATCAGGAATAACGCTTTGTTAAGTCCTGGGAGAAAATCAACTTCAGGCGTTCCTGCTGGTTCAGCGTATGTTAAGAGCCATAATTCCCGAACTTCTTCGTAAGAGGGAGGCATCTCGAGATTGGTTCCAGTGAAATAGCCGCGGCGGTTAAATTTGTCAGCATCCTTCGGAGCCACCAACGCACGCACCCAGGCATCATTGCCCGTTGTCTTTAGCACCACCCTTAACAACTGTTCGGGAGTCATTGCCTTTGGGTGCGCTGTGCGATAGCTTTCTGCGGTCACATCCTTCACATCCTTGGGTAAATGACTGCTCCGTTGATAGCTCTCACTCAGCGCAATCTCACGTACCAACCATTTCAGATCAAAGTCATGCGCAGCAAATTCACGCATTAGTAGCTCCATAAGTTTTGGGTGCGATGGAGGGTTCTGTCCGTGGACTTCGTCCAGCGGATGAGCCAAACCCCGTCCCATCATCAAGTACCAAATCCGGTTTACTCCGTTGCGAACGAAGTATGTATTGTCTTTGGAGGTCAAATCCCGCGCCAGCAGTTCGCGTGGTCGAAACTTGGGCACTCCCGGTAAACCGTCGGCGGCAGGTTTTTCAAACTCCTTACCTTTTTCAAACGTTGGAATCGCTACTTCTTTCCTTCCGGGTAATCTTGGTCCCGTGTTCTCCTTTTCCGTCTTAAAGACCGACTGGTAATCCACCTTCTTTGTCGCCACCCCTTCTACAAGATATGCCTGCTTGTCCTTTGAGTTTGTTGCGTTTTTTGTTTGGTTTAAATATGAAAAGAGCCCCCAGTAATGAGACTGTTTCCATTCAGCCACCGATGGATGGTCATGACACTTCGCACATTTTAAATCCATCCCGAGAAATAACCGCGCAATGTTCTCGGTCATTTTATGGTGATCAGCCGTTCCAAGGAATTTCATCGCAGGTCGCGATTCTCCCACACCTTTTGCTGCCACCATTTCTCGCGCCAACACGTCCCAAAGTGGCTTTCCCTTTAATGCCTTTACCAGAAATTTCTGCCATTCTTCATCTGTGACTTTGCCGAGGTTTTGCCGTTCCAGTAGCATTACCGAGAGGCGATCAGTCCAGTGCTCTGCAAAAGCGTCATTGTTCAGCAGTTGGTCAATCAGTTTACTCCGCTTTTTAGGCGAGGCATCTTTAAGGAAGGTCCGTGTTTCGGAAGTGCTAGGAACGTGCCCATTAAGATCCAGATTCGCTCTTCTGAAAAACTCCGAATCATCACTACGCACTGCTACCGATCCGCCTGCTTTGGCGGAGATGAGTTGGTCAATCCGCAGATGTAATGAACTTGCAGCCCATCCAGGCAGGAAGGGGTGCAGTAGGCAAATAATGATAAAACAGCGCATCAATTCGAGGATTTGACGCGGGCGTGCGGATCTATCTTCACCGGCTCCAGCGTATAGCGACTATTCTTAGTCGCCGTGGCTATGATTATGGTCATGGTCATGGTCATGATCATGATCATGATCTCCACCACCACAACCAATAAACAGGCTAGTAGCGAAAAGTGCAACGGGAATGAGTATTTTCAGGAGATTAATCTTCATAGGTAAATACTGCCTAAAAAATTCATATTGGGCTAGTTTTTTTGATATTTGACTGATTGCATTCCATGCGAGTTTATGTTTTTTGTGCGTTATGAAGCGTATGTTAATTTTAATGACGTCCACATTGTGGGTTATTTCTGTGCAAGCGGAAAAAACACTCAATATCTACTGGGTCGATGTGGAAGGCGGGGCAGCGACGTTGATTGTGACCCCGGCCGGCCAGTCAATTCTCATTGATACCGGCAACCCCGGCACGCGAGATGCCGACCGTATTCACAAGGTGGCCACCGGCCAAGCGAAGCTGAAGAAGATCGATTTTCTTGTCACCACACATTTTCATGGCGACCATTTTGGTGGGGCAGCGCCTCTCAGTCAATTGATGCCCATCGGTACGGTGTATGATAATGGTATTCCTGTACGCAATCCCGACCGAAACCGTCAGGATCCGGCTTTTGTATTAAAAGTGAAACCCTACAAGACCATGAAGGTCGATGGTCGGGTAATCGTTAAGCCTGGTGCTACTCTTTCACTTAAGCAGGTTGCTGGAACGGCAAAGGTGAATCTTACTTTCGTGGCAGCTGCCCGTAAATTTATCGCCGCACCGAAAGGAGTTAAGAAAAATCCCTTGGCAGGTACGGTTCCGCCTATAAAAGAAGATCTTTCAGATAACGCCAATAGTGTGGCTTCTCTCATCACACTAGGAGGATTTCGCTTCCTTGATTGTGGTGATTTGACCTGGAACATGGAGGCCAAGCTTGTAGAACCGGTTAACCGTATTGGGACGGTCGATGTCTATCAGGTGAATCACCATGGTTTGGCCTCCAGCAACAATCCGATTCTGGTCAAAAGTGTTGCACCTACTGTGAGCGTGATGAACAACGGCCACACCAAAGGCTGCTCCCCCGGGACATTCGCCGCGTTAACGGGCACCAAGTCCATCCAAGCCATGTACCAAGTACACCGCAACCTGCGTGAAGATGGAAACAAGAACAACACCGGCAATGATTATATCGCCAATCTCACCGACCCTGGCGAGTGCAAGGCGTTTGCTTTGAAGATGACCGTGGCAGCCGATGGAAAAAGCTACACGATTTCCAATCCACGCAATGGACACAAGCGCACATTCAAAACCCGCAAACACTGAGCATGTCCGATCTATCGCTTGAAAATTACGAACGTCCGGAGCTGAAGCCACCCAATGGAGAGCGGAAAATTTTGCTCCATTCCTGTTGTGCCCCGTGTGCGGGTGAAGTGATGGATGCCATGGCGGCCAGCGGGATTGAAACGACCCTTTTCTTCTATAATCCGAATATTCATCCCCGGAGTGAGTATGAGCTGCGCAAGGAGGAGAACATCCGTTACGCTGAAAAGCTCGGCATGGGTTTTGTGGATGCGGACTACGATTCAGACAACTGGTTTGAGCGCGTACGCGGGTTGGAACAGGAGCCCGAGCGCGGGGCGCGCTGCACGGTGTGCTTCGATATGCGCTTTGAACGCACTGCGCTCTATGCTGCAGAGCATGGGTTTAGTTTAATCAGCAGCACCCTCGGCATTTCCCGCTGGAAGAACATGGACCAGATTAACTCCAGCGGTGCCCGCGCCGCTGCGCGCTGGGGTGATATGCATTACTGGACTTTTAATTGGCGTAAACAGGGAGGTGCGGCACGAATGATTGAGCTCTCAAAACGGGAAGAATTTTACCAGCAGGAATACTGCGGCTGCATCTACAGCCTCCGCGACACCAACCAATGGCGTCAGGAAAATGGCCGTGAAAAAATAGAACGTGGGGCGAAGTTTTACGGCAAAGAAGGGATTAGAGAATAAGACACTAAAAACTTAAAAAATATCTATCGTTGAATAATACAGAAAAACGGTGACTACGGTGATCCATGTCACCATATGAATGAAGATTATCCCAAGTGCTTTTAAAAACCCCGTTCGAGATTTGTAGAAATCAATTAGGTGGAGCCCCCATCCCACAGGGATACTGGCAAATACAGCAAATGGGATGTAAGGGGTTGTGATGCAAAGCGGTAGCGTCTTAATTCCTCCGATAGCCACGGATTTGCTTATCCATGGAAACATGATCACGAGGACGGTCGCACAAAGTATGATCCCAGCTAGCCGGAGAGTCCGGATGCCGATAATTGCAAAGGTAGCAACCACAATTAGTAGAACATTTACCAATATAAAAAATATTTTAGCAAATTTGAGAATCGGGTTGTTTAGCATTTCCAGGGATTTGGTCTCGACGGAAATAATAAAGTCGAACGGAAGACGGATAATGAAGCCAACTGCGAGTACAAAATCTGGCAGATCAAGAGGAGGTATGGCGTCCGTAAATACCAAAAACAACCCTGCAAGTAACCCAAAGAGCATCGCCAGCCCCCAATAAGGGGTGGAGAGATCAGCAGAAGAGGTGGAGTGTAATTCTTTGGGTTGTTCTGAATTTTCAAGCGCCAAGAAGTTACTGTTTAATATTTCGATAGCTTCTCCAATTTTGTCGGAACTGACGACAAGGCGGCATCTTATTGCTCCTTGGTCTCCATACCATGAACATCCGTCCGTATCCCAAATCCATGATCTGATCCCATGGGCTTCGAGTATTCCTTTTTCGATCGAAATCGAAGCGTAGGATTTGTTTTTAGAGAGAACGGCAAGCATGTACTCAGATGAACTATATCGCGTTAAATTCCTCAGTCCAACATCAATGCCCCAACCGGGACGGCATCTTCGTTTAATTCGGCTAACCTGATTGCCGGACCCTTACCGTAGATTTCCATGAGGAAGCCGGGAAGTTTTTCGGTGATGGATTGTCGCAGGGGTTCACCGACGAGCGAAAGGCCGCCGCCGAGGGTGATGACTTGGGGATGGAAGAGGTGTGTCACGTGCGAGAGAGCAAAGGCGAGATCACGCGTGAGGGTGTCCAAAATAATTTGGGCGATGGGATCGTTTTGCGCGAGGGCAGCAGCAAGATGTTTTGCCTCACCACCCTCGGTGTCGCCGGTTATTTGGGAGAGGAAACAATCAGGCGTGTTCTGTATAGCGGCCCGAATGGTGCGGTCCACGGCCCAGCCGGAGCATCGATCTTCTACGGTGTCACCATCAAGATTGAGCTGGAGATGACCAACCTCCACTTCTCCAGGCACGTCGCCGTGATAAATCTTTCCATCGATTATCAGTCCGCCTCCGACACCGCTGCCCATGTTCATGTAAAAGGCGGGATTCAATCCACGCCCTGCACCTCGCAACGCCTCCGCCAGTGCGGCGGTGTTAGCGTCGTTCTCGATGAGGACAGGCAGACCAGTGAGTTCTTGCAACCAATCGCGCAGAGGAAAACCGCTCCAACCTTTAACCTGATGTGAAACGGCGACTGTGCCCTTGGAAATATCAACGGGCCCTCCAAAGCCGACGCCAATGCGCTCGGGTTTGTGGTTTGAAATTAGTTTAGGCAGTTCCTCGGTAATGCGTTCGCGGATGACAGGCCCGCCGTCTTTGGGGCTTACACTGAAGCGGCAGCGACCGATGATTTTGCCTTCCACATCACCGGCAACGATCTGCTGCTTCGTGCCGCCAATCTCAATGCCGATGCGGATATTCATGGTCGAGCAGTCTTGGCCGCGGCCACAAACTGTTCTGCGCGCCGGGTGAGTTCAGGCCAATCGGCATTGGTCAGGATATCTGTGGAAACTAACGCTGAACCGATACCTAGCGCTGCACTACCTTCGTTAATGAATTCACCGACATTTTGGACTGTTACGCCGCCGGTGGGTACGAGGCGCAGGTGTGGTAGCGGGGCACGCAGATTCTTGATGAAGCGCGGCCCCAGACCATCGGCGGGAAAGAGCTTAACAAAATCACTCCCTGCCTCATGGGCAATCTGTGCCTCTGTGGGCGTGTAGGCACCAAGCATAATCGGACGATCATGCTCGTGTGCAGCAGACACCAACTCCGGTTTAGTGACAGGGCTCACAACAAATTCTGCACCTGCTTCACAGGC
>CBFHWX010000119.1:0-7316 GCA_965659445.1 Limisphaerales bacterium | reverse complement strand
GCTTCCTTTTTGTAGACTAATTTACCTTCCTCGTAGACTACGAATTTAGCTTCCTGACGATTGGGACCGGTGTCTTTCCAATCTAGTTTCATTTCAATTCCTGGGGGAAGTTTGGGGCTAATTATTTCACCTGTTCCGATCTTTTGCTTTGGGTCCCAGTAAATATGCCTCGTGATATTTTTCGGATTACCTTTGGCATTCTTAATCTTTTGGACAAATAAGCCAAGTTTTGGATCATAACTCGTGACAAAGGTGTACCGGTCTATGATTTTACCATTTTCGAATTGAGTGCCTTCGAATTCAACCGATTCGCCCTGCTTCTTCCAGTAGCCGGTACCTTTGTCAACTACCTCCTTTGTGTCTTTATCAACAGTCGTCCATTCGCCGATCAAACCATCCTCAAAAAATTGCGTTACCTGCTTTGGTGTCAGCTTGGATTTGATGTCCTTTCGTTTCTGCGCGAAGAGCCATTCCCAGAGTTTTTTGTCCGCGTAGGCGGGGGTCCATGAATTGTGGCGTACGCCGGCGTATTCGGTGTAGGTGGGTTTGCCGCCGGCTTTCTTCAGGGCGGCCGCCATGTCGCGGCTGTGTTTGGTGGGAACGACGCGGTCCAGTTCACCATGAAAAATCCAGATGGGTATGTGCACGATCTTCTTGGCCAGATCGGGCTGGCCACGGCCGCACACGGGGACTGCCGAGGCAAAGAGATTGGGTTCAGCAAGGATGGCTGAGTAGGTGCCTGCTCCGCCCATGGACTGGCCGGTCACATAAATGCGCGCGGGATCAATGGCATGTTCCTTGAGGGATGATTTGACCAGTTCAATCAGGGCGGTGAGGGGAGCACCGTCCCATCTTTGATTGCGGTTCACCGTGGGGGCAATGATGTAGCAGGGATACTTCTGGCGCATGGCTGGTTGGGAGAGCACCTTATTGGCCGCACAATTACCCTCCCACTTCTTGCTGCCGCGTCCGCCCGAACCGTGCAGGGAAATGAGCAGGGGATACTTGGTTTCGGGTTTAATCTTGGCGGGCTTGAGGATGGCATAACGCAGCTGGGTTCCTTTTGTGTCCTTATACTCAGTTTGAACAAAACCTTGAGCTTTGGTTATCTGGCACAAGGAAAGTGCCAGTAAAAGAAGGAGAAATCTCATGACTGTTTTCTATTGGGCCCGCTCAATTAGGTAAAGGCAAAAGGAGGAACTTGCCCCACTCATAACTGCACCGTACCCTCCGGTGCATCCATGAGTGACGAATTATTCTCTTTGAAAGGAAAAGTGGCACTGGTGACCGGCAGCTCCACTGGATTGGGCAAGGTGATGGCCAGGGCACTCGGTAAGGCGGGCGCGAAGGTGGCTATGAATTATTTCAACAATGAGGAGCGTGCGAACAAATCGTTCGCGGAGTTTGAAGCAGCCGGTTGTGAGGGTACCATGATTCGCGCCAATGTCACCGACGAGGATGAGGTGAACAAGCTTGTTGCCGAGGCCTCTGAGAAGCTCGGCCCAATCGATATCGTGGTGCTTAACGCTACGCCCGATCAGCCTCAAAAACCGATTGAAGAATACGATTGGGATTTTTACCAGAGCATGCTCGATTTCTTCATCAAGAGCCCATATCTCGTCACGCGCGCGGTATTGCCGCACATGAAGAAGCAGAAGTGGGGGCGTATCATCAATATCGGCTCAGAAGTCTTTCACTTGGGAGTGAAACCCTTTACCGCGTACGTGGCAGCCAAGGGCGGGCAGAACGGT
Source organism: Limisphaerales bacterium (assembly GCA_965659445.1). GTDB lineage: Bacteria > Verrucomicrobiota > Verrucomicrobiia > Limisphaerales > UBA1100 > UBA1100. The sequence goes on along the minus strand of CBFHWX010000119.1, from coordinate 5,565 downwards.
TTCAACCGCAGCCTCGCCCATGAGTTGGCTGAGTGGAATATCACCGTGAACATGATTGCACCGGGCTGGATCCCTGTGGAACGGCACGAGAATGATCCACAGGAATTGAAGGATGGCTACCTCGCGAGTATTCCCATGGGCCGCTGGGGTGTGCCGCAGGATCTGGATGGGACAGTCGTTTACCTCGCCAGCGAAGCCTCCGGCTTTGTGACCGGCCAGAACATCCACGTGAACGGCGGCACTACGGTGCATTAGTTTCAAATGGCCGGCCCCTTCACCATCGTCGGCTTGGGCGAGGCGGTATTCGATGTGTTTCCCGATAAGGAAGTCTTGGGGGGCACCTCCCTCAATGTCGCCGTGCAGGCGCATCAGTTGCTTGTGCCCATGGATGGCCGTGGAATGCTGCTTAGCCGTATTGGCAATGATGAGCTGGGGCGGCGTCTGCAGGAGGAGTTTTGCGAACGTGGTTTGCCATTGGAATATGTGCAGATGGATGAGGACCACCCCACCGGAAAGGTGCTGGTGAGTTTTGAGGAAGGTGCACCCAAGTTTAACATCCTAGTTAATACCGCTTGGGATCTTTTGCAGTTTACCGAACACGAGGCTGCGCTTGCCCGTGAATGCCATGCGGTGAGCTTTGGCAGTATGAGCCAGCGGCATCCGGTGGCGCACAAGTCTACGCAGTCATTTCTGGCAGAAGCAAAAGATGCTTTGAAGATTTTTGACGTGAATCTGCGCATGGATCTTTTCAATGCCGAGATTCTCGATGAAGGATGTCGCGTGACCAACCTCGTGAAACTTAATGATGAGGAAATCGATACGGTTGCGGGATTGCTCGATCTGCCTCAGGGCGATGCCCGTTCCCGTGCCGAGACAATACGGGCGAAGTATGATTTGGACGCCGTTATTTTTACTCGCGGCAAACGCGGCACAGCTGCATCTACAGCTGATGGTTGGGTGGAAGGTGCTCCTACTAGTTTTCCCTTGGTGGAGAATGCCGATAGTGTGGGTGCCGGAGACGCCTGCACAGCCGCACTCCTCACCGCGCGCCTCTTGGGTCGTGATTGGCAGGCCACGCTGGATCTCGCCAATCGCCACGGAGCGTTTGTCGCCAGCCAACCCGGCGCCACGCCGCTGTTGCCGAGTGAAGTCTGGGTAAAATATGAGTTGGATAAATGATTGAGCGGAGGCGTTTCTGCGTCTATTATTCCGTGGTTCAACACGACGCTTAATACAATGAAGACAACCCGTTGGTTTTTTCTTTCCTTGATTCTCCCCATTTCAGTAGCGGTTGGCGCAGAGGCGTTGCCGGAAAAGGTGGATTATGTGCGAGACATCAAGCCCATCCTCTCGAACAACTGCTACGCGTGTCACGGGCCGGATGCCAAGCAGACGAAGGCAGGGTTGCGGTTGGACTCGTTCAAAGAGGCGACGAAGGAGTTGAAGAGCGGCGAACGAGCGGTGGTCCCCAAGGACTTGGGCGAGAGTGCGTTGGTGTACCGCATCACTGCCGAAGATGTGGACGAACGGATGCCTCCGGCTGACTCGAATAAAAAACTCAACGCGCGGCAGGTGGCGCTATTAAAGAAGTGGGTGGAACAGGGTGGTGAGTTTGCCAAACATTGGGCTTATGTGGCGCCCAAAAAGAGCTCTGTGCCGAAGATGGAGCAAAAGGGTTTTACACAAAACGATATCGATCGCTATATTCTGAATACGCTGAAGGCAAAGGGCTTTGCCTCTGCGAAGGAAGCAGATCGGCGGACATTGATTCGGCGGCTGTCCTTTGACCTTACGGGGTTGCCTCCAACTTGGACGCAGGTCCAGACCTTTGTGACCGACAAGTCACCCAACGCATATGGGAAACTGGTGGACCGTTTGATGGCCAGCAAACACTACGGTGAACGTATGGCGGTGTACTGGCTGGACATGGTTCGCTACGCGGACACGATCGGTTACCACTCGGACAATCACGAGACCAAGCCGTTGTACCGCGACTATGTCATTAATGCATTCAATGACAACATGCCGTACAATCAATTCACGCGTGAGCAATTGGCAGGAGACTTGATTAAAAACCGCACGGGTTCGCAGCTTATTGCCTCGGGCTACAACCGCCTGAACATGAATACCCGCGAAGGGGGTTCACAGCCCAAGGAATACACTGCAAAATATCTCGCCGATCGCGTCCGGAATACCTCGACAGTCTGGATGGCAAGTACCCTTGGATGTTCAGAATGTCATGATCACAAGTTTGATCCCTTTACCTCCAAGGATTTTTACAGCTTCGGCGCATTCTTTGCTGACCTGCAGGAAACGCCGGTGGGCGCACAGAAAGCAACAAAGGTGCCGTTGCCCAAGGATGAATCAAAATTGGAAGCGATTGATAAGGCAATTGAGATACTAACCAAGAAACTCGAATCTACAGATGTCTCGGCTGGTCAGACAAAATGGGAAGTTACCCAAAAGGCTGCCACCTCCAAGAGCGTGGCGCTTTCTCCTTGGCAACGCATCGGACCCTTTGGTGCAGGCAATTTCGATGAGGCGCACGCAAAGTCGTTTGTGAATGAGGCGGCCGTGGACTTGAAAAAGGTTCACGGCAAATTGAAGTGGGTCGATGGCAAGAATTATGCCGATGGTAAGGTGCACACATTAAATGGTGCGAATAGTGCCCATTATTTTTACCGCACCATTCAATCCGGATCAGCTAGGCCGCTTGAGCTTTCACTGGGTAGTGATGACAGCTTTCGCATCTGGCTTAACGGCAAGCTTGTCTCCGACAAAAAAATAAGCCGCGGTGTGGCGCCGGATCAGGACAAGGTGAAAATTGATCTCTTGCCTGGCGAAAACAAGCTTCTACTCAAGGTGGCCAATGGAGGCGGTGGCTATGGATTTTATTTCAAGGCGAACCAAGTGACCCTGCCGGCGGCGGTTTTGGCGGCTTTGAAGGTGGATGCTGACAAACGTACGACTGCTCAAAAGGCAGCGATTGCAGCGCATTATAGAAGCGTCGCACCGGAATTGACGTCCATTCGCCAGCAAATCGCGAGTAAGAAAGCGGAGAAAACGGCAGCCATCAACGCGAATCCCACTTCGCTGGTGTCCGTTTCCATGACCACGCCGCGCATGGTACGTGTGTTGGCCCGTGGCAACTGGCTGGATGATTCAGGTGAAGTTGTGCAACCGGCGGTCCCAAACTATCTCAAGCTTGGTAAAGCAGCTGAAGGCAGGGCTTCTCGAATGAATCTAGCTGATTGGATAACCGCCCGTGACAACCCACTGACGGCACGGGTTTTGGTAAATCGCCTATGGGCAATTTACTTTGGGCGCGGGCTTGCTACCCCGCTCGATGATTTTGGTTCGCAGGGCACCCCACCCACCCATCCGGAATTACTCGACTGGCTGGCCATTGAGTTCATGGACAAGGGCTGGGACATCAAGCACATGGTCAAACTCATGGTTACCAGCGGCACCTACCGACAATCCTCGGTAGCTTCGCAAAAGACGGTGGATACCGATCCCTACAACCTTTGGCTCGCGCGACAGGGCCGCTGGCGCTTGGAGGCCGAGATGGTGCGCGACAATGCGCTGGCTGTGAGCGGGTTGCTTGTAAAAACGATTGGCGGTGCGAGCGTGAAGCCTTATCAACCCTCCGGCTACTGGGCCCACCTGAACTTTCCAAAGCGCAGCTGGAAAGCCGATGCCGGTGACTCGCTTTATCGTCGCGGAATGTACACCTATTGGTGCCGCACCTTCCTGCACCCAAGCCTTGCCGCCTTCGACGCCCCCAGCCGCGAAGAATGCACCGTGGAACGTGTGCGCTCCAATACTCCCCAGCAAGCTTTAGTGCTTCTGAACGATCCCACTTATGTCGAGACCGCCCGTATCTTTGCCGAGCGAATCCTGCGTGAAGGTGGCAAGGACGCCAAGGCACGCATCACTTTCGCTTTCCAAGAAGCACTTCACCGCGCCCCACAATCGCGTGAACTAGAACTGCTCACCGCGGTTGCCACAAAGCATTTAAATCAATATCGGGGTGATGCAGCAGCAGCAGATGCCCTGCTAAAAGTCGGCGCAAAACCTGCTGATACCAAGCTTGATAAAGGCGACCTCGCCGCATGGACATCTGTCGCTCGCGTTGTTTTAAATCTTCACGAAACCATCACCCGTAACTAGTCATGAATAACATCAATCTTTTCCCTACCGACGTTAGTCGCCGTGCTTTTTTGGGTCAGACCGGCTTGGGCACCATGGGGTTGGCCTCGCTTCTGAATCCTGCATTAATGGCTGCGGACCGGCCGGAAATCGACAAGTGGCCGGGAGTCCTTAAGCAGCTGCACCACAAGCCAAAGATCAAGCGAGTGATCCACCTGTGCATGGCTGGTGGAGCAAGCCATCTCGAGACGCTTGATTACAAGCCGAAGCTGCGCGAAATGCACGGCAAGCCGATGCCTAAGAGCGTTACTGAAGGTCAGCCGATTGCCCAATTGCAAGGCAAGCGCAACAATCTCACGTGCCTTGGGCCACAGCATGATTTTGAGAAGTTTGGCAAATCCGGCCAGCACATTTGCAAGCTCTTCCCGCACATCGGCAGTGTGGCAGATGACATTGCGATCATTCGGTCGATGACGACAGATGCCATCAACCACGATCCTGCCCACACGCTCATGAACACCGGCACCACCATCAGCGGCCGACCGAGCATGGGTTCATGGATGCTTTATGGTCTCGGTTCGGAGACGGAAAATCTCCCCGGCTACTGTGTGCTTATTTCTCGTGGAGGCGGACAGGATCAACCGGTAGCCGCACGTCAATGGCATGCAGGCTTTTTGCCCAGTCGTTTTCAGGGCGTGCAACTGCGTTCCAAAGGCGATCCGGTGCTCTATGCGAAACGTCCGGGTGGCGTGGATGCCAATCGTCAACGCGACGTGGTGGATGCGGTACAACAACTCAATCAATTGCAGAATGCCGCGGTGCGTGATCCGGAAATCACGACGCGCATATCGCAATATGAGATGGCCTTCCGCATGCAAATGAGCGTACCGGAGCTGGTGGATATTTCAAAGGAACCCAAAGGAGTGCTCGATCTCTACGGAGCCAAGCCGGGTGATGGCTCATTTAACAGCAACTGCCTACTTGCGCGCCGCTTGGCTGAGCGTGGAGTGCGTTTTATTCAGCTCTATCACCGCGGCTGGGATCATCATGGAAACGTCAAGGGGGCGATGCAAACCACCTCCAAGTTGGTGGATCAGGGTTGCGCCGCACTCATCAAGGACCTCAAGGGCTCCGGCCTGTGGGAAGATACTCTTATTTTGTGGGGTGCGGAATTTGGCCGCACGCCAATGGCCCAAGGCAGTGGACGTGATCACCATATCAAGGGTTTCAGCGTGTGGTTTGCCGGTGGTGGTATCAAGGGCGGTACCAGTTACGGCGCTACCGATGAGCTTGGCTACAACGCCGTGAAAGACGTCGTACACGTGAACGACCTGCACGCCACTATCCTCCACCTCATGGGCATCGACCATGAGCAGCTCACCTACCGCTTTCAGGGCCGCGATTTCCGGCTTA
>CBFHWX010000118.1:0-7356 GCA_965659445.1 Limisphaerales bacterium | reverse complement strand
TAGCACTCGGCGGCGGCAGTGCAATGGATGTGGCGAAAGTAATTCGATTTCTTGCTAATCACCCTCCTCCGTTGGCCCAGTATTCCGTTCTCGAAAACGGAGGCGCAAAAATTTCAGACACGCTCCCGCCGATGTACGCCGTGCCCACCACCGCAGGCACCGGAAGCGAAGTAGGGCGCGGCGCGGTCATCACCATGCGCGGCACCAACCGCAAGACACTCTTCGTTGCGCCGCCGCTCATGCCAACAATCGCCGTGCTCGAGCCCGCTCTCACCGCCAGCTTGCCGCCGCACCTCACCGCCGCCACCGGCATCGACGCCTTCACTCACTGCCTCGAGTCTTACCTCGCTCCTGTTTATCATCCAATGGCCGACGGCGTTGCGCTTGAGGGCATCCGCCTCTGCCTCGCCAATCTTCAAATTGTTGTCGCCGAGGGCAAAAATCTTGATGGCCGCGCCCAAATGCAAATGGCCGCCAGCATGGGCGCGGTCGCTTTTCAAAAAGACCTCGGCATGGTGCATTCACTAGCGCATCCACTCTCCGCCCGACACGGCACCCACCACGGCCTCGCCAATGCGTTGATGCTGCCCGACAGCATGGCCTTCATTGAGTCCGCCAATTTAACCGCCGCCCAACAGCAACGCATCCAAACCATCCGCACCCTTTTCGCCGAGGCCGAACGTGGTGGGGAATCACTGTCGAATGAAACGCGAATGTGGTTTGAGGAACTTGGTGTTGAGTTTGGATTGAAAAACTACGGCATCCCCGAGACGGATCTCCCTGCTCTGGCCGACGAAGCCTTTGCTGATCCCTGCCACGCGACTAATCTCATCCCGGTGTCACGTGCTGAACTCGCGGGGGTTTATGTGTGTGCGTTTTGACCCGCACGGCATTGGTTAGTCGATTTTTTAAATGAAGATCACGCTGCCGACTTTGCCAGGCTTGATGTGACGGGCAATGGTGAGAATTTGTTTGGTTTCCTCGTATTCAGTTTTTGTCCAGCCGAGCGATTGCCGCAGGATCCCGTTTCCGGTATTGCCTCCCCAGCCGGACAGTGCATCCAGAAATTGCCGGGCCATCCCGACCGAGACTTCCGCCTCACAGACATCCACAGCGAGGTCGTACACGACATCCTCGCGTAGATCATCCGTCGTTTTCCGAGAGTTCTCTCACATGCTTTAGTACGCGCAAGTGAATACGGTGGATCAGGTGATCCGACCATAGCTTCCAGTAATGTGCTGGCCAGAGATCGTTGTGATACCACGTGGTGCCGTACAGGCGTGTGCGGCCATCGGGCAGACGCTCGAGGCGGAATTCGCCCTCCGTCGTTTGGAAATAGCCGTCGATATGCGGCGGGTGCACGTGCTTATAAAAGGTCCATTCCTGCATTGGCTCTGGCATTTGCGTGACACTAAACCGCAAATGATGAGGCTCATCCCAGACGGTAATGGGCTCTACAAATGGTCCGGTGGAAAAGATACAGTGCCGCACCGCGCCCACGCCGGTGCCCTTGATTTCCGCGCGGAGGGGATACGCGAGACCCGACTTGAATAGCCAATCCTCGACCGGCGGCAGTTCCTGAAAACTCACTACGTGCCGCCAAACCACCTCGGGTGGCGCATCGATTTCCATCGTTGATGTCACTGGGAAAGTCACCGGCTGATAGTCTTCCGCCTTCTCCAGTCCCATCAGTAGTAGCAGGCTCAGTAGAATTGTCGGCGGCACGCGGCTCACGTGATATGCCGCCTGGATAAAGTACGCCACCACACCGCCGAGAATGGACATAAGAATCGCCAGAGGCATAGCCATCGCCAGGCAAATCAACCCCTCCATCGCCAACATGAAACACAATCCGCCCAACAAAAAACTCGCGAACGACGCCACACCGATGCACATGCCCAAGTGACTTTTTTGGTGTACGGCTGTGAGCAGCGCCGACAACATCCCCACCACGAACGGCAGCCCCACGAACACGCTCCAGCCGTATTCCTTGAAGAGATAAATGCACAGCCACAGCAGCAGGAAACTCGGCAGTACTGCGGCAAACGCCGCGAAGAAAAAACCCGACGCAGGATTTCGCGGCACCACGTAGCCCAGCATGTTCGGCGGCGGCACCTCCTCCGCACCCGCATCGCCCTCGCGCAGCTTCGCCGGCAGCACCGACAGCACCGCAAAAAAGAGTAGGTTGATGAACGGCACAAAAAACAAGCCTACCAAAAATCGCGGCAACCCCAGCGACCGCAGCCGCTTCACCGTCAGCACCACGCCGAGGTAAATGAACGGCAGCGCCGTCACTCCCAGCGCGAGCAACAGGCTCTGCTTGTCTTTCAGCGCCGTCGGCAAATCCATCCCCGGCATCAGGTATGAGTACGGCATCCAGCTCACCGAGAAAAAGTGCTGCCCCACCAGCCGGTCGATATTCCATTTCACCCCGAACAAAACCAACCCCGCCACCAAATAAAATCCCCGACCCACCTCGCCCTGCCACGAGAAAAGTTTACCGAGGAAAGATTGACGCGCTTCCATTGCGCAAAACACTAGTCGGAAACTGGCCCGCGCCAAAACATTTCTTTCATTTCAAAATGACAGAAACGTTGGTAGTCTCGAATCATGACTCGCGCGACATTGATTCTCGTAGCCTCCGCAATCACCTCGCTGGCGGCGGAAAAAGAAAGCGACTGGCTCCCGCTCTTCGATGGCAAAACCACCAAGGGCTGGACGCCCCGCGCCGAGGTGGAGTCTTTCAAGGCAGTGGGCGGCGAGCTACACCTAGCCTCCAAGGTGAACGTGTGGGTGGTCAGCGATTTGAAGATGGGCGATTTTGTGGCGGAACTGGAAGTGAAAATTCCCGCCGACCACAAGGGCTTTAACTCCGGCCTAGGCTTCCGGCTCATCGGCGACAAGGGCAAACCCAAGGGCTACCAGTGTGAAATTGATCGCGCCAAGCCCGCTGGTGTCTACGGCATCGGAATGGGTGGGTGGCTGTTCCCCAAAAGCAAGGAACAAACCTCTACCTATCAGAAAGCCAGCAAGGGTCTTTTCAAACCAGAGAAATGGAACCACTTCCGCGTCGAAGCCAAAGGCTCACGCATCCGTACGTGGCTTAATGGCAAGCCCATCGCCGAGCTTGAACACAAGCAATCCCTCAAGGGCCGTTTCGGCATCCAACACCACGGCAAAGGTGGTACAGTAAAATTCCGTAACCTGCGGGTGAAAGAATTGAAATAGGGAAACGACTCGAAAATTCTAGCCGATCGGATATACTCCCTCTAATGTTGAGTAGACTCACAATCACGCTCATAGCCACTTGCCTCGGCCTTCAACTGGGCGCCGCCGATCTGGCTGGCACGGAATTCTTCGAGAAGAAGATCCGCCCCATGCTCGTGAGTGAGTGTTATAAATGTCACAGCAAGGAAAAGAAGGTAAAGGGCGAGTTGCGTCTAGACTGGAGGGGTGGTTGGCAAAAGGGAGGCGAATCAGGAGCAACCATCATCCCTGGACAGGTTGGGAAGAGCCTGCTCATTCAAGCGATCCGCCATTCCGACGCAGATTTGAAAATGCCGCCCAAGAAAAAGCTAAGCGCGGAGCAGATTGCGGATTTTGAGAAATGGGTGGCCATGGGTGCCCCGGATCCACGCACTACCGGTGATGCGTCTGCATCGGAAAAGAAACTTAACCTTGATGCTGCCCGACAGTTTTGGGCATTCAAGCCGGTAAGTAAGCCGACCGTGCCAAGGTTAAAACTGACCGACTGGGCCTACTCCGATATTGATCGCTTCGTGCTAAGCGCCCTCGAAGGAAAGGGCCTTGGGCCGGTTCAGGATGCGGATAATTTTACCCTATTGCGCCGACTGTACTTTGATTTAATTGGCCTACCTCCTACCCCGGACCAAATGGCAACCTTTGAACAGGCGGCAACTAAGGATCGAAAGGCGGCTATTGCAAAGGTGGTTGATGAGTTGTTTGCCAGCCCACATTTTGGTGAGCGTTGGGGCCGCCATTGGCTGGATGTAGTGCGCTTTTCTGAATCCACAGGAGGTGGCCGAACTCTCTTAATGAAGGAAGCGTGGCGTTACCGCGATTACGTGGTGAACGCATTCAACGCCGACAAGCCCTACACTGACTTCATCCGCGAACAAATTGCTGGTGACCTGATTGAAGGCGGCACTATAGAAGAACAGCGCGAACGGCTCACAGCTACGGCATTTCTTTTACTTGGTCCGACCAACTATGAGCTGCAGGACAAAACCGTGCTCGAAATGGATATCGTTGATGAACAGATGGATACCATGGGGAAAGCCTTCATGGCCCTGACTATTGGTTGTGCGCGCTGTCACGATCATAAATTTGACCCCATCCGGACTGAAGACTACTACGGAATGGCAGGAATCTTCAAGAGCACCAAGGCCGTGATCCACAGTAACGTGTCCACCTGGAACAAACGCCCGCTACCCATGTCAGCAGAACAGGAAAAAATTTCCAAAGAACACACTGTGCAAATTTCGGTACTAAAAAGGAAAATCAATCAGCTAAAGACAGGAACCGGTCCAACCCCGGTAGATAGTTTGCAGGGCATTGTGGTCGATGATTTGCAGGCAAAGTTAAAGGGGGAATGGACGCAGTCCACCTCAAACACCAGATATGTGGGTGAAAACTATATCCACGATGGGGCAGTTGGTAAGGGTGAAAAATCTGCAGCCTATAAGGTAAATATTCCTGAGGACGGAAAATTTGAAGTGCGTGTTTCCTATAATCACGACGATAACCGAGACCGCAAGGTGCCTGTGCTTATACGTCACGCTGACGGTGAAGTAACTAAATACATCGACCAAAGCAAAAAACCACCGATCGATGGTCATTTCATTTCATTGGGGACTTTTGACTTCCTCGCCGGCGAATGGGAGGCGGTAGTTATTTCAACCAAGGGCACCACACAGCATGTCATTGCCGACGCGGTTCAGTTTTTGCCCGAAGGCACAAAGTCATCGAAGAAAAAGAAGACTAAAAAACCCGATGATTTTGACGGTATCGTCATTGATAATCCCAATGCTAAAGTGTCCGGCACATGGAGTAAATCCGACGGAGTAAAAAACCATGTGGGCTCTGAGTACCTCTATACCAGTAGCCCAAGCAGTAAAGTGACTTATCCCGTGAAGTTTGCCAAGGGTGGCAAGTACGAGGTGCGTATATCCTTTGCCCATCACCCAAACCGTTCCACCAAAACACTCGTCACGGTTCGCCACAATGACGGAGAAAAAACCTTTCGCATCAACCAAAAGATGGAGCCAGCAGCAGACGGCTATTTTCAGTCACTAGGGTTTTTTGAATTTCAATCAGGCCAATGGGATGCAGTTGAGATTTCCGCCATGGGCGGAGATGGTGCGGTCATTGCCGATGCGGTCCAGTTTCTTCCCGAAGGAGCACCAGCGGTGGCACAAAAGAAGCCCAAGCCCGATCAGAAACCTGTGAAATCCAATCCTTCTGCTTACAAAACCAAGTTGGCAGAGATGCAAAAGGAATTAAAGGCACTGGAGAGTAAGGCCGTCAAACAGCCGCAAATTATTGCTGCGGATGAATCAATGGCGCCCGGCGACATTCAGATCGCCATCCGCGGTAATGTCCATAATGCCGGGCCCAAAACCCCGCGTCGTTTCATTCAAGTTCTCAACCAAGGCCCCTTACCAAAGATTGCACCCAAGACGAGTGGACGCACGGAGCTAGCCAACTGGATGGCAAGCGCTGAGCATCCATTAACCGCACGCGTGTTTGTCAACCGGGTGTGGCAACATCTTTTTGCAAAAGGTTTGGTTTCAAGTGTAGACAACTTTGGTCACATGGGGCGCCTGCCCACCAATCAGGCACTATTGGATCACTTGGCCGTTAGTTTTGTGGAACAAGGCTGGTCGGTTAAAAAACTGATTCGTGAAATTGTCCTCTCACGCGTGTATCAGCTCAGCACCCAGGCTGGGGAGCAGGCTAAAGTGGATGTGGAGAATGAACTGCACTGGCGCCAAAATCGTCGGAGACTTCAAGCCGAGGCCATTCGCGACTCCATTCTGTCGGTGAGCGGCCAACTTGATCCGAAGACTGGTGGAACAACCATAAAGGCTGGCACAAGCACCGAGTACGGCTACAAATTTGAAGGTACACGCCGCAGCCTCTACACTCCGGTATTTCGTAATACGCCTTTGGAGATTCTGTCGGTGTTTGACTTTGCCGACCCCAACCTCGTGGTAGGCGAACGCACCACCAGTAGCGTACCCACACAGGCATTATTTTTAATGAACAGCTCCTTTGTACGCACCCAAGCTGAGGAGGCCGCGAAACGGTTGCTGGACGAAAACCTGACGGACAATACCCTACGCATCGATCACGCTTACCGACGAACCATCGGCCGAAGCGCCACCTCTCGCGAACGCGAAATCGTTCTCAAGTTTCTGGAGCAGGAGAAAGACAAAGTCAAAGCATGGACCCAGATCCTCCACAGCCTTTTTGCAAGTTTGGATTTTCGGTATTTGAATTAACCAAGCGAGAGATGCTGGGTCATTTCGCAGGAGGCAGTAATTTCCCATCGATGCCCACGGAAATTTCCTTTGAGCCTTGCGGAATAGCGGTGATGGTTGTCTTGCCGTTGGGCCAGTGAATCTCAAGGTGAGTGGGAGGCTCAGGTGTGGCGAGGACCTTCACGGCTGAGTCCTGTGACCAATATCCTGAGCCGGCAGTAATAAGACGGACAGGACCCATTTTCCCTTCGGCTAATTTCAACCGCACAATTGCACCCACACCAGTGGGGTTTGCGGGGCCGGCATTCACCTTCACACGCAGGCCGGGACGGGCTTGGGTGTTTTGATAGAGGCGGGTGTGGGAACCGTTCTGAGTGACAACTAGATCGGATCGGCCGTCATGGTTGAAATCAGCGACGGCTGAGCCACGTTGTTCACCATAGATTTTTAAACCGGAATCCTGCCCGGACATGGAAATGAAATCACCCTTCCCATTACCACGCATCAAAAGGCCGCGACCACCGTCGCTGCGCGGTGTTTCGCGCTGGGACGCGAAGAAATTCTGCGCCACGAAAATATCTTCATGACCGTCGCCATCAAAATCGGCGACGTTGATACCGAAAACAGGCGCAAACTGCGCCTCGACCGGCAGGGCGCGCGCCTCGAATTTGCCAACCCGATTGAGGAAGACGGTATGGGCAAGAGTGTTGGCTTCGAGCACGGCCCCTTCCTTGAGACAATCACCATAGACTTCTTCAAGACTGCGCGAGCCGAATAGTTCGAAGGACTCGTTTTGTTCACCGATAAAGGGCATGGCATTCATGGTGCAGGAACGACCGCGTTCGGGCACCAT
>CBFHWX010000117.1:0-7469 GCA_965659445.1 Limisphaerales bacterium | reverse complement strand
TGCGAAAACTGGTGGAGCATGGATTTGGCAGTCCATTCGTGACGTGTTAAACCGCCAGAGTATGTTGGGTTGCGAGACATCCATGGCGGCTTAGGCGGCGACCTCGCTCCATTAAGACCCTAATTTCACAGCCTCAGCGCCATGGGTCTAATCTCAATTGGGTGAGAAGAACTTCTAATGGCGAACAAGTGCATTGTTCCGCTCACGTTGTAACAAGACGCACTTGTTTGGTTGAACAGATTCAGGGCAATTCGCGAATCCTTAGGCCCTTGAATTCTATCGGTGAACCCTCGCTCTCAAGACAGAGATAACCCGTGGCCGGCTTGCAATCCGAGCCGCCGGAAACTTCCACGCCATTTACCCACAGCCGCACCTCACCATTGATGGCGCGGATATAGTAGTGGTTCCACTTGCCAACACCATTGGTGAGGCGTTTGGTAGGGAAGCTGCGGCTGCTTTTGGGGTTTCCCACTGTATATTTTGAGCCGTCCTTGCGCGTGTAGGTAATCTGTGGCGTGAAGGCTTTCATCCGCGCTCCTCCGGTTGGGAAGACATCGCCGTGACTCGTGAACCAGTTCGAAGGCTTACCTTTCCCTTTTTCCCAGTTCGTTTCGTAACCCAAGTCCAGCACCTGCACTTCAATACCCGCAGGCAAACGTCCCTTACCTGCTTCAAGATTCTTAATGCTTTCTGGAATAGCCCAGAGAAACACACCTGAGTTGCCAGCAGGCTTCAAGTGGCGCCATTGTACGACCAGCTCCAGGTTCGTGACCATTTTCTTGGTACGGATCACACCCACCGGCCTGCCGGTGCATTTGATGAGGCCATCTTTCCCAAAGGCCCAGGTGTCCTCCTTGCAATTGACGTTGGTGAAATCCTCCTCCGTCAACGCGCGCCAACCGGGGCCGCTGCCATCGATGAAGGCCTTGGGGGTGGTCTCTGCCGAATTGAGAAATCCGGCAAACAAAAGGGACAAAGCGAGGAAACGTATCAGTAAGCTCATCCCCGAAATCTAAACCGCGCTTCGGCCATTGACTAGCTCCAATGACGTGCCATTATTCTCGCATGGATCGGCGCACCTTTCTCATGGCCTCAACCGCCGGACTGGGCGGCTTGAAGTTTGGCCCCTCGCTGATGGCTGCGCCGACCAACTTGGGAGGCGGTCGTAAAAAGCCAGCCAAGTCGGTCATCCTGTTTTTCCTTTGCGGCGGTTCCTCCCACATCGATATGTGGGACATGAAACCCGAGGCGCCAATAGAATATCGAGGGCCATTCAATCCCATCAAGACTACCGCACAGGGCGTGGATATTTGCGAGCACCTGCCAATGACCGCCAAGCAGGGGAAGCACTTGGCCATCGTGCGTTCAGTCACCGACAGTGGACAGGCAACGGGCGATCACCACGCAGGCTATTACTACAACCTCACCGGCAATGTGCCCGACCAGACCTTCCGCACCGAGGGCAACAACCGACGCCCCTACCCCACCGACGCGCCGTACATGGGCACGGTCATTGGCCAACGCCGACCCAAGCATCCCAAGCTGCCACAGATTATTACCCTGCCGACCAAGCCCAGTCGCGCTCCCTACACACGCCCGGGCCAATTCGCCGGTCGGCTCGGGATGGATCACGATCCCTTTTATATTTACGGTCAGCATGAAAACCCGATGCGCTTTACGGCTCCCTCCCTGACGCTGACTGATAACATGGACCGCAAGCGGTTGGCTGAGCGCAAGGTGTTCCTCGAAGCCGTCAACAATGCCCGCCGTTCCGCCGATATCGACCCCGCCATTGCCAACTACACGCGCCAACAACAAAAAGCCTTTGATCTGCTTTCCAACACCGCCACCGCTGGTGCATTTGATATTGCCAGTGAGCCCAAAAAAGTGCGCGAACGCTACGGCGAACATCTCAATGGCATGAGCATGTTGATGGCACGGCGGCTTGTGGAAGCCGGTGTACCGTTTGTGACTGTGTTCTGGAAAGTTGATGGCATTAACGGAAGTCTTGCCAAAAAGTGCCGGAGCGCCGGTGGCTGGGACACACACGGAAATAATTTTGGTTGCCTCAAGGAAGACCTACTACCGCGCTTTGACCGGTGCTACTCGGCGCTCTTGGAGGATCTACATCAACGTGGTCTGCTGGAATCCACACTAGTGGTGCTGACCAGCGAGATGGGCCGCAAGCCAAAGATTGGCGACCCGCGTTCCAATGGTGTGAAAGGCGCCGGACGCGACCATTGGACCGCCTGCCAAAGCATCGTGCTCGCCGGCGGCGGCATTCGAGGCGGGCAAACCTATGGCAAGACTGACGAATTCGCCGAGTACCCTGTTGAAAAGGTGATGGGCCCGGAGAATATCGCCCACACCGTCTACCACGCCATGGGTATTGAAGATCTTACTGCCACCGACGTCACCGGCCGACCCTTCAACATTCTTGAAAAAGGCCGACCTCTGACGGAGTTGTTTTGAAAACCATTATTCCTTTTCTCATTCTCGGCCTTCCTCTACTCGCGGCCGAACCAATCCAGCTTGGTAAATACGGAACACAACGCGAGCTGTTCGTTGACAATCATCTGATCGACAAATTGACAGGCGATGCAAAACAGCATTTGCACAGGCCTGAGCCAAAAGAAGTGATTCTTACCACCGACAAGCCGTGGGAAGGAAATACCTGTGCGTATTACACCATTTTCCGCGATGGCAACCTCTACCGCATGTACTACCGGGGATCCCACTGGGACACCAATGCAAAGAAGGCCACGCATCGCGAGGTGACCTGTTACGCGGAGAGCAAAGACGGCATCCACTGGACGAAGCCAAAACTGGGGCTCTTTGAGTTCAATGGCTCCAAGGAAAATAATATCGTGTTGGACGGCATCGGCACGCATTGCTTTGTGGCGTTCAAGGATGGCAATCCGAAATGTACGCCTGAGGCGCGCTACAAGGGCATCGCCCGCGGCCGGCCAACGGGGAAAAAGGGGCTCTACGTTTTCCAGTCACCCGATGGCATTCACTGGAAACTGATTCAAAACAAACCAGTTATCACCGAGGGCGCGTTTGATTCGCAGAACCTTGCCTTTTGGGACGTCCATACAAAACAGTACCGCGAGTACCATCGCACCTTCGTCAACGGCAAACGAGCCATCATGACCGGCACCTCGCAGGATTTTATGACTTGGACCAAGCCGGTTTTGCTCGAGTACCAAAAAGGCATTCCTGCGCAACATCTTTATACCAATGCAGTGCAGCCGTACCAACATTTGCTCATCGGTTTCCCCACGCGTTATCTGCCCGAGCAAAATTCGCGCGTGGAACCGACCTTGATGATCAGCCGTGATGGCCGACGCTTTCACCGCTGGCTCGAGCCGGTCATTCCCGAGAGCGCGCCCCACGATCGCAAGGGCAACCGCAGCAATTACATGACGTGGGGCATGGTGGAAATCCCTGGTCGCTCCAACCATCTTTCCGTATACGCCACCGAGGCCTACTACACTGGCCCCAATACCCGCGTGCGCCGCTTCGAATATCGAAAGGACGGCTTCGTCTCCATTCGAGGTGGAACAAAAGGCGGACAACTGACCACCAAGCCCATTGCTCTCGGTCGGTTAGCGGAGCGCCTGACGTTGAATTATCAAACCGGCAAGGGCGGGCAAGTTCGTGTGGGGCTTTCTGGTCCCAATAACACCCCCATCCCGGGACACAGCCTCGCCGAGTGTAAGCCTTTGACCGGCGACAAGTTGAACCAAAATGTCGCATGGGAAACCGGTGCCGACATCAGTGCGCTGCGTCGCAAGTATCCCGTGGTAAGATTAACGATTGAGTCGAAGAATGCAGATGTTTACGCCCTTCAATTCCAACCTTGGTTACGATAGTTATCCCCATGAGCATTGAAGACAAACTCGCCGAACTCGGCATCACTCTCCCTGAGGCTCCCGCAGCCGTTGCCGCCTATCAACCATGGGTCCGAACTGGTAATTTGATTTTTACTTCCGGCCAATTGCCTTGGCGTGATGGTGAAATTGCTTATGCAGGCAAACTGGGAGCGGAGATATCCAATGAAGACGGCTACCAAGCAGCACGCCAGTGTGCACTAAATGCTATCGCGCAACTCAAGGCCGCCGCGGGGAATCTGGACAAAATTCAAAAGATTGTCCGCATTGAAGGTTACGTGCATTGCGCCGAAGGATTCCGTAGCCATCCGCAGATACTTAATGGCGCCTCCGATTTGGTGGGTGAACTTTTCGGTGAACGCGGCCAGCATACCCGACTGGCTCTAGGCATTAACGAAATGCCCCTAAATGCAGCCGTGCAATTGGCCATGACAGCCGAGATCGCTGACTAAAACCTACTTCACAAACACATTTTCCACTAACAACGCAGCTGTAGCCTCGCCGCCGGACTATTTCACGCTCTTGCTTATTGCAAACAAATGCTGCGTACCACGCAAATACATCACACCATTGGAGAGCGCTGGCGTGGCCATAAGAGGCTCCCCGACGGGATGCTCGGCGAGTAGTTTGAATTTTTCGCCCGCTGCCAACTCAAACACCACACCGTCCTCACCGGCACAATAGATTTTGCCGTCGGCGACAACCGGCGAAGCGCTGAAGCCGTTGCCACGATGTCGGAGGCGTTCGTAAAAATGCTCCGCACCTGTCTTCAGATCGAAGCAGCCGAAGAGGCCGCTGTTATTCAGCGCGTAAACCTTACCCCGATAAATGAGCGGCGTGGGCATGTACGGACCGCGGCGGTTTTGCCAAGCGACGTGTTGACCGCCGGTGAGATCGCCACGTCCGCCCGGTCGCAGGCAAAAAATGGGCCGCTCCGGATGCCGCCCGCTGGCGACGATGATGCGGTCGCCGACAAATACCGGCGTGGGCGTAGTGATTTTCGAACTCCCACCCAACCGCCACAATTCCTTGCCGGTTTCCGGATTATAACCGCGGATAAATTTAGACCCATTTGTTATCAGCTCGGGCGCGTTACCGGGCCACACCGTAGGCGTTCCCCACGAGGGTAGCTCGTCTCGCTTCGTCCGCCAAAGTTCCTTACCCGTCTTTATATCCACGGCCAACACGAACGATTCCTTCTGCGTGTCGCACTGAATAATAACTTTACCTTTCCAAATGATGGGCGAACTGGCCGTGCCCCATTCGTAACTGGGCGAGTCGTAAGCACCTACGTCTAGCCGTCCTAAATTTTTCTTCCACAGGAAATCCCCTTTCACTGTGTACGCGTACAACCCTTCCGATCCGAAAAACGCCACCACGCGCACGCCGTCCGTTACGGGCGTAGAATTGGCGTAAGTCGCCTTGATGTGTCGCTTGTCGGTCGGTTTCTTTTTCACGGCCACCCTCGACCACAGCATCTTCCCCGTTCGCTTGTCCAAGCACATGACCCGCCACTCATGCACTGAGCGGTCTGCCGCCGCTGTGCCCGCGCCATACAACCCCGGCTTGAACGTGGGATCGGCAATGCTGCTCACCGCTGTGGTGAGAAAAAGTGTATCGCGCCAAATAATGGGTGAGGAATGTGCGAGTCCTGGTATGGCAACCTTGAACCGAATTCCCTTGCCAGTCTTGGCATCCCATTCCACCGGCAAATTCATTTTGTCTAACACCCCGGAAGCATGGAAGCCCCGGAAGGATGGCCATTGCTCAGAACCATGAGACCCAAAAACCACCATTCCGAATATTGAAACCCATCGCAACATCCATCTTTTGTACCGTCCGCAATCGCATTTCACAAGGGCGTTGACATTCGCTGGGATAAGCGGAGCATTTGCCTAAGAGTATGGGATGTTCCACCCACCAACTTCATCGTCGCGACGCCATGATCCGCGTAGGCCAAGCCGGCCTCGGAGCACTGGCGTTGCCGGGATTGTTGCAAGCCCAGAAGGCAACCGACGGCAACGGCACGGGTGGCAAGGCAAAGTCGGTAATTCTAATTTACCTCTGGGGCGGGCCGCCGCAGATGGATATGTGGGACCCCAATCCCGAGGCGACTTCCGGCATTCGTAGTTTGTTCAAACCTATTCCCACTAAGATCCCCGGCATTCACGTCAGCGAGGCGATGCCGCTCTTCGCCAAGTGGACGCACAAGACCGCCATTATCCGCTCACTCACACACGACAGTAACGAGCACGGCAACTCCGTTTACTACACGCTAACCGGCCACAAGGATAAGGCCAAGACTTTCGGCCGTAACAAACGCAGCCGCAAAGACTGGCCGGGTATAGGCTCGGTGCTCTCAGACCTGCGTCCAGTTGAAGGTCTGCCGGGCACGGTGACCATCCCGCGTCCCATCGGTCACGATGGAGTGACATATTCCGGCTCGCACGCGGGCTTCATGGGGCCGCGCCATGACCCGCTGGAGTTTGGCCGCGTAGCGGAGGAAAAAGGAGTAGACGAATTGTACCCGCTGAGTTTGCCGAATGAAGTAAGCAAGGCGCGTCTACTCGCACGCGGAGGTCTCAGGCAATCGCTGGAAAATCTCGACCGTAAGCTTCAGGGCGATCCATCGACTGTAGATTTTTCTGATTACCGTGAACAAGCACTGGGCATGTTGCTGACCTCGAAAGTGAAGGATGCGATTGATTTGAAAAAGGAAACCTCGAAGACCCGCGACCGCTACGGCCGCAACGAATGGGGCGAAGCCATTCTCACCGCCCGGCGATTGGTAGAGGGCGGCGTTCGGCTAGTAACCATCTCATGGATGTACATCCCGCCTAACGGCAACGTGGCCAACGTGTGGGATAATCACGGCGGTACCGCCACGTTGGGCGGCATTAGCGGCTACGACATGCTCAAGAAGGAATACTGCATCCCCTCGCTGGAATCTGGCTTCAACGCGTTAATGGAAGACCTCACCGCCAGTGGACTGCTCGACGAAACGTTGGTGGCGATGTATGGCGAATTCGGTCGCACCCCCAAGATTAACAAGAACACCGGCCGCGACCACTGGGGTGCACTGCAGAGCGCCGTGCTCGCCGGTGGCGGTATTCAGGGTGGGCAGGTATACGGCAAGAGCGACAAGCAATCTGCTCATCCAATTGAAAACCCCGTTGCTCCCGAAGACCTCCACGCCACCATGTACCACGCCCTCGGCATCCCGCCCGATACGATGATCTACGACCACCTTAACCGCCCCCATCGCATCTGCGACGGCCGACCGTTGACGGCATTGTTCTAGTTTCTGAACTGCATGAAATATATCCTCGCATTCGCCCTTACAGCCACTCTTTGTCTGGCGGTTGATCCTAAGGCGAAGCCTCCCTTCAAGATCGATCACAAGGCACCGCTGAAGGCCGCTGCCAAGATTGTGGAAAGGGCGGAGGGTTTTACAAAATACCGCGTTGAGTTTAACGGCATTGAGGGTGACCGCGTGCCTGGGCATTTGTATATTCCGAAGGAAATTCACAGACCCGTTCCAGCGGTCCTCGTCCAGCATGGCATTGGCGACAAGAA
>CBFHWX010000116.1:0-7533 GCA_965659445.1 Limisphaerales bacterium | reverse complement strand
AAGCTACAAGGTGAGATTTCATTGGCACAAATGTTAAGGAAATGATTCCTCCATGACCAATTAAATTATGTGCAGCGCTTCATTGCACCATTTGTCAAACCCAACTAAAATGAGCCAGTGAAATTGACCGGCCTTACATTATTTCTGGCGCTTACCCTCCTCAACCTTTCAGCAGAACCTTTGCCGGCGAAATTCGCAAAGCGTGACCGCAACAAGGACGGCAAGCTTTCACGCGAGGAAGTGCCGGCAAGTTTCGCCAAGTTCAAGTTTGCTCAGGCCGATCGGAACAAGGACGGATTGCTTGATGCCATGGAACTGGAGAGGGTGGCCAAAAAGCTGACCACCAAGGAGGAGACCACCTCTTCTGAACCTGTTGACCCAGTGGTGCCCAAAGCCGACGCCATCCGAGTCTTCCCTGACATCATCTACCGCAAGGATCCCAAGGACACCAAGGGCTGGAACAAGCTCGATCTTTACCTACCCAAGACCAAGAGGTTTGCTACACTTATCTGGATTCACGGCGGCGGGCTGCATAGCGGCGATAAATCCAAAATCAACCCGGTGGCCAAGCGGTTTGTGGCCGAGGGATACGGGGTGGCTTCAATTAATTACCGGCTTTATCCGCAGGCCAAGTATCCGACCCAGATCCAGGACGTGGCCGAGGCCTTCGCTTGGGTGCACGGTAATATTGCCAGTAAAGGCGGTGACTCGAATCTAATTTTTGTAGCTGGCGGATCAGCCGGCGGCCACTTGACGGCTTTATTGGCCACCAATGATTCCTTCCTCAAGCAGCACGGACTGAAAAGCAACGCCATTAGTGGCGCCATTCCCATAAGTGGACTCATGGACGTAAGCCGGGTGGGTGCAGAACGAAGAAGGGGCATATGGGGAGATGACCCCAAGATTCACCGCGCCGCTTCCCCATTGCATCACGCTCACAAGAACGCGCCACCCATGCTACTGCTCCATGCTGAACACGACACGGCCGATCGAAGAACGCAGAATCAGGAAATTTTCAATGCACTAAAGAAGGCCCAACACCCGGACGTTGCCATCCATGAACTCAAGAATCGTACGCACAACAGTATCCGCCCCAATCTCGTTGGGCGCGATGACCCAGGCGCCCGGTTGATCCTCGCTTTCCTGCGGAAACACGGTGCGGATAAGGGCTCATTGCCAAAAGCGAAGAAGTGATTCATCAAGGGCGCCGCATGGATAAGGACGCGGTAGCCGAGGTGCTGAAGGAAATCGGTGTGTTCCTGGAATTGAAGGGGGAAAACCCTTTCAAGACCCGCGCCTACGTCAATGGCGCACGCATTCTCGAGGGCCTTACTGAGTCACTTGATACGCTCATTGAAGAAGAGCGCTTGGGCGACATAAAGGGCATCGGCGCAGCGCTGGTGGAAAAGATCACCGAGCTTGTGGAGACCGGCGAACTTGAATATTACAAGGAGCTCAAGGCTTCCATCCCCCGTGGCTTAATAGAGATGCTCGACATCACCGGCATGGGCCCCAAAAAGGTGAAGGCGGTACACGAAAAGCTGGGCATCAAGACGGTGAAGCAACTGGAAAATGCCTGCAAAAAGGGCAAGGTGGCCGAGCTCGATGGTTTCGGCAAGAAGAGCGAGGAGAAGATCCTTGAAGGTATTGAATTTAGACGCAAGCACGCAAGCCATCATCACAGGCATAAGGCGCTACTTGCTGCTGAACCCATATTGGCAGATTTACGTTCCCATCCTGATGTAATTCGTTGTGACATTGCCGGAAGTTTGCGGCGCAGCAAGGAGGTCAATGGAGATATTGATTTCCTCGTTTCAGCCAAGAAATCCGAGGATATTATCGAAGCATTTACCCAACGCGAGGGCACGCTGAGTGTTTTAGCAGCCGGCAACACCAAGGCGAGTGTGCTATTAGAAGGGGGCATTCAGGCGGACCTGCGGGTGGTGGATGATTCAGAATTTGCCAGTGCCCTAGCCTATTTCACGGGTAGCAAGGAGCATAACATTGTGATGCGCAGCCGCGCCATCTCCCGTGGTCTTCGGCTTAACGAATATGGCTTATTTAAGTCCAAGGAGGAAACCCGTGACCCCAAGTTGCGACTAAACTGCAAAACTGAAGAGGACATTTTCAAGGCACTGGATCTGGCCTATGTTCCGCCTGAATTACGCGAGGACCGCGGCGAATTCGAGGCAGCCGAGCAAAACAAAATTCCAAAGCTCATCGAATGGACTGATCTCAAGGGATCACTGCACAACCATAGTGACTGGAGCGATGGCCAGGATTCACTGGAGGAAATCGCCGAGCAAATGAGCGGGATCGGCTGCGCCTACTGGGCCATTACCGACCATTCCAAGGCATCCTTCCAAGCCAACGGTCTCGACGCTAGTAGGATTAAAAAACAAATCAAGGCCATCTCCGAGGTGAACAAGAAACTGGAAAATGAAGGCGATAAATTTCGCCTGCTTACAGGTATCGAAGTCGATGTGCTGAAGAAGGGTCTGGATCTTGATGATGATTTGCTCGCCAAACTGGAAGTGGTCGTTGCCAGCATGCACGTGGCCGGCAGCGATGAAGCTGCCAACACCAAACGTCTCATTGCTGCCGTGCAAAACCCCAACGTGCATATGCTCGGCCATCTTTCCGGCCGACTGCTCCTGAAACGAGACCCACAGAAACTAAACCAACAGGCCGTCATCGATGCCTGTGCGGAAACCGGCACATGGATTGAATTCAACGCCAACCCTCATCGGTTTGACCTGGACTGGCGCCACTGGCAGTACGCCAAGAATAAAGGTGTCAAATGTGTCATCAACACCGACTCCCACCGCCACGAGCATGCGGGTTTCCTGAATCTTGGCACCGGAGTCGTCCGTAAGGGCTGGCTTACCAAAGGTGACGTGATTAACGCACTGCCCTTGGGAAAGCTGCGGAAGGAATTGGCAAAGAAAAAAGGCTAACGCCGGCGGCGACGACCACCAAAGCCGAAGTGTTGGCCTTTGCCAACGCGGGCTGTTTTCATTTTTCGGTCGCGAACACTGACGCCTTTGAATCGTTTCTCGTCAAGAATGGTGGTGTAAGTGTATTTAAAATCATCCAGTTTGACGCGCTCGATGGCGCGACCGATGAAACGCTCTACGGCGTCCACGTGTTGCACGTCTTCAGCGACCATTATAGTGAAGGCATCACCGGCAGTTTCCGCGCGTCCGGTGCGACCGATACGATGCACGTAGTCTTCGGGATGCTGCGGCACATCGTAGTTGACGACGTGGCTGACGTTGGTGATGTCGAGCCCGCGACTGGCAATGTCAGTGGCGACGAGCACTTCGTATTTGCCGTCGCGGAAACCTCGCAGTGATTTCTCGCGGTCGCTTTGCGTGCGGTTGCTGTGAAGAATGGCGACGGCGTGGTTTTGGCGCTTGAGCTCCGCACCAATCCGGTCGGCGCCATATTTGGTTCGGCAAAAAATAATGACCGAATCGTAGTCCACGCGCTGGAGCAACTCGAAGAGCAGCTCGTTCTTTTGCTTTTCAGCTACAGGATAGATGACGTGTTTAATCGTGTCGGCAGGTGAACGGCGCATCCCGATTTCGATGGTCTCGGGGTCTTTCATTGCCCATTGAATGAGCGTCTCGATGGCGGGCGGAATGGTGGCGCTAAAGAGAGCGGTGACGCGGTCTTTAGGGCATTTGTCAAGGATGCGCCGCACATCGGGCAGGAAGCCCATGTCGAGCATACGATCAGCCTCGTCAAGCACCACATACTTTATGTCAGTAAGCTTTGCTGCGCCCTGTTGCATGTGGTCGAGCAAGCGACCCGGCGTGGCGACGATAATATCCACACCGTCTCTTAGCGCATCGAGCTGTTTGGTGTAGCCCACACCGCCATAAATCACGGCCACGGTGAGGTTGGTAAACCGCGCGTAATCGCGAACGGCCGTCTCTACCTGCGACGCCAGCTCACGCGTCGGCTCCACGATGAGGACGCGGGTTTTACCGTGTTTTTTTCCAAGCTCCGAAAGGAAGGGCAATACGAAGGCTCCCGTCTTGCCAGTACCAGTCTGCGCGCTACCAATGACATCGCGTCCTTCGAGCAATAGCGGGATGGCCCGCAGTTGGATGGGTGTCGGGTCCACCCACCCCATTGCCTTAATCCCCTCGAGGACCGGTTTCGATAAACCAAGCTTGCTAAATGGCATAAAGAACGAGACTAAAGCAGATGCCCATGTAAGGTGCAAACTATTTCGTTATTGAGCCGCGCGATAGAATTTTATAAGATACAGACACGGAGCGTAGCACAGCCTGGTTAGTGCGCCTGCTTTGGGAGCAGGAGGTCGCGCGTTCGAATCGCGCCGCTCCGACCATCCCTTTTTTCCACTAATGGAAACGTTGCCGGAATTAATCACCGACGAAACGAAACTTGATTCCGTACTGACCACGCCAACGGCCGCGTTGCGCGAATTCATTCCCCAAGTGAAAAGCCCACTGGTCATCCTGGGCGCAGGCGGGAAAATGGGGCCCACCCTCGCGGTAATGGCCAAGCATGCAGCAAATCTTACAGGCCACGCGCTGGAGGTCATTGCAGTTAGCCGTTACACCAATGATGCCACGCGGCAGTGGCTTGAAAATAACGGTGTACAAACGCTCACCGCTGATCTATTGAAACATTCCTTATGGGATAACTTGCCGGATTCGGAAAATGTAATTTATCTCGTTGGCCATAAGTTCGGCACGGAGGATAACCCTGGCCTCACATGGGCCATGAACACGCTCGTGCCAGCGGCCGCCAGTAGACGATACTCTCAATCCAGAATCGTAGCGCTCTCTACCGGCTGCGTGTATCCCATGGTGCCAACCGGGAGTGGAGGTGCAACTGAATCTACTCCGACTGAGGCAATCGGCGAATATGCCAGCGCCTGCCTTGCGCGCGAGCGGCTGTTTGAATTTCACGCCGCTCAAAATGGCACGGCCATGTCGCTGATCCGGCTCAATTACGCGATTGATCTGCGCTATGGAGTGCTACACGACATCGCTCATCAAATATGGAACCGCGAGTCTGTAAACCTCGCAATGGGGCACTTCAACTGCATTTGGCAGGGCGATGCCAACGAGCAGATCCTACGCAGCCTTGGTCTTTGTGAAAATCCTCCGCGGACCCTCAACCTCACCTCACCCGAAACCTTGGCCGTACGCGAGGTCGCTCAACAACTCGGGAAATTTATGGATTGTGAAGTGCAGTTTTCCGGCACGGAGGCGGAAACCGCATGGCTCAGCAACCCCACTCAAGCTGTCGAAACTCTCGGGGCTCCGGAAATATCACTCGAGACCATGCTGCGCTGGACGGCCCACTGGACAGTGAACGAGGGCCGTAGCCTGGGTAAGCCCACTCATTACGAAGTGCGCGACGGGAAATATTGAGCCGTGCCCTGCCCTGCCCTACACTCCCTGTCATGAATCGCGTAGGAATTGGATACGATGTCCATCAGCTCAAGACGGGTCGACCGCTGATCCTTGGCGGTGTTGTGATTGAGCACGACACCGGGCTCGACGGTCATTCCGATGCGGATGTGCTCATGCACGCCATTTGCGATGCCGTATTGGGCGCAATCGGCGAGGGGGATATAGGATCATTTTTCCCTCCCAGCGATCCGCAATGGAAAAATGCGCCGAGCAAGATCTTTCTCGAGGAAGCCGCGAGGCAAATCGCCAAGCGCAACGGCCAACTGATCAACGTCGACGCCATGCTCATTGCCGAGGCTCCTAAAATCACTCCGCATATTCCGGCCATGAAGGAAAATATCGCTACCGCGCTCGGTATCACAGCCGATGCCGTCGGGGTCAAAGCAACCACCAACGAAACTATGGGTTTCGTGGGCCGCGGCGAAGGCATGGCGGCGCACGCGGTGGCGAGCGTGGAGCTACCCGGTTAGTACCATGGCAAGCAAGGGAGATATCGGCTGGAAACGCCGAACCAAGGAAGGTGATCGTATTCAGGTGAAAGCCAAAAAGGTCGGCAATCGCTGGCTTTTTCACATCCGCGATAAACGGTTTAATAGTTGGCAGAATTACGCAAATCCGGAATTGGTCGACTGGCTTGAGTTACTGGATGCCGTGCGGCGGCGAATCCAGCGGGATCTCATTCCGGAAATTGAGGAAGACCGGCTCATTCGTGCGATTAAGGAACATCACCCTGAAGCAACATTATGAAGCCAAGCCCTATCATTATTGTCTCCACTATGAATGAGAAAAAGGGAGCTGAATTTGGTGACTGGTCGACCAGCCTTTCCCACTGGTACACCCGCGCCATCGCCAAGGCTGGCGGTGTGCCGTTACTGGCACCAAACTTGCCGGAGAAAACTCTAGCACACGACATGGTTGCCCGGGCAGATGGCGTAATGCTCACTGGCGGTGATGACTTGCAACCGGATTTATACGACACAAAACTGCCCAAGCACATAAAGGCCAAGGCCGGTGGTGTAGATCCCCAGCGCGATCTGTTTGAATTGCTTTTAATCAAGGAGACACTGAAACAACGCAAGCCGTTACTGGCCATCTGCCGAGGACCTCAGGTGCTAAATGTCGCCCTGGGCGGTGGACTCGTTACCGACATCCCCACCGAACGGCCGGAGGCCATGAAGCACCAGATCAAAGGCAAGGCTCACAAACTCGCGCACACTATCGAGATTAAATCAGGCACGTTGATGCGCCAGATTTTTCGCCGGGCCTCCATTCGCATTAACAGCGCGCACCATCAAGCCGTTGGCGAGCTGGCCCCAATGCTTCGCGCCACGGCTTGGACAAGAGATGGGATCGTTGAGGCGATTGAGTTGGTCCAAAAAGACGTTGTAGGCGCCCCGTTTTTGCTGGGGATCCAGTTTCATCCCGAGCGACTGATTGACGAGCACCCGGAATTCCTGCGAATTTTCAAGGCATTCGTAAAGGCCTGCCGCGCCTAGATCATTCGCTGGATCTTTTTGCGCAAACGGCCATTGCTCGCAATGAGCTCATACGTATATTTTTTCTGCAACGGCTTGCGCCAAAATTCACCACCGGCACATTCGAGAATCAAGCCGCCAGCCGCGATGTCCCAAAGGCTAATTCCATTTTCGCGGTAGGCATCCAACCGACCCGCGGCAGTCCAGGTCAGTGCCAGTGCCGCACTCCCCATCAAGCGCACCTTGAGGACTCGCTGATATAGCCGCGTGAAAAGCGGCAGATTCTTCTTCAGCGTTGACCGATTTTTTGCGAAACCGATGGAGACTAGGGAGCTTTCCAGACAATCTGTTTCACTCACATGAATAGGGCGTCCATTGAGTTTTGACTTGTTTCCGCGCTTAGCCGACCACATCTCCTCAAGGAAAGGATCATACACCACCCCCGCCTCGGTTCGATATTCCGACCAATGGCCGCTAGAACCTTCATTACGACTTTGCAAGGCGATGGAAATGCACGCATGTGGCAAACCTCGACTGAAGTTTACAGTACCATCAATGGGATCGACCACCCACCGCCATTCCGACGCAGGATCACCCACAGT
>CBFHWX010000115.1:0-7854 GCA_965659445.1 Limisphaerales bacterium | reverse complement strand
CAATCCCTCTTGGATCGCCTCATGGCAAAAGGCTTGATCACCCACTTGGCCACCAATGGTGCGAGCGTGATTCACGATTGGGAATGGGCCTTTCACGGCCGCTCCACCGAGTGTGTGCGCTCCAATGTCGCCACCGGCACCTTTGGCGCCTGGGAGGAAACCGGCCGTTATCTACACCTCGCCCTGCTCGCCGGCGCGGTAAATGGCGAAGGCTTCGGCCAAAGTGTCGGCCACATGATAGCCGAGGATGGCGTAACTCTTCCAAAAAAAGCAGAGTTAGAAACTCAACTGCGCGATGAGCCCGGCCACCCATTATCCCCTGCCCGCGCCGATCTACTGCAAGCCATGCAGCAGCACGACCTTGCCGAGGGGCGTCATGAAATTTCCCACCAATGGAAAAGCTCCTGCGTATTGGCCAATGCCTTCGCCCACAAGGTGCCCTACACCGTGCATCCGGGCATCGGCTACGATATAATTTCCAATCATCCCATGTTTAACGGCGCAGCACTCGGCCGCGCAGCAGAATTAGACTTCGCCACTTTCGGCGGTGCGGTTGAGGAGCTCGATGGTGGCGTGGTACTCTCAGTGGGAAGCGCGATCATGGGACCGCAGGTCTTTGAAAAGAGCATCTCCTGCGTGAACAACCTGCGGCTACAAGGGAATCGGCCTATTGTGAAGGATCACTCCATTTATGTGGTGGATATTCAGGATGGCGGAGGCTGGGACTGGGCTCAAGGCGAACCGCCCAAGGATAATCCCGCCTATTACCTGCGCTTCTGCAAAAGCTACGCGCGTATGGGTGGTGCCATGCACTACTCCCAGTGCGACAACACCACGTTCATGCATCACCTATTGCTCGCGCTCGACTCGTGAACGCCGACCGGTTCCAGGAAATCACCTCGCGCTACGCTGATTTACGGATAGCCGTGGTAGGCGATTACAGCTGCGACCGTTATCTGGAGATTGATCCAACCAAACAGGAAACCTCCATTGAAACCGGTTTGCCCGTGCATAATGTCACAAACGTGCGCGCCCAACCCGGCGCATCTGGAACTATCGTCAGCAATCTCGCCGCTCTTGGAATTGATGAAATCTGGCCTGTGGGTTTTTACGGCGTTGATGGAGAAGGCTTCGAGCTACGCCACGCGCTCAAGCAATTGCCCGGGGTCAATATGGACCACTTCATAGAGAGCTCCGAGCAGCGCACCTTCACCTACTGTAAACCGCTTGTGATGGAGGCCGACCAACCGCCACGTGAGTTAAGCCGGCTGGACAGCAAAAACTGGGACCCTACTCCTTCCGCATTGCAAGACCAACTGGCCAATGCCGTGCGAATTCTTGCCGCTCAAGTTGATGCCATGATCGTGCTGGATCAAGTGGACGAGCCGGAAACCGGCGTGGTGACCAGGAATCTGCTGGCAGCCATCGATGGAATTCGAAATCAAACTCTCGTGATAGGTGACAGTCGACGCGGCCTTAAATATTGGCCGCACATCATTTATAAGATGAATGCCAATGAACTGGCACAGCTTACAGGACAAGAAAGCGAACCCTCCGAATCAGCTGCTCGCTCGCTTTCAGGCCAAACAGGTCAGCCGGTATTTGTCACGTTGGCGGAGGAAGGTATCATTGGTGCCACCCCCGATGGAGTCACGGCACAGTCCCCTGCCCTGCCCGTGCAAGGTGAAATCGATATCGTCGGAGCTGGCGATGCGGTGACAGCCAACCTTGCTGCCGCCCTTGCAGGCGATGCAGAACTTTCTGAAGCATTGGCCCTGGCTAACGCAGGGGCCTCGGTGGTCATCCACAAGCTCGGCACCACGGGCACAGCTTCAGTTGAGGATATGAGTGAAACCCTTGGGTAAAACCACATGGACCCCTACCCCACTCACCACAGCTTCCACTGGGGAGATTTTATGAGCCGGCACTTTTTATCACTCATGTTGAGAATGAGAACCTGGAGGTTTTTTGAATTAGCATAGTCCATGCCCTTTTTGACACCCAGCACACTGATGGCAGTAGCACGGCTATCAGCCACAATAGAAGAGGCAGCCACTACCGTGACAGCGATGCGACTAGTAAGGCCGATGCCTGTGCGGGGATCAATTATGTGCGAGTAGCGTCGACCGTTGATCTCCACGAACTGCTCGGTGTCACCGGAGGTGGAGAGAGCCTGATGCTTCAGATGGATAGTTCGCGGATAGATATTGCCGAATTCATCTACGGCGCGAATTTCGACCCTCCAACCTTCACTACTAACTGGTGGGCCGCTAGTTAACATATCGCCACTGGCAGCGACAAATGCCCGACGGATACCGTTTTGCTTCAGGATCCGCATGGCCTCATCCACGGCATAACCTTTTGCGATTCCGCCCAGATCAAGTTCCATATTGGGAACTAAAAGGGTGACGGTGCGTTTGCGTGGATTGAGTTGTATTTTCCAAAAACCAACGCGTTTGGTCGCGATGGCCAGTAAATTTACAGCGGGCATTTCGGCGTGTTTACGAGATTGGCGCCACAGGCGGACGCTAGGGCCAGCAGTGATATCAAATGCGCCATCTGTCCATCGTGCAAGTTGCTGCGACCTTTGAATGATGTTAAATAAATCACTGCTTACCCTAACGGGTTTGCCTGGCGGCTTGGCGCAGAGGTGGTTGAGCTCACTGGATGGGCTATAGTCAGAGAAAATCGCGTTGAGCTCTTCCACACGGTTGTAGACCATGCGTGCAACACGCTCGGCGGTCGATGGGTTGGGAGCGTAAAACTTGAGGTGGAATTTCACCCCCATTTCGGGATTCACATACTCAAACCGCTGCCACGTGGAATCGTCCGGCACGGTTCGACAGCCGGTCAATGTCCAGATTCCAATCAGGCAAAAAAAGAATATCCGCACGCCAGAAGAGTGCGGATGCCTAACGGATTGAGCAATCCGTTAAATGAGTTTTTGATTCCACAAAAAACGCCGCCCCTTACGGGCGGCGTCGATACTTTAAACTAAGAGAATCAGGCAAAGGGATCCCACTTGCCGGGCTGGGGAACGGGGTATTTCCCGTCCTCGCCCTTCATCGCTGGCGGATCCGAGTCCACGGTCCAGTTGTCGATGCCGGGGCAGTAGTCGTGACCCCTGTTAAGAAGATCATCCCACTTTAGCTGCTGACCCGAGTAGCAAGCCTCACGACCGAGGATGGCCGTGAAAGTCGCCTTGGCACCGTACTCACCCTCATTGTATATCTCGCCCTTCGTCAAGGCCTCGATGAGGTCGGTTTGCTCCTGCTGGTGACCGCCGCCCTTGCCACGGACGGGGATCGGATCCTTGCCAAATTGACTAATAACCGAAGCCAATTTGCAGACTCCCTTGCTACCGTGGGCGTACTCGGCGACCTGACGGAAAGCCTTACCACCAAGGTGACGACCCTGACTGTACATCTTGTGGCCGTTGGCATAGGTGTACTCGACAAAGGTGTGATCGAAAATCTGTGACTTGGTGCGGTCGCCACCCATGCGCATCTCGCCACCGCCCATGCCGTTGGCCATAACAGGGTAGCCCTGCATGACCCAGTTTCCAACATCAAGGTTGTGAATGTGCTGCTCGCAAATCTGGTCACCGCAGGCCCAGATGAAGTGGTACCAGTTGTTACACTGGAAGGTCATTTCGTTTTGCTCAGGTGTGCGGTTGCGGTACCAGATCCCGCCGCCGTTCCAGTAGACACGCATCAGGTTGATCTCGCCGATCACGCCGTCGTGGAGCTGCTTGATGTTGTCTTTGTACCGTTCCTCGTGGCGACGCTGCAGTCCGATGCCCACCATAAGATTCTTCTTTTTTGCCTCTTCGGTGGCTGCCAACACACGCCGGACGCCTGGAGCGTCAGAAGCAACTGGCTTCTCACAGAAGATATGCTTGCCGGCTTTGACCGCGTACTCGAACTGCTGCGGCTTGAACCCCGGTGGAGTTGCGATGACCACCAGGTCCGCACCAGAGTCGATCGCCGACTTGTAGCCGCCGAGTCCGCCAAAGATCCTGTCCTCGGGAACGTCTACCCAGTCGCCAAATTGCTTTTTATAACCATCAACCCGGCTCTTGGCCTTCTTGGGATCCACATCAGCCACGGCGACGAGCTTGGTGTTTCCCTTGGTGTTTCTGATTTGGCTAATGGCACCGCTACCACGGCCACCACAACCCACAAGGGCGACATTCACCGTGTCGGTGACGGCAGCGTGTGCTACACGTTCTACAGGCAATTGGCTGAGTACCGCGCTTGCGGCGGCAACCTTACCGGAGGATTTCAGGAAATGACGCCGGTTGACGTCGTTTTTAGGATTTTTTTTCATGGCTATTTAAATTGATTTACCTATCGGGGTTTCTTTTGGCGGAAAAATGTTAACGTTTTGGCGGTTGCTGTCCAGCCTCTCTTGAGAAAATATCGCTCTAGTCAAGCGGCACATCATACTCAACGTTGTTATTCCAATAGGCCTTCATTTCTACCTTGGAAGGCACTTTAAGTGGGCGGACAAGGCGCATACCCAAAAAGGTGGCATCGGTAAGGTACCAAATACTTTTGGGAAGCTGCGGATCCTGCTGTTTCCAACTGGGATTGGAAAAAACCCGAGCCGCGCTGCGTAGAGTACTGGATGGATGGTTTGCATGAAATGAACCGCCTCGGGCCACGTGAGGATACGGTTTGGTTCCCTTTACCCATGGATCGACAAGGATGCCCTTCGAGGCCTTGTACGGAGCACCTCCATCTAGCACCCACTCAAAGACATTGCCATGGATGTCATATAGTCCCCAAGGATTAGGCTTCTTTAGGCCGATCTTTCGGTAGCCCGAGTCGAACGTGATTGGATCAAGCACATTACCCTGATGCCAAGTGTACATATTTAGCGTGGCGCGATCAGACGTCTCTCCCCACGAATAGGCGGTTGTGGTGCCGGCGCGCGCGGCGTATTCCCATTCCGCCTCGGTCGGCAGCCGATAAAAATGACCTGTCTTTGCGCTAAGCCATTCACAGTATTTGTTTGCCGAATGGTGGGTCATGCAGATCGCCGGATGTTGACCGGTGCCCATGCCGAAATCCATGTTTACATATGGCCGGGTTGGCTTGGCTACGGCATCCCGAAAGTAACCCGCGCTACCCTTGGCGAGCTTGATATCAATTTCATGATCCATGAATTTTGCGTACTCATCCCAAGTGACCTCGTACTTGCCAATCCAGAACGGTGACACTTTCACTTTTCGTTGCGGCCCTTCGTTCCCACTACGACCCTTCTCTCCAACCGGGCTGCCCATTAGGAAAGTGCCTCCCTTGATAGGTACCATCTCGAAGGAAACCAGCGTACCAGAAATATTGTCAGTAAACGGCTTCATGCCCGCCTCTTCCACCGGCTTGTGGTTGGCCATGATCTTCGCGTGAATGGCCTCGACGATCTTGTCTTCATCCTCACCTTTTACCATTTTCTTCTTGGGCTTGAGCTGTAAACCATCAGGCCACGAGGCGCCCTGTTCAATCCACAAAGCCACAAGTTCAATCTCCTCCTTCGTTGGGCGCTGTTCCTTTTCCTTGGGTGGCATCACCTCCTCGTCATCCAACGGTAAAACCATCGATTCCCACACCGAACTGCCCTCGTAATCACCCGGCTTAATGCGACGCCCTTTCAGTGCCTTTTCTTTGATATCAAGCTGGTACCCACCGCCGTGTTCTTTTGCCTCTCCTTCGCGATGACAGCCCACACAGTTGTATTCTAGAATGGGTTGGATCTCTTTGACAAAATCGACCTTGCGCGGCTTGGCCTTGTTGGCTCCCGTGGCGCACGAAATCAATAGCGCCATCCCCATCACTCCAATGATTCGCAGAAACATGTTACGCGCACATAACCGAACAGACCCATAAAAGTCAATCTCTGCGACAGGATGCACAGTCCGATGGTCAATTACTCCGCCTGCAGATTGTTCTTCACTAGGGCGCGTGCCTCCTCGACAGGATCCGCACTGACGGCAACCATGCCCCATTGCCCCTCATGCTGGATGATCCGGATACTACGCACATGAATACCGGCATCTTTGAAGCGTTTAGCCACCCGTGCCAGCGCACCCGGCTCATCTTTCACACGCATAACAAAGGCATCTTCGGTAACCGCATGCAAGCCCGAATCACGCAGGGCATGGAGTGCACGGTTGTAATGGTCCACCGTTAGCGTCACCACTCCCATACCTTCCACCTCTTCGGCATCGAGCGACTCGATATTGATATTATTATCACCCAATACAGCAGCAATATCAGCAGTGAGCCCGACGCGGTTTTTGGTGACAATTGTAAGTTGTTTCATGACAAGCTGGAGTCAATGTCGGCAACCAGTTCATCGATTTTTTCCCGTGTCACATGTGGCATCACCATGATGTGCGCGAAATCTCCCTGAACTGCCAATTGCCATTTTTCCAAAATGGTCAGCGTGGGCTTTGGAAATACCACGGTGATAGCATGCGGATTACGCCATGCGGCAACGCCAATGTCATTTAACTTGTCCACCGCGTATTCCGCACGCTGTATACATTCATTAACAACCTTACCAAACCCTTCCATGCCGTGCGAACGAATGGCATACCAAAGCATCAACGGCGTGATTGCATTACGTGAACCCGTGATAGTGGTGTCGAGGGTGCCCACGTATTCAATGCTGCGGGCAATGCGATCGACATTTTGCTTGAGCGCCAAAACCACGCCACAGGGCACAGGCGAACCGATCAACTTATGGCCACTAATGGAAAGGCTCTGAATGCCCACGGAGAAATCAAATCGTGGTGCGCCCTCGATAAAAGGCAGAGTCATTCCACACAAGGCAGCATCTGCGTGGACGTAGGACTCAGGGATTGCCAAATCCTTCAGGATCGACTGGACACGGTTCACATCATCGACTCCCTCGCACATGGTAGTGCCGATGTTGGCAAAGATAATCGGCGGCACATCACGGTGAATGCGCAGTGTTTCGTGCAAATCCTCATAATCGATTTCACCCGATGGTAGGGAACGAATCATGATGTGCGGCACGCGTAAGAGGCGGAGGTTTTTACTTACGCTGTAATGTGTGTCCTGAGAGAAATATACCATGCCTTCAGGATACAATTCCCGCGCGAGATAGAGTCCGTACAGGTTCCCCTCGGTGCCCCCATTGGTCACGTACCCCCACCAATCATCCTCTGGCGCGTGATTTAATTTGGCAAACCACTCAAGCACTTCACACTCAAATTCACGCGTGTGCATATGATAAATACAAGGGGCAAAAGGATCACCGACATTATTTAGGGGATAATAGAGAAACCGGAAGAGCTCGCGGTAATCGAATTCGGCCGTGACAGGGTATCCGGCAAAAGTCACCACCTGTTTCTGGACATCACGATAAAATGCATCCAACCGAGCCCGATCCTTACGGGATATACTGCCCGGCACCACTGTCTCAAATCTGGCTACAGGGGTCACCACCTTTACTCAATATAGCACAAATTCAGCAATCAATTCCCGTTAAATGTTCCTAAGAAAGATCAGGCGCAAAATCTAGCTGGAATGCACGGCATACGGGGCGGGTGATGGCGAAGTGACCTTGTATGGCGTGGGCGTGGCGCATATTCTTTGGCCATGCAAACACGCATTCTTTCCCTGATCGCATCGGTTGTTCTAGTTGCCACTTTATTTGCCGCGGAACCGGCCAAGTTTGCCAGTGGCATTGTCGATATAGGTATGGTGGCCAAGGATTTGGGCAAGACGGCAAAATTTTATACCGAGGTAGTAGGGCTCAAGGAAGTGAAGGGCTTTGAGGCATCGGCAGAAAAGGCGACGGCATTTGGTTTAACTGATAATCAAC
>CBFHWX010000114.1:0-7914 GCA_965659445.1 Limisphaerales bacterium | reverse complement strand
GACCAAAGGAGTTTTATGCGGCTGTTGGTCCCTCTTGGGGTTGGGCACAGAACGCACCCTTTCGTCGCTACAAAAGCTGGGCGCACGAGGGTGGCATCGCCACGCCATGCATCGCGTGGTGGCCCAAACAAATCAAGGCCAACTCGATCACCAAAGAAGTCGGGCACATCATTGATTTTATGCCGACTTTTCTTGAGTTGGCCGGGGGCAAATATCCGGCAAAGCACAAAGGCAACGAAATCCTACCAGTGGAAGGCAAGAGTCTCCTGCCTATCTTGAATGGAGGAAAGCGCGAAGGCCACGATCAGATTGCCTGGCAATGGTCCGGCAACCGTGCGTTGCGCGAGGGGAAATGGAAATTGGTGTGGGACAAGCTGGACAAGCGCTGGTCTCTTTTCGACTTGGAAGCTGACCGCACAGAGACGAACGATCTTGCCTCGGCCAATCCAAAACGCGTCGTGCGTTTGAAAAAAGATTGGTTTGCTTGGGCGAAGAAGTGCGGGTTCAACATCGACAAGCTACCGGGTCGTTGATGGGAATGAGTCTCGGTAGCAAACCGAGCATATATTTTTGATGTGCGCACTTTGATTGTTGGCATGTTGATGCTAGACTATTCCCGACATGTTAATCGGGAAAAAGGTAAACCAAACGCTTAATGAACAAATTGGCTACGAGTTTTCTGCGTCTCTTCAGTATGTAGCCATTGCGGCGTATTTTGAGGGTGAAGGGCTGACAGAACTTGCTGATTTGTTTCACCAACAATCTACTGAGGAGCGTGATCATGCGATGCGGTTTGTAAAATATGTAATCGATGCCGGCGGCAAACTGGTTATTCCGGCTATTCCCGCGCCTAGGCCGGATTTTAAGGATGCCTGTGATGCCATTGGTCTTTCACTGGAATCTGAGCAACGTGTCACCAATCAGATCAATGAGCTCGTGAATCTTGCTATTTCCGAGGGCGACCACATCACACAGAACATGCTGACATGGTTTGTGGCAGAGCAACTCGAGGAAGTCTCGAGTATGGAGACTTTGTTGCGAGTGGCCGAGCGTGCGGGGGGCAATCTTCTCTATGTAGAGGAATACGTGGCTCGCCACAAAGCTTCATTGTTAGGCCAGAGTGGCGACGCGAAATAGCTTGTACACGGGTCCGCATGGCTGATGATGTCCGCGTGGGAATTTCTGCCCGCCAATTTGAGCAATTACAGCAGCGCGTGAGCGGCAAAAAAAAAGCCGCAAAAAAAACGCCGGAAGATTCAGCTGTTCCGCATTCAATAATCATTGGAGTAGATCCTTCGCTGCGCGGAACGGGTTTTGGTGTTATCCGATTGGGCAAGAATCCTCCTGAAACTCTCGATCAAGGAACAATCAAGTGTCCGAAAAAGTGGGATCGCAGCCAATGTCTTGCCGCCATTTCGAAAGCGCTGAGAGAAGTGATTGCTCGGCACAAGCCGACTGTCTGTGCGATCGAAGGGCTGTTCTACGCACAAAATGTGAAAACCGCACTCACCATGGGCGAGGCGCGTGGGGCGGCAATGGCGGTCATTGCGGAAAGTGGCTTGGAAATTTTTGAAATTGCTCCGCGTAAAGTAAAGCAATCCATCGTGGGCTACGGCAATGCCCAGAAAATAGCCGTCGCCAAGATGGTGCAGCGTATGCTGGCACTGAAGGAATTACCCGCACCCGACGCTGCCGATGCCTTGGCACTCGCGCTCACCCATTCGCATTTGCACAATCGGTTTGCCATTGACCCCGCCCAGAAAATATAACCGTAGCGAATGATATCGTTTATTCAAGGCAAGCTCGCCGAAGTGTTGCCCACGCAGGTGGTCGTCGACGTGAATGGGATCGGTTACGAGATGCTAATCCCGCTGTCGTCCTTCGATAAACTCCCACAGCCCGGCAGCCAAGTGAAATTGCTCACACATCTTGCCGTCCGGGATGATGCCCATGTGCTGTATGGCTTCATGA
The DNA here is from genome assembly GCA_965659445.1 of Limisphaerales bacterium. Taxonomy (GTDB): domain Bacteria; phylum Verrucomicrobiota; class Verrucomicrobiia; order Limisphaerales; family UBA1100; genus UBA1100. Next base: position 5,943 of record CBFHWX010000114.1, on the reverse strand, counting down.
CTGAAATCGAACGTGATCTGTTCCGGTTGCTCATTCGCCACGTGAGCGGAATTGGCCCGAAGATTGCGCTCAACGTATTAAGTGGAACCTCGCCAGCGGCCTTCCGTGCGGCAGTGGCCAACGGCGATGTGAAGGTACTCTCTGGAATCAGTGGAGTCGGCAAAAAAACTGCCGAACGAATTGTGGTGGAGTTAAAAGACAAGCTTGGCGATGAGGCGGCCTTTGGTTCAGCTAGCGGCACGCCAATATCGGCAGATGAACAAAAAGTTTCCGATGCCGCATCGGCACTTATCGCACTGGGTTCCAAACCGAAAGATGCACAGGAGGCTGTGCGCAGTGCAGTCACGATGCTGGGACCCGATGCGCCGGTGGACGCCATCGTTCGGGCGGCGTTGTCCAAAGCCAAATGAACCGGCCAACTCGTCCATCTGACGTCGTGGTTCCACACCAATTGCGGTGGCACGGAATACTTGCAGTCACAGCAAGCTATATCGTGTCCCGTGTTCTGTGTGCCACGTTGCGAATTTCTATAAAAGGTAGTGCCCAAGCCATCTCAAAGTTCTCAGAAGGGCCAGTAATTTTATGTATGTGGCATAACCGCCTTGTGTTAGGATTCCCTATTTTCCGTAGGTTCTTCCTCACCCCACAACCGCACCGTCGCGTGGCAACCATCGTAAGCGCAAGTAAGGACGGAGCAATCCTGGCACGGTTTTTTGAGCATCACGGAGTGCAACCTGTGCGTGGCTCCAGTAGCAGGCGTGGTGCGCGGGCATTGCGTGAACTGACTCGCTGGGCGGATAAAGGCTACGATCTTGCCATTACGCCTGATGGTCCGCGCGGACCGAAGTATGTAGTTCAGGGAGGTGTGATTACGCTGGCCCAATTAACAGGCCTGCCCATCGTTCCCTTTTTGGCGCAGATTCATTCCAAAAAAATCTTTGACAGTTGGGATGGCTTTCAAATGCCACTGCCTTTTAGTCGGTGTGATGTGCATGTGGGTGAATTGTTACAAGTCCCACGCGGTTCGGATAGTGAGGAATGCGAAGCGGCGCGACACACCCTCGAGCAGCGCATGTTGGATCTAACCATCGATTGATTACTTGAAGTTCCGGTATTTCTCTTGTCGCAGTTTCACCATATGCACATAGGCCTTGGTGGTGGGGTAACCTATCTTCTCAATGAACAGCGCGCTGTTGGTTTTCGCCTCGCCATTGTTCCATTCCAGTACGTGTGAGCGGCCGGCATTGTAGTCGGCCAAGGCGTAGGCGACGGGATCATCGGTATGCAGATAGCGTCCCATTAATTTTTTTAAATACCATGTGCCGGCGAGCACATTGCTCTTAGCATTGAGCAGATGACTGTGATGAAAGTCAGAGAAATTCTCCGCCGTGGCCCATTCGCTAGCCGCAGCTTCGCGGATTTGCATTAGGCCCAGCTCTCCCGAGGTCCCCCGTGCCTTATGGTTGAATCGGCTCTCGCGCCACACCACCGCCTTCACCAGCGCAGGGTTCACATCATATTGCGCCGCCGCCGCGCGGATCACTCCGTCATGGCTATGCTCCAGCTTTGACCCACGCCACCACCACAAAATAGCGCCGTCGATCAATAACAAAATCAAGATGATCAGCAACGTTCTCGGTTTCACGCGTCTGTTTTAGACAATGAGCCTCACTCCGTCGAGCGTCTGTTAATTTATTAGCCTCGCTCCGACAGTAGGGTGCAACGAGACTGACGGCGTGGTCGCACGAGTGACACTGGAGATTGCCTTGCGCAGGGAGTTTGACTACCTCATACCGCCTGAATTGGCTGGGCAAGTGGAGGTGGGCACGCGCGTAAAAGTCTCCTTCGGCCGGCGGCAGGTGCTCGGCTGCGTGACGGCCTTGGCTGAGTCATCCACTCACGATTCGCTCAAGCCCATTCTCAAGGTCATCGGCGCGCAGTCGCTGGTGACGCCACGTGTGTTGGAGCTGGCCCGTTGGATGGCCGATTACTATTGCTGCGCTCCCGAAACTGCACTCAAGAGTGTGTTGCCTGATGCTGTGCGAAAAGAAAAGGAAGGCTGGAGGGAACGCCTCTTCGTTCGCGTGCGGTCCGGTGCGGAGGGTATTGAAAATCTCACAAAGCGACAGACGGAAATTTACCACGTTATTGAGGAAAACCGATCCATCGCATTGCAGGAGCTTCTACGCCTTACCGGTACCACCACCCAAACCGTTCGCAAGCTCGAGGACAAAAACTTTGTCGAAATTGCGCCACAGATTTCCGAGCGCGATCCATATGCCAACGAACAAATAGTGCCCACCGAGCCATTAACATTGAATGCGGAGCAAGCCATAGCCCTTGAAAAAATCAAGGCTGGAAATGGAGAATTTTTTCTATTGTACGGCGTGACTGGGAGCGGGAAGACTGAGGTTTATTTGCAGGCCATCGCGCGTGCGTTGGAGGAGGGGAAGGGGGCAATCGTGCTGGTGCCAGAGATTTCGCTGACGCCCCAGACGGTGGAGCGATTCAAGGCACGGTTCAACTCGGGTCCGTTGCAGACATTGGTGGCAGTGCTGCATAGTCACCTTTCCACCGGCGAACGGCATGATGAATGGCACAAAATCCGGCAAGGTCGCGCGAAGATTGTCATTGGCGCTCGCTCGGCAATCTTTGCGCCGGTAGAGTCGTTAGGGCTCGTCATTGTGGACGAGGAACATGAGAATTCCTACAAGCAGGAGGAATCGCCCCGCTATCATGCGCGTGACGTGGCTGTGGTACGCGGCCAGCGTGAAAATGCCACCGTGGTGCTCGGCTCGGCCACGCCGTCGCTGGAGAGTTATCACAATGTGCAACGGGGCAAGTACACGCTGCTGGAGCTGCCTCACCGCGTCGATAACAAACAAATGCCACTGGTGCGCGTGTTGGACATGCGCACAGAAAAATCCAAGGGAGACAAGGGCTCCCCAATTATTTCGCAGCGTCTCAAGGACGCCATTCATCATCGGCTCGAACAAAGTGAGCAGGTTATTTTGTTTCTCAACCGACGCGGTTTTGCCACCTCGATGCAGTGTCCTGATTGTGGTTTCGTGGCCGAGTGCCCCAACTGCAGCCTCTCGCTCACCTACCATCGGCGTGATCAAGCTTTGCGCTGCCATATTTGCGGCCATGGATCCCGTGCTCCGCAGCGATGCCCGAATGATAAATGCGGTTCGTCTAAGATTCGTTTCCATGGACTCGGCACGCAAAAGGTTGAGGATGTGCTACATAAACTTTTCCCCAAAGCCAATGTATGCCGGATGGATTCAGACGCGCTCAAGCGCAAGGATGATTTCCGCCGCATCCTCGGCGACTTTCGGCGTGGCAAAATAGACATCCTCCTAGGCACACAAATGATTGCCAAGGGCCTGCACTTTCCACGCGTCACACTGGTGGGCATTGTGTATGCGGATACCGGACTGCACCTCGCAGACTTTCGGGCGGGCGAACGGACCTTCCAGCTTCTCACACAGGTGGCTGGTCGTGCGGGACGTGGTGATATTGAGGGAGAAGTAGTGGTGCAGACATTTTCGCCCGTGCATCCCGCCATTCAGTTTGCGCGCCGACATGACTTTGAGGGTTTCTATGAAGCAGAAATGGAATTTCGTGAGCAGTTGAGTTATCCGCCCTACACGCGCGCCGCGCTTCTCACCCTGCGCGGGCGAAATGAGGATAAGGTGAAATTCTCTGCGGATCACCTGAAGCGCGAGATAGAAAAACTCGCCTCCGATTTACCCGACCTTATCATCGCCGGCCCCGCACCCGCGCCATTGCTGCGTGCGGAGAATTTTTATCGTTATCAAATCATGCTGCGGCTTGGCCATATGAGCGCGCTCAGTCGCCATCTCGCAGTCATGGCCACCAAGATTATGCTACCAAATGATGTGACCTTGACCATCGACATTGATCCCGTAAATCTTTTCTGAATGGCAAAAGGAGACATCCAACCAAGTGTGCTGCTACTCATTCCTGCTTATAACGAGGAGCAGCGCATTGGGCCAGTGCTGCGTGATTATGCGGAATATTTCCGCGAAAACTACACGGGCCAATTCCGCGCTGCGGTGGTACTCAACGGCTGCCGCGATAACACGCTCGGTGTAGTGGAAAAAATTGCCGAGGAATTCCCCGAGATCGAGCCACTGAATTTTGACGAGCCCATCGGCAAGGGCGGTGCGTTAATCGAGGGATTCAAGAAAGCTGCCGAGGCCGGGGCCGTACTCACTGGCTACGTGGATGCCGATGGTGCTACGCCAGCCAGTGCGTTTTATGAATTAGCCACCCGCTGCGCAGCGGGTGAGGCCGACTGTGTGATTGGCTCGCGTTGGCTGCCCGGTTCGGTGCTTCACCAGAGCCAGTCCCGCCTGCGCCGCCTGTTTAGCCGTGGTTTTCACGCCATCGTTTCGGTGCTTTTTTGGATGGGCATAAAGGACACTCAATGCCCCGCGAAAGTTATGCGACGTGAGGCGTTGGAGGACATTCTGGAATCACTTCGTATTGCCGACCTCGCTTTTGACGTGAACCTCCTTTTTTCTCTGCGCCGCGCCGGACATACTGTGAAAGAGGTGCCCATAGAGTGGACCGACCAGCTCGGCTCCAAGGTCACCTCCAACCTCTGGCGTTTGTCGCTGGTGATGTTTTTGTCCGTGGTGCGTCTGCGCCTAGTGTATTCGCCTTTCTACAATTGGCTACGCCCGCTGCGTCCGTTGGAATTATGGCTGTACCTAAAGCTCAATGCTCCTCCGCCGCATTCGTCACAGAGCGATGATGCCACCAAGTGAAGCCCGCCGCTACTGAGAGGATGGCGAGGTTGAACACGCCAAACGTGATGATGACACGTTGAAACGCGTCCTTCGTGGCGTTGGCCAATTCATTCTTTGCCATGACCACGTCTGTGGTCATAGCCAACAGTTGCGGGCGCTGATATACCAGGGCAAAGGCGTAACCTGCAGCCAGCAACAAAAGCACCACGCATTTCCATCCGTTCAATCGTTTCTTTGCAAGAAGATTGCCAATAATGACATTGGCCAGCAGTAATGGAAACAGGGAGGCAATGTACCACGGGATCAAAGGAGAAGATTGCCAGTAAATGGGGCTCTTAAAATAAATGATCCACAGTGGAAGTTTGGGAATCAGCAAAAGAATGATGAAGGCGAGGCTCCCAAGAATACAGGTGCCGGTGAAGGCGTACCGAAGGGCGACATTGCTTTTTCCCTCAGCGTGACTGTTTACGAGTTTGGGAAACATCACCGTTCCCATGGGCGTTACAAACATGAAAAGCGCTAGGCCAACCGTGGCAACCGGCATGTAAAAATGAGTTTGAGTGTCGGGGAATGTTTCCTGCACGAATAACACATCGGCGCTGAACATGATCATCAAAACGCCCGGCCCGATCGCCAACGGCAGAGCCTGTTTTAGCCATGGCAACCAGTTCAACGTTTCGTTTTCGCACCATGGCAAATCGCGAATACAGTAAAATGAAAGTGCGAGCGAACACAGCAGTCCAATCAGGACGCCGGCCATTCCGCCCGCGGCTTGGTATCCTAAAAACATGGCCGCCATGACGGCGGCAAACCTGCCTACGCCATCAATGACAATCGACCAGCCAAGATTTTTGAAATCCTGCCGACCCATCAAGATGCCCCGTGCGGCCGGAAGGAGCAGCGACACAAGCCCTACGGCTAGCGTTAACCAAACGCTTACCGCATTGCTCACTTTCCAATGCTTGTAGAATTGGTCGTTTCCGGACTGAATGATGCAAAGGGTTGCAACCAACCCAAGCCATAATATGAGCACGAAAAAAACAACTCGCCGGAACGTTGTCATTAACTTTCGGACTTCCTCCGTGCTGTTGGCGGCGGCGGATTGGCGGGCAAGTAGCGTTTGGATTCCTGCGGCAGGAATGCTGATTAGCAACTGAACACGGAG
>CBFHWX010000113.1:0-7986 GCA_965659445.1 Limisphaerales bacterium | reverse complement strand
CGCGGATGCAGCACCCCTGTTGGAGGTCAGGCAGGTCACCAAACAGTTTCCCGGCGTTAAGGCGCTGGAAGATGTAGACCTCACCCTGAATAAGGGCGAGGTGCTGGCAGTCATCGGCGAAAACGGCGCGGGAAAGAGTACTCTCATGAAAATTCTCGCCGGCGTGCAGTCGCTGGACACCGGCGAAATCCGGATCGACGGCAAGATCGTACAGATGGTTTCCGTGGAGGCAGCCCTATCCCAAGGCATTGCGCTAATCCATCAGGAATTAAATCTTGCCGACAACCTGGAAGTCGGAGCGAATATTTTTCTTGGCCGCGAGCCATGCCGGTTCGGCCTGATTGACCATGATCGGGTGCATCGCGAGTCGCAGCAGTTTCTGGCAATGGTGGGCTTGGCGGTGGATTCGGCCACCCTAGTGAAGGAACTCACGGTGGGCCGGCAACAGATGGTCGAGATCGCCAAGGCGTTATCCATTAATGCCCGTGTGCTTATCATGGATGAACCCACCAGCAGCCTCTCCCAACGCGAGACAGATAATCTCTTCGAGGTTATCAAGGATCTGCGTACGGCGGGTGTGAGCATCATTTACATTTCCCATCGCCTCGGCGAAGTGAAGGAATTGGCCGATCGCGTCACTGTGCTTCGTGACGGTGAAAATGCCGGCGACCTTGCGCGCGAGGAAATCAATCATGACGCCATGGTAAAGCTGATGGTCGGGCGCAACCTCTCACAGTTTTACGAACGGAAACTCCAAAAAGCAGGTGAGGTGGTGCTGGAACTGAATGACCTGCGCACACCCACACACCCGCACTGCAAAATTTCATTCAAGGTACACTCCGGAGAAATTGTCGGCCTGGCCGGGCTGGTTGGAGCCGGACGCACGGAGTTGCTGCAAACCCTGTTCGGGGTCACGCCCGACGTGGGTGGCACCACCAAGGTGGATGGGAATTCAGTGAATCCGCAAACCCCCATCGAGGCCATCCGCGCTGGTATCGTCCTCGCACCGGAAAACCGCAAGCAGCAGGGCCTCATATTGGAAATGGCTGTGCGCGAAAACATGAGCCTCCCAAGTCTCCGCCGTGATCAAAACAATGGCTTTCTCAACCGCCAGAAAGAGGCGGACATCAGCGCCGAGATGATCGAGCAAATGCGCATCAAGACGCCTAGTGCTGAGCAGCCGGTGCAATATTTATCCGGGGGCAACCAGCAAAAGGTTGTGCTAGGCAAATGGCTCGCCATGGAGCCCAAGCTGCTCCTACTCGATGAGCCCACGCGGGGCATCGATGTCGGCGCTAAGCAGGAGATATATGGCCTCATGGAAAAACTTGCCAAACAAGGTGTGGCCATCCTGTTTGTTTCCAGTGAGATGGAGGAAGTGCTGGGGATGAGCGACCGCGCGCTGGTAATGCACGAAGGCCGACTGTCCGGCGAACTGACTCGATCTGAGCTCAGTGAAGAAGCCATCATGCAACTGGCCACGGGCGGCAAACCCACCGAATCCGCCCACACCGAGTAAGATGAAAAAGACCTTTGGCATTTTTGGCCTGCTCCTGGTGGTGTTTCTCGCCACGGCGTACATGGCCGATTCGTTTCTCACACCGTTCAATCTGGAAAACCTCATCCGCCGCACATCGCTTTTCGGTATCATCAGCATCGGCGTTGCGTTTGTGATCATCACTGGAGGCATCGATCTGTCCATCGGATCGGTGATATGCCTGGTGGGTTGCGGTTTGCCGTTTCTGCTGCGAGTGGATTATCAACCCGAGCAGCAGACCGCGCTGGCCGAGATCAATGCCAGCAAGGCAACCATCACTCTCCAGTCCTCCGTCGGGTTTTCCCCGGGCGATCATCTGCGCCTTTACGATAGCACCGCCAAAAACGGTGGCATCTACACCGTGAAACAAGTCGGCGGTAAAACTCTCTCGCTTGATCCTGCCCCGACCGACAACGACCGACGCGGCAGCGTCGTGGGGGTGTTCCCCATCGACCAAAGCGATGCCAAACAGAAGACGATCATGCTCGCCAATGCCCATCTGCGAGTGCTTGACCAAGTCACCTTTGTGGAGGCTGATGGCACCGTCGGCCAAACCAGTCGCATCACCGCCTCGCAAAATGGCCAATACACAATACATGACCCTCCCACCGACTCCGCCCAATACATCGTGGGCCTGCATCGGCACCAGCGCACCTCCGTGCCCGTGGCATTGGCACTGGTGCTGTTTGTCTCACTAGGTATCGGGCTTAGCCACGGCTATTTGGTGGCAAAAATCAAACTGCAACCCTTCGTGGTCACCCTATGCGGCCTGCTTCTTTACCGCGGCCTCACCCGAGGTTTCACCGAGGACCAAACGCAAGGTTTCCAAGCCGAGTACCCCAATCTGCGCCTCATCGCCACCGCCAAACTCGGCCAGTTGGATTATGCTCAAGCCCTTTGCCTTTTCGGTGGGATCATCATCTCAGCCGGCGTCGGCTGGCTGCTTTGGCAGCGCAAAAAGAACGCACCCGCAAAGGAACGCCGGTGGCCGATCGTTCCCATCGTGCTCGGCGCGGCCATTGCCTTGGGTGGTGTTTATCAGGCCAAGCATATTCCCGTCATCGATGTGGCAGCGCACAAAACCAAGCCCGTGAAGGCCGATCTGCCGTTGGGTGCGCGGCAAATCTCGCTTGAAGCCCGTGCCACCGGTGGGTGGAAGCAACTCGATCAGCAAACGATACAGCCGCATGACCGGCCACAAGAAGTGACGGTTCCTTCGCTGGAAACGCTCCGGCAATTCGAGGCCGGCAAATGGACCGCCGTTCGCGTGGTCGTCACTCGTCGCGAGTTGCCGCGCATCGGCATCCCCGCGCCGTGTCTGATTTTGATTGTTGTGGCCATCGCCGCCGGCATTTTTTTAAACCATACCATTTACGGCCGCTACCTCCTCGCGCTCGGCCGCAACGAGGAGGCTGCCAAATACAGCGGCATTAACACCGATCGGATGCTCATTCTCGCCTACGTCATCTGCTCACTGCTCGCCGGTCTCGGCGGCATGTTATTTGTGATGGATGTGAACTCTGCCCAGCCCGTTGACTTCGGAAACTTCTATGAGTTGTACGCCATTGCCGCAGCGGTACTCGGTGGCTGCAGCCTGCGCGGAGGCGAAGGAACCATCCTGGGAGTGATTATCGGTGCGTGTCTCATGCGCGTATTGAAAAATATGATCACCCTTGTGGACGCCATACCTACGCACATCGAGTATGCCATCATCGGCGCAGTGATTCTTGCGGGCGTCACGGTTGATGAACTGATCAAGCGTTACGCCGCAAAGCGTGCTGCGGCCAAGCAACAGGATTCAACGTAAGCCTACTCGGACACTATTGTGCAGGCTCGCGGATGATGTGGGTTTTGCCGGCAGACAGTTTCTCCAAGGTTTGTTGCAACCCCATGGGCCAAGTGATTATTACCGACTCCACTTCTTTTGTTTTACCCAGGCCGAAGTGGAGAGTCATGGGGTTTTGCGAGAGAAACCCCTTGCCGCTCACCACCTGACTGAAACGTTTTTGCCCGTCCTCAAACCGAATCTCTACCCGTGCCCCGATGGCGCCTCGATTGGACTGTGTTCCTACCAATTGAAACCGAATCCACTGGTTCACTGTAACCTGTGCATTTTCAAATATTCGTCCGGGGCCATCGTAATCGTTAATGGCCACATCCATGTCTCCGTCATTATCAAAATCAAACCACGCTGATCCCCGGGAGTTACCCTTGTAGGCCAGCTCAGATTTGCCTGACACATCGTAGAAATATCCGGCCTGTGAAAGGAAACAAACGTTGTTCTGGCCAGCATGTTTCGTCAGGAATTCATGGCTCTTAGTGAATTGCTTTTGGCTAGGAGCATTGGCTAGCGACTCACCTTCGGTGCCATTGAGCACGAGCAGATCCAAATCTCCATCATTCTCATAATCAAACGTACTGGCGTCCCACGCCCAGCCCAACTGCGCCGGTTCAATGTGGATGGCATGCACATTTTCAAATGCGCCATTGGGCGCACGGCGCAGCAATTTATTCACCACCAAGGCGCGCATATTATCGAGATGATCAAAATTTATCTTGGTGCCCTGTGCCGGCTTGGGATAACGCACGCGATGCGTAAGCTTCGAAATTTCAGTGACATATACCGCCGGATGGCCGCTATGCTCCAGGTCGATCAGATGAAAATTCATCGCGTTGTACACGGTATCGAGATGCAGCGGGCGCGTCTCCTCCGCGAACCGCTTGCCACCGTCGTTTCGATAGGCAATCGTTCGGCCAAAATCATTCAGTGAAATCAGGTCCATCCAGCCATCCTGATCAAAATCCCACGCACCCACACAATGCGTCCATCCCCGGTCATCCACGCCCAGCTTGGCTGCCACCTCCTCGAAGACATGCCTCCCCTCGACGACTTTTTGATGGTAAAATTGATTAGGCGGGGCCGAGTTATTACGAATGGTCAGGTCGGGTGTGTCGCCCTTGGGCCACATGCCAAAATTTGCAATGTAGACGTCCAATAAACCGTCGTTGTCAAAATCAAACCAGATTGCTTCGTGAGTCACCAACTGCCCTCCGGCGAGCCCCACGGAATCGGTCACATTCAAAAATTTTCCGTTTCCCTCATTCCGGTACAGACAGTTACTACGGAATACAAACGTCAGGAATAGATCAAGATCCCCGTCGTTGTCATAGTCGACAAAATAACCCGCTCGTGTTTCACCTTCGCGGGTGAGCCCCATTGTTCTACTGTAATCCTCGAAACGTTTCCCTCCCACATTACGCCAAAGCTGACCCCCGCCTCCTCCAGCAAAATAAAGATCCATAAATCCATCGCCATCAAAGTCTGCTGCGCTCACTCCACCTCCGGCAATACCTGTAGGTGTGACTAACTTACTACGGAGTCGCTGCAGCTCAGGATTGGGTGCGTGCACAAAATTCAAGCCAAGCCTCTGCGTCGCATCCTTAAACATCGGCTGTGGCACACTGTTCAGCACAGACTCCTGCGTCAGCGCCGAATAAAGTGCCGACCTCCCTTCCTTGATACCAGTGCTTTGTTTGGCATACGTTTGCATCAAGGCCAAAGTGCGATCCATCACAGCGCCGTTGATCCCGCCGCCTGGCGGCAGAGGCGGCTGATGAATAAGCCCCGACCATTCCAAAATACCCACAGCCAGTACCGAGAGAAATTCACTAAACTCCTCCGCCGCGTAGATGTCCAATTCACCGATTTTTTCCAAATCCCCCAACACTCCTTGATCAATCGCCTGACCTATCCATCGCCAATGCCAACCGGTGTCGCGGAAATAGTCCTGGCGCACCTCCGAGGCCACCATGCGCAATCGAGGATTGGCGGGAAATAACACCACGTGCCCATTGGGTAATAGCTGTTGCGGCCAGTGAGAATGGATGACTTTGGACATGGCTTGGTGAGTCACAAGTTGTGACTCACCTACAATCTTCTGTGCTTCACGCCACAGATCAGGCACCACTCTATCCACAATCAGACGCGACATCACCGTGAACGCCTCAGGATCCACCTTTCGATTATCGGCCCAATAAAAAAATTCCTGCAATTGATTAGCCTGTGGAATTTTTTGATTGTAGGCCTCCAACGAGCCGATCTTTTGCCTTACTAATTTACGGGTCCTCGATAGAGGCTTGGTGTCTATTGCCGTGGCAGGCTGCAGGAACCGAGGTGGAGACTGTACCGTCAAGGTCTGCTGACTGCGCCAAAACCATGCGCCGCCCATCAAGGCAATAACAATCACGCCCGTAACCAGCCAATCCTTGGAGGGAGGTTGAGGATTGGATTCACCCATGATCACCGATTCTTGGGCGGGTTGGCGGCAAAGGCGGCAGCAACCGCTTCCGCATCGATATGTCCCAGCTTTCGTTCCATCGCGTGCTCGCGCGCTTTTCGTAACAAGGCGAGATCGTAGGCGCGGAAAAATTCATACAACTCCTTCAATGCTCCCTCACCAAATTGCGTATCCCGTTTCCATTTCCCTTTATTATCGACTTGGTGCGAGGCCCACGTCTGGAGTAAACGCCATGGCTCAATAGTATCCGAATAATCCTTTAGCGCCTCGGCCACTACCAGTGTCGAACTCCCATCTCCCAAGTTAAATTGCGTCCCTTCCGTTGTGTCTACCTGAGGAAATCGCACTCGTAATATTTTATCTATAGTAGTGGCTGTAATTAGTTCTTTTTCCGGAACACGTTGTGAAGCCTCAATGTACAGTGACTCAATTAGTCGCATGTGCTGCTCAATGCGTTCGGACTTGGCCTCCTCGCTGATTTCACAGTTGGTGATGAACATCTGGAGCTTGTTGAACGAGCTCCAGCACCGAACGTCCTTTTGGTTTTCCTGCACCCCCACTCGATCATCCAGATAAGTAAGCATTTCATATGGCGGCCCGGGCGATTGGATGGCTGTGTCCGGGGCGCGACGCACAATGGTCAGGGCCGCCATCACCGCCACTAATATGACAATAATTTGCGGTAATCGATTGGCAGAGTTTGTTGATGGGTTTGAATCCATGAAAACGCAGGCGAAGGATTGTTCAAAAAAAAATTCCCCACAAGATCAAAACCGCATCGTCCCACGACCGGCGATAAAAAAAGCGCCCCTATCCGGGGCGCCTTGTTCATGATCCGTTCTTGCGGTTGAGCTTAGGAAGCCAACCCTAAATTTAGACCGTGATATTCCGATAACTATCGTGCATCCGTCGTCGCCCGGTCCAAGCCAAATCCACGAATGATCGACATGCTGGTCCGACCTGTAGCTTGCCCGCCGGTGGCAGTATTCGAAGCTTTAACGCTCGTACCATTGGCTTGAAAGTCAGCGTTGGTAGCTTGCTTGGCACCACCATCCATCGTCACGGATGTGCCCTGAGAGGCAGTGAAGCCAGCCATTACGTAGGGATCTGTTGGGTCGCTGTCAGAGCCGCGCCACTGACCATTACGGAGGGTACCTCCGGCAGCTACTGGCGACCAACCCGTATCACCTGATTCCCAAGCTGTGGTGGTGGAGCTCCAGTTGCGCGTAATGGCAAGCACTGAAGATGGGCGCTGGGTGTCCGCACCGCGAACAAAACAATAGCTCATCCCCTGGCCCAGGCCAACAGCCAGCCGGACGTGCGCCGGATTAGTAATCTCAGCAGCCTTCGTTTCGAGCCCTGACCATTCCTCCTGCACAACCTCATTGGCGGGTAGGCGGGCAGCATCGCATGGTGAAAGAAGCACTTTGGGTCCAAGCGCGCCCTTCATGGCAGGAAGCGCTACGGTAGCGGCAGCGATTTTCGCCTTCCAGTGACATTTTAGTTCGTTGACGTTTTTGTTGGGTTGCTCGCCATACTTAGCTGCAGCCGGGGCAAGCGCTGGGTTCGCCTCCACGGCCGAACGGACACCGGCGGAGGTGAGCTGCCAAGGCATGCGCTCTTTTTGGGCCTGAGCAAAGGACAGTACGCCCTTGTAGACCTGGCCGATATTATTCACGCATTTCACGCGGTTGGCCTTGGCCTTGGCACGAGCCAGGGCGGGCAACAGCATACTTGCAAGAATGCCGATAATGGCGATCACCACCAACAGCTCGATCAGGGTAAATCCCTTTTGGGTTTTTTTCATATTATTTTTCTCCATATTGGGTTCTGGTTTTCTTTTATTAAACTCTTCCTCAAAAACTGATTACAACAGCGCCTTAAAGCACATCATATGCCAGAATACAGTTTCCATTTTTTTCGGAAATATTTATATATAAGGCTGTTTCCTGAATCCAAAACAAGCACAATTCCTCAAGATATCAACAAATGAGCGGTTTTAAAATTTTCGGACTATAAAATCCATTCATCTTTCGCGTGAATCTCACGCATAAACAAAAAAAGACGCCCCGCTAGGGGCGTCTTGTGATTCGTTTCGTCAGTCAGGCTTAGAGACCCCAGCCGCGGATAACATACATGCTAGTCCTTCCC
>CBFHWX010000112.1:0-8013 GCA_965659445.1 Limisphaerales bacterium | reverse complement strand
AATCATGCGAACCGTTCGGCGCACCAATAATCGAGCGTATACCCGACCATTTATCCATAATCTTCGCCAAATTCGGCAATAGCTCGCTAATCTGAATGCCCGGCACGTTGGTGCGAATAGGATGAAGAGCTCCTCGATACTCCTTGGGCGCATCGGGCTTAAGATCAATGAGATCCTGGTGGGGTGGCGCCCCGGCCATGTAAATCATGATCACAGCCTTGTGATTTCTACCTAATCCGGCCGACTGCTCAGCAGCAAGCAGTTGGGGCAGCGTCAGGCTGCCCATCGCACCGACTTGTAAAAAGTCGCGCCGACTCAAGCCGTCGCAAAATCCTGTTTTCGCTTGTCCCTCGATTCTCAGCATTCTTATTTTTTTACTGTCGTTTACAGGCCATCGGCCGAAGGAGGAATTCCTTCGGCCGGGCTGTTGCAATTTCCTGTAACCGTTACACCAACTCAGGAAGGGGCCCACGTCCAGCATCGGTGAGGAATTGCGGCCGACCATTGAGGTCGCTCAGCATTTCCTTCAGCGGATTGATGCCAACATTATAGTAGAGTGTCGCCAAAATTTCCTGAATGTGCACAGGGCGTGCACTCGCTTCGCCACCGGTACGCCAGTCTGTCTCACCAATGGCTTGCCCATTGTGCATGCCGCCTCCAGCCAAGAAGGTTCCCATCACGCGCGGCCAATGATCACGGCCAGGATTCTTGTTAATGCGAGGAGTGCGGCCAAATTCACCCCAGACACAAATAGTTGTGTCATCCAAGCGCCCAGTCTCTTTCAAGTCACTGATGAGCGCTGAAAGGCCTATGTCCAGCGCGGGCAATTGTTTTGCTAGGGTCTTGAAGTTATTGCTATGTGTATCCCAGCTGCCCCAGCTAAGCGTGACAAAACGCGCGCCAGCTTCCACTAGGCGACGGGCGGTGCAAAAGCTCTTTACATCGCGGTAGCCCTTAGGTACTTCGTATTTGGCCAAGCGCTTGGGATCCTCTTTCTTAATATCCAAGGCATCCACTAACGTGCTGCTGGTGATAACTCCAAATGCTTGTTGGTTAAACTTGTCCAGGCCCTCCATCTTTCGGCTGTTGTCAACGTCGCGCCGGAAGCTGTCAAAGCTGCCGAGGAGTGCCTTGCGATCATCCAGACGGCTGGTGTCGATGCCGTTAAGCACGAGATCCTGTTTGCCCTTACCTTTAGGCGCAAAATATTTATAAGGCGCCCCGAGAAAGCCTGGGCCCTGCGCGCGGCTGTCAAAGCCGATGAAGGGAGGCGTGCCGTTGGGCCCCTCGCCTTGAACCTTGGCGATGACTGATCCGATGCTGGGCCAGCCGCCCGCAGGCTGTGTCGCACGGCGAGTGCGGCCGGTCATGCAGTGGAAAGAATTATGATCGTTCGCCTGCCCCACAGTCGACCGGATGGAAGTACAGTCCTGCCATATCTTGGCCAACTTCGGAAAATGCTCACACACGCGCACGCCCGCCACATTTGTGGGAATGGATGTGAACTCGCCGCGGTATTCCTTGGTGGCGCGATCCTTAATATCCCACATGTCCGTGTGGCTTGGGCCGCCCGGCAGATAAATCATAATGATGCTCTTCTGCTTCTGCGCCTTGCTGCCCAGCTTCTCTTCCGCCTGCAGCAATTGCGGCAATGCAATGCCGCCCATGGCGAGCGAGCCGATTTGCAGGAAGTTACGACGCGACAATCCGTCGCAGAAGCCGCCGCTTGATTCACCTTGAATTTTTAGCATGTGTTTGTCCCCTCTTCTGGGTGATTTTAATTCGCTTTAAAACAATTCCGAGATCGGTCGTCCATTCTCAACAACATATACCGGACGGCCCTGGTGATTCAGGAATTGCATCTTCGGGTCGAGCCCAAACATTTTCAAGATGCTCGCGAGCACATCCTGCGGCGTTATGATCCGCTCAGCCGGATCCTCCAACTTGGGGGATGATTTCCCGATTACCTGACCCATGTTGAGTCCGCCACCGGCCATCATCAGGGTACACAGCCGGCCCCAGTGGTCACGACCGGCGTTTTTGTTAACCCTCGGTGTCCGACCAAATTCACCCGTGACAACAAGAAGTGTATCCTGGAGTTGGCCGCTTTCTGAAAGATCTTCAATAAGGGCGGAAAGCCCCTGATCCATTTGTGGTGAACGGCTTTTCATGGCCCGCTCGATTTTGCCATGCATGTCCCAACCACCATAGCTGATATTCACAAACCGACTACCAGCAGCCGTGAGACGACGAGCAAGCAAGAGCTGTTCGCCAAGCCCCTTGCCATAGCGCGCACGCACTTTGGGATCTTCCTTCTTGATATCAAATGCATCCTTAGCGCTGCCAAGAACCAAATCATAAGCCTGCTGTTCAAAGCCATCGAGGCCTTCCATCTGGCCAGAACGATCCGCTTTTCGGTTAATTACGTCGATGCTGTCCAGAAGCCCACGGCGGCCCTGAAAGCGCTCTTCCACAACGCTCAGCTCCATATTTTTTTTTGCCTGACCGCTTGGGCTAAGCGCTTGATAGCGTGTGCCGAGCCAGCCGGGACCATCGCTGCCTATGCCACCTATGCGTACATACGAGGGCAGACCTGTTACCGGGTGGGCTGTCCCCTTTGCCTTGGCAATAATTGAGCCTATCGACGGCCGCATTTTTGTGCGGTCATTGTAGCCGGTCATCACCCACGTGGTGCCGGACCCGTGGCCACTGTTGCCATGGGCAAAAGATCGAACGATGGCCATGTTGTCCATGCAATTGGCCAGCTTGGGATATGTCCCACCAATGGTCACGCCGGGGATGGGCGTTTTACATTCGCCGGTAACGCTTCGATACTCGCGTGGGGCGGTCATCTTCGGGTCAAACGTCTCCACATGCGTGGGCCCTCCCCCGAGCCATAGCCAAATGACTGACTTGTTGTTCAGCTTCGCGCCCGCCTCCTTTGCGCGCAATAGATTTGGCAGTGTGAGGCCTGCAACCCCGAGGGAGCCGACCTGTAAAAAATTTCGCCGCGAAACTCCGTCGCAAAAACCTTCAACTGTACTCCCGTGTAACTTTAACATGTCTGAACCTTTCCCTGTTAGGGTTTAACCATTTAAATAAATCAGCTAATTAATTCCCTGAGCGGCTTACGTCCATGATCCACAAGATACCGTGGACGCCCCTGCAAATCCGGTATGGTTGCCGTCTCAACATTTATTCCCATTGAAGCGTAAAGCGTTGCAAACACGTCCCCAAAGTGAACAGGCCTATCCACGGCTTCGCCAGCGTGCTTGTCGCTAGCCCCGATAACCTGACCATGATTCATCTGACCACAAGCCAGTACGGCGGTGGACAGCTTCGGCCAGTGGTCGCGGCCGGCATTTTTATTAATTTGAGGCGTACGGCCAAACTCGCCCCAGCACACAACGCTGACATCCTTGTCCATCCCGCGATTGTGCAAATCCTCAACGAGTGCGGTGAGTGCCTGATCAAGCATCGGCATGTCCTCGCGACCCCGCTTAAAGTTACCCCCATGCCAATCCCATCGGCTAAACGCCAGCGTCACGCATCGCGCACCCGCCTCAATCAGGCGCCGCGCCATAAGAAAATCATCCAACAACCTATGCGACCCGTCGGCCACTTTCTTGGCGGAGCCGCGTCCATACCGATCACGCAGCTTCGGGTCTTCCTTTTCGAGGGTGAGCGCCTCAGCCAACCGGCTGCTCGTCAACATAGCCAAGGCCTGCTGATTGAAGGCGTCTAGTCCCTTCATCATGTGCTTGTTGTCAATGTCTCGTCGCAAGGTGTCAAAGCTTTGCAGGAGAGACTTGCGTCCTCCCAAGCGATCAACGGTCAGGCTGCCCAACTTCATGTCCTCTTTGGCTCCTCCGTCCTTGGCGGGCAGAAACGGGCTATGCGCAGGGCCAAGAAAACCCGCAGCACCCGGATCGCTCCAACGCTTCTCCCCAGTATTGGGCTGCAGACCCACAAAAGGGGGCACTCCAACTTTGGCAGGCCCGTGAAGCTTGGACAACGCCGCGCCCATGCTCGGCCACCCCCCCGGCGGCTGTTTTGACTTGTGAATCCGGCCGGTCATGCACTGCCATGCATCGTGCCCCCCAAAAGCACCCACCATCGACCGAATGACGGTAAACTTGTCCATCATTCTGGCCATGCGGGGAAAGAGCTCGCCAATGCGTGTGCCGGGAATATTTGTGGAAATCTCGTTAAACTCCCCACGGATCTCCTTAGGCGCATTAGGCTTTAAGTCCCACATATCCTGATGCGGAGGGCCGCCCGGCAGGAAAACATTAATTATGGCCTTATGATTTCGGCGAATACCCTGGCTCTCTTCGGCTTGTAAAATTTGCGGAAGAGAAAGACCGCCCAAGGCCAATCCGCCAACTTCAAGGAAGCTCCTACGCGAAACTCCGTCGCAAAATTTTCCGACTGAGTTTCCGTAAATTTTTAACATGGCGGTTTAGCTGATGAGTTCCCTCATCGGTTTGCGGCCCGGATCAACGAGGTAACGCGGACGACCCGAGAGATCCGGAATCGTGGCGGTCTCGACGTTAATGCCCATGGAGGTGTAAAGCGTGGCGAATACTTCGCTAAAACGCACCGGACGATCAATGGCCTCGCCCGCGTGCTTGTCGCTCGCACCAATTACCTGACCATGGTTCATCTGCCCGCAGGCCAAAACCGCGGTGGAAAGCTTGGGCCAGTGATCACGCCCTGCTCCCTTGTTAATTTTGGGCGTCCGGCCAAACTCGCCCCAACAAACCACGCTGACATCCTTGTCCATGCCGCGGTTGTGCAAATCTTCGACAAGCGCAGTGAGTGCTTGATCTAGCATTGGCATATCCTGCCTTGCGCGCTTGAAATTTCCTCCGTGCCAATCCCAGCGGCTAAACGCCAGCGTGACACAACGCGCGCCGGCCTCCACAAGCCGTCGAGCCATCAGAAAGTCATCCAGCAACTTGTGCGAGCCATCAGCCTGCTTCTTTGCGTTGCCTCGCCCGTACCGGTCACGAAGCTTAGGGTCTTCCTTGTCCAGGTTCAGCGCATCAGCCAGGCGGCTACTGGTCAACATAGCCAAGGCTTGTTGATTGAACGCATCCAGCCCCTCCATCATGCGCTTGTTATCCACATCACGCCGTAACGTATCAAAACTATTCAGGAGAGATTTGCGATTGCCCAGTCGATCGATGGTCAACCCATTGAGCCTCATGTCTTCCTTGGCATTGCCATCCTTGTTGGGCAGGAATGGACTGTGCGCAGGACCTAAGAAACCAGGCATGCCGGGATCACCCCACGGCTTGTGGCCAGTGTTCGGCGCGAGGCCGACGAACGGCGGCACGCCGACCTTGGCGCTGCCATAAAGTTTGCTGAGTGCTGCACCCATGCTGGGCCAGCCTCCAGCGGGTTGGTTACTTTTGGAGTCGCGGCCGGTCATGCACTGCCACGAGTCGTGTCCGCCATAGGCGCCTACCATCGAGCGTATGACAGTAAACTTGTCCATCATCTTCGCCATACGCGGGAACAGCTCACAAATTCGAGTGCCGGGGATGTTCGTTGATATTTCATTGAGCTCGCCACGAATCTCCTCGGGCGCATTGGGCTTCATGTCCCACATGTCCTGATGAGGCGGCCCTCCGGGCAAAAAGACATTTATAACGGCCTTATGCCCTCGTTTGATTCCCTGATTCTCCTCTGCCTGAAGAATTTGTGGCAACGAAAGGCCTCCTAACGTGAGGCCGCCAATTTGTAGAAAGCTGCGACGGGAAACCCCATCACAGAACCGATACTTATCTCCGAGAATTTTAATCATAACTCAAGGCCGGCTGGCTGTTATTTTCGACGGTCCACACTTCCGCCTCATTCACACACTTATAACAAATTTTACGGAAAAAGTCGATGAGTTTTGACCTTTTTTTGGGCATATTTTGCTTGCAAAAACACATAGCCAGCCCCCGAAAGTGCCAATTTAGAATGTAGAAATTGCCGTGCCTACCGGCTCGGGATCCGCAGCTGACTCTTCCTTCAGTCGATACACGGCTTGAAGATCGCTGAAGCCCTTGATTTCCATAGGTGGCAGAGTCTCGGCAGTATGCCCTTCCCGGGCGGCTTCGCAGGTGACTTCATCGACCAAAATATCCATCTCCCCGGCCACCGTGCAGAGGCGGCTAGCGAGATTGGCGCCCTGCCCAATGACCGTAAAATTCAGCCGGTCTTCCGAGCCCATGAATCCTGCCAGCATTTCGCCGGTGGCAATGCCGATGCCCACGTTGATATCTGTGCCGCGCATTAGGTTGAGCACTTGCCGTTCCTGCAGCATGTTCCGAGCGCAGGCCACCGCACGCTCGGGAGCTTTGGGATCCTTGCCGGTAGCGCCAAAGACAGCCATTATCATGTCGCCCACAAATTTATCTACCAGCCCGCCGTGTTCGTGGATAACCCATGTCATGGCGGTCATGTGTTCGTTGAGGAGGCCGACGGTTTCAGCCGGCGACAGGTTCTGGGTTATTTCCGTGAACTTTCTGATATCACAGAAGAGCACAGTCATACCGTGTGTCTCGCCGCCTAGTGCCACGTCCCCGGACATCAGCCGATCCGCCACCGCTTTATCTGTAACCTTGTTCAACACGTCGCGATATTTTTCCTTTAGCGCCAATTCCTCCGCAGTCTCATTAAAGGCGTGAGCCAACTTGCCGAATTCATCATTGCTGCGCACGGGAATACGCACGTCATAATCGCCTTTACGCAGGCGCATGGTTGCCCTGAAAAGTCGGCGCACCGGCCTGAAGAGGCCTAGGGAAATAAGCCAGCTAATGCCCATGGCACCCAATCCCATGATCCCGCCAACCATCAAAATCTCGGCCCTGATTTCCTCGCGGACACCCAAAGGTTCCTCCCAGGAATACAGGCCCACCTTGTACGCTTCGGGCAGACCTTGGGCGCCTTTCATGGCGGAATAAAACACGCGGTAAGGAACGCCATCGAGGGTCAGGAGATCCACGGCATCCGAGGGTTGTTCGTCTTTTACATGATCCTTGAGCCACGTAGTGAGTGGAGTGAGGGCGGTCGGGGGGATGGCACGAGAGTGGAGATGTCCGTCAACCCACATGCCGGTCATGAGATCTCCAAGGTCGTTGAGAGCCTGTTCGCCTCGACTATTGAGCGGGAAGCCGAGCACCAGTGTGCCAATTTTGCGGCCTCCTCCTTCCTGTTCCACGGGAGTGCACACCAGTTCAACGAGCCCGCCTTTGCCGTCTTCATCAAGCGCGAGGTAACCCACACCCTGCTGTTTCAGCTCCACCAATTTGGGAACAAACTCTTCCAAGCGATCTCGGAACTGGCGACGGATGGGGTTGTCAAAGATTCCGCCGAACCGCGCCTCGGGCATAAGGACTTCACCCTGCTCCCCGAGGAACACAAGAAAGGAGGCCGTGATGGTGCGGGCCTGATCCTTGCCAACGGATTCCATCCGATTTGAGAAAATTCTCGCTGTAGAGGTTGATGTGGACTTTCGGGGACGTGGCGCAGGATTCTCTTTACCGACTGCCTCAAGCCCACCAGACATTTTCCTGAACTGGCCAGCAAGGCTGCGACGCGGATCGTTCACCGCCCGGTCATAAAGCCAGTCGAGCCGCTGCTTATTAAGGGATTGTTGCGGTGTCGATGGAGCGGGTAAATCGTGGGGATTCTGTGGGGCGATGTCCAGTTGCTTGGCTACCTGATTAATCCAACTGCCCATGCTAATAGCCATGGCACGGGTGGTCTGCTCGCTTTCCTCAGCCTCCATTTCTTCGGCTAGTTTCTGGAATTCATCAGCCAGCATGCGCTGGAGCTGTTGCCGCGCCAGCCGGTAAAGTCGGGAGGTTTCCCGGCCTTCCAACGCGGCCTGCACCTGTGGCCGAGAGGCAAAATCGGCGGCCTTCTCCCGCACTGCGCCCAATCGAGCTTCCTGTTCGCGAGGCAGGTAAGTGAGCTGCTCGTCCACGCGATTGCGGAACAGCCGGTCGTTGGCAG
>CBFHWX010000111.1:0-8045 GCA_965659445.1 Limisphaerales bacterium | reverse complement strand
GCTGATGCTCCGGAGTTGTTTTCCGGGCGGTGAAGCGACAATTTCAACACCCGCCTCAAGCACGTCTTCGTCCTCTGTGAGAATGAGGTTTGCCCTTCCTCCGCCAAACAAGTCCGGAAACATTTTCTGAAAATTCGCGCGAACCTTTTCAAATGTTTCAGTAAACATCTCGCGAGATTGCCTGTCGATTCTTGCAACGACTTCCTTAAGCTCCGTTTTTGCATTAACCAGATCATCGTGTTGCGTGTTGAGGAACGTGAACCGTTCTTCAATTTCTTTATATTCCTCAATGGCCACAAGGTTCACTGGACCCATGCCATCAATTTTCCCCTGCAACTCACCCACATGCATGCGCACAGTTTCCCAGTCAACAGTCTCTCCTGGGGCTTTTGTTTCCTCGGAGGTGACAGTCTCCGTTGTCGTTTGGCCGTTGTCAGTAATGTTAATCGTTGTGATTTCGCCCTGGATGTCCAGTAAATCAAGATCGTGTTTCTCGCGAATACGCTCAACAAGCTGTCCTTGCATCATCTGTTTCTGCGTAAGCTCCACTTCGATCTCGCCCTTGCGTTCCTGCATTTCAATATGTGAGGCACGTTTGTCGCTAAGCTTCATCTCGCGATGCTCGGCTTGGGCAGCCTGTTGATTACGTTGTTGCGTTAGCTGGGCAACTTGGGCATTAGCTGACTCCCGATCGATTCGCAGGCGATTTATTTCCTGCCGTGAATCAACGTTTTGCGCCTCAAACTGAATCTTACGCTCGGCGCTTTCGCTAAGGGATTTTTGCGCACGGTCAAGTGTTCGCTGCAATTCCTCCAGCCGCTGCTCCATGGGCGTTTTTCGACCAAGCAAAGAGACCTCTCGCTCCTCGGCTTTGGAGAGTGCTACCTTGGCTTTTGTGAGTTCTTCCAGTGCATCCTCGCGCAATTCGCGCTGTTCATGGATAAAGCTGCCGTGCTCGGCATTCTCCGAATCTAGCGAGCGATCCCTTTCCTCCATCTCCTTGGTCTGTGTGGAAAGATGAATCGTTTTGCCTTTTGCGAGCTCCTCTTGCTCAGCAAGATTTTGCACCTCAAATACTACAGTATCAATTTTTTGATGCAAAACTTGCTTGGATTTTTGCAATGCATTGAACTCACCCTTTCGCGTGGCGATAGCTACCTTACGGTCACTTAATTCGTCCCGAGCGTCTTGCAAGCTAGCCTGCAGCTTAGTCTGCTCGGCTAGAAGCTGGCCCTTATGTCGACTCGACTCATCAATGTGTTGGTTAAGGTTCGTGAGTTGTTGCTCTAGATTTTCAACCTGATTTCGGCGTGCCAGAACGGAGCTGTGCTCACTCTCGTTGCCGCTGCTCTTGCCGCCAGTGTATATACCTTGTTGGCTTAGAGATTCTCCGTTGAGCGTCACAAAATCAAAACGGCCCGGATTAGAGTGCCAAAGCCGTGTGGCTGTTTCGAGCGCATCGACAATGACCGTCCGGCCAAGTAGAGTCTGCAATAGTGGTTGATTGCGGTCGTCCGTTTCCAACACTTGCAGAGCGGGTTTGCCCTCGGCAGGGAGATCATTTGGTGGAATTTCGCCACCGCGTTGGCGCAACATTTCCAATGCCACAATGCCAGCCCGTCCATGTTTACGCTGGCTAAGATGATCGAGCATTTCTTTCGCGACTTGTGATTTCTCGGTAAGGACGAGTTGAAGATTTGAGCCCATCGCTGCCTCGATGGCCCGTACATATTCGTCCGGTACGCGAACCAAGTCAGATAACGTGCCAATTGCAGAATTGAATTCCGTGAGCACGCTTTGTGCACCAGCTCCGAATCCTTCCTTGGTTTCAATCAATTGCTGCAGCACATCCTTGCGGGATTTTGCCTCAGCGTGTCGCCGGAGCAATTCATCGAGATTATCTTCCGCATGGATCAATTGTCGGCTGAGTTCTGCGAGGCGCGCCTGGCGCTCTTCGACTGTACCTCGATGTTCTTCCACATGAAGCGAGTCGCTCTCTGTGCTTTCTCTAAATTCGCCCAAACTGACCTCAAGCTTGGCGCGCTCCTCCTCAAGTTGAATCTTTTCGGCGGAGAGTTTTTCCAGCCGGGCAACATTACCCTGCTTTTGCAATTCGAGTGCGTTTAGCTTATTCTGGGCACTCGTAAGTTGATCGTTTAACTCACCGGCTTCAGATTGCGTTTTCAGTCGGGCGGATTGGCGCTCACGAATTATAGTATCCAAATTATCAACCAAGCTATTTTTACCATCAACGTGTTGTCGTGCTCGTTCCAGTGCGTGACCTGAATCTGCAAGTTGCTGGTTGATGCGCTCCAATTCGGCATCCACTTCTTTCCGGCGTTCCTGCGCGCCGGCGATTTCAGCCTCAGCGCCGACATGCTGTTCGTCGAGTTCCGATATTCGCTGTTTGTTATATTCCGTTCGATTTTCGTGCCGCTCTGTTTGAGATTTCAGCTCCATGTTCTGTTGCTGAACAGTGTTTACCTGATTATCCAAATCGCTCAACGCATTGCGAATTTCTTTAAGAGCGGCCTCTTCTTCGATTATGCAAGAGGAATGATTCCCTAGATTCTCCCTTATATGATCAGCTTCTTCACGGATGCTTTTGAGGTCGTTTTCAATCGCATCAAATTCATGACGAGCCAACCGTGTTTCCATGTCGCGCAACTCGTCCATGATTTTTTGGAAGCGTCGTGCCTTGCCGGCCTGTCGCTGCAGTGAACCGATCTGGCGCTTCACTTCCCGAATGGTATCTTCCAAGCGAAGGAGATTCTGCTCAGTGTAATCCAGCTTACGTAGAGCTTCCTTTTTTTGCTGCTTGAATTTAGTAACGCCGGCAGCCTCCTCAAAAACCACACGGCGTTCCTGCGGGCGACTTTGGATGATTTGAGTGATCTGGCCTTGGGCCATAATGCTGTAACTATTACGGCCTATCCCGGTACCCATAAAAAGCTGTTGAACATCACGCAAGCGGCAGCCGGTTCCATTGAGAAAATATTCGCTGCCCCCATCGCGAAAAACGCGACGGGTGACGGTGACTTCATTGAAGTTCAAATCAACGCCAGCAGCTTTTAGGTTTTCATCATCCACATCGCCAATGGTAATTGACACTTCTGCCATACCCGTTGGCTTACGACCACGTGCACCATCGGTGCCACTGAAAATAACATCGGCCATTTCTCCGCCGCGCAGCGCCTTGGCGGATTGTTCACCGAGGACCCAACGGATGGCGTCCGATATATTAGATTTTCCGCACCCGTTTGGGCCGACAATGGCGGTGATTCCTGGCTCAAAATTCAGAGTCGTTCGATCGGCGAACGACTTGAAGCCAATCGCTTTTAGGCTCTTTAAATACATTTGGACCTCCTTGTGCTAGCCACATTGGGCCAGCGGCTTGAGTAATCACACAAAATGATGTGTGAGCTACTGCCGCCACCTACAGCAGGCGGCTAATGGCAATATATTCGCTAAAAAAAACTTAATCAAAACCACTAATTTGACCAGTGAAAACTGTACTAATTGTCAACAATGGCTCTGGCCTCAGCCTGAATTGCTTCAACCAATTCATCAGGTGATAGGGCCTTGGCTTGGCTCCCCCAACCAAGAATCCACCGCTTAATATCCGTTAAATGACTCAAGTTCATTTGCAGCTCAACTTCGCCGTTCTTAAGAGATTTAATTTTCTGCGTCGGATGCCAGATCTTTTCTTTAATGAACGGCGCGATGGTTCTGCTGAACCTAATCCGGACGTTGTATGACTCGTCGCCCTTGAATACGCCGAATGAACTGGAAAGATAGTTGTCGAGCGAAAACGAATCTGGCCGTTCAAAGGCTTTCCCGGTGGTTTCTGCAGATTCAATACGCGTGGGCACAAAGCAGCGAATATCGCGGCGCTTGTGATCGAATGCATAGAGGTACCATTCGTTGTTAATGTTCGCAATTTGATAGGGATCGATAATGCGCTCCTCAGATTCATGGTTTGGCTTTATGTAAAAGATTTTAAGCTGCCTGCGCTTCGCCGTTGCCTTGCAGATTCGATCAAATAGTTCGATCTCCACCTCTGATTTACCGGTATGTCGGAAACTTAACGCCTCATCCCACTCGCTAAGATGAATGTTAACCGCATCAGGAAGCGAATCGGCAATCTTTTTAAAAGTTGCAGAAAGTCGCTTTTCAAAAACAGTACCCCGATAATTTTGCAACGCTTTTTCAGCTATGAGCATGGCAAACAACTCGCCCTCATTAACCTGCAGCATTGGAAATGAATCAACCGAGCGTGTATACTTAAACCCATTGAATGCCGCATCAAATTTGATTGGTAAATCCCAACGATCACGCATGAATTGAATGTCACGATGGATGGTCTTGGTGCTTACCTCCATTTTTTGCGCAAGTGTAGTCGCGTTGGGGTAGTTGCCGCGCTTGACTGATTCATGAATCTCAACCATCCGGTCCAAAGGCGGACGCGAATGCAGTACAGTTGATCGACGACGTATTGGTTTTGCTGGATTTATTCCGTTTCCCTTGGCCGCTGCCATGGGTGGATCATCAGGTTTTCAGCTTAGAAAGCAACTCCGCGTTTGTTGGGTGTTTCTTCAATGCTCCTATGAGGGTTTCCATCGCATTAACCGGGTCCAGATCCACCATAGTGCGCCGAAGTTTGTGAATGGCGTCGAGATGTTCCTCGGGGAACAGTTTCTCTTCTTTGCGTGTTCCGCTTTTCGGAATGTCGATTGCCGGATATAGGCGGCGTTCAGCAAGTTTGCGGTCGAGAATGAGTTCCATGTTCCCGGTCCCCTTAAATTCCTGAAAGATTAACTCATCCATTCTGCTGCCGGTATCCACCAGTGCAGTAGCTATAATGGTAAGAGATCCACCGTCCTCTATATTGCGTGCGGCGGCAAACATACGGCGCGGAATTTCCAACGCTCGCGCATCAACGCCACCAGACATTGTCCGGCCACTCCCCCCTCTCACGTTGTTGTAAGCGCGTGCAATACGGGTGATAGAGTCCATTAATAAAAACACATCCTGACCACATTCAACCATTCGGCGGCAACGCTCCACCATGAAGCGCGACAAGCGCACATGGGTTTCAAGATCCATGTCGTTGGATGAGGCAACCACTTCGGCCTCCACTGAACGCTCAAAGTCTGTAACTTCTTCAGGTCGCTCGTCTATGAGCATAACAATGGTCTTGACCTCAGGATGATTGGTCGTAACCGCGTTGCATATTTGCTTTAGCACAGTTGTCTTTCCTGTGCGCGGCGAGGCCACAATTAAGCCGCGTGTGCCTTTGCCGATTGGCGTTACAAGATCAATGATGCGTGTCTCAATCTCATCTGGTGTAGTTTCTAGATTAAATTTTTCAAGTGGATCGATGGTTGTTAGATTTTCAAATCTTGAGCATTCGGTGTATTCCTTGAATGGCATTTCGTTCACCGAATAAATCTCCTTGAGCTGCGGACTGTGGCCTTTATGTGGAGGCACAAGGCGACCTTTGATAAAACAGCCTTCACGGAGATAGTGGCGTCGGATCGTGTCGGGCGTCACGAAAACATCACTGGGCTTGGATTGAAAGCGGTTTCCCGGCGAGCGGAGAAAACCAAAGCCCTTGTCGGAAATTTCCAAGTAACCTTCGCCTTCTTCGGGCCAATCGGTCCTGTTATTTTTAGCCATAATAGATGATTTTACGAACGACACACACTGGCAGGCCTACGCCTGCGCTGAGATAATCTATCGGGAATAGCCTCGCAGAATGAATCCGTGAGGAGATATGAACTGAGAACATTTAGGGCCAAGGGAGTCGTTCTGGCAACACATTTTTTAACTATTTTCAGTCCTATATCAGCCGGCCGGATCTTGAACTGATAATTCAGCGACAGCAGCCCTCGACTCCTCAGCTAACGGCGTGCTGAGATACCGTTCACCAGTTGACGGCGCCACGGTTACAATTGTCTTGCCGGCATTTTCGGGGCGGCGGGCGATCTTTAGCGCTGCCGCTACATTTGCACCTGAGGAAATACCGCACAGAATCCCTTCCTTCTTAGCCAATTCGCGAGCCATGGCGAACGCATCCTCATTGCTAATCTTGATGCACTCAGCAATCTGCTTACTTCCATCTCCGTCCTCGAGATGCAAATTTTTAGGCACAAATCCAGCGCCAGTTCCTTGAATTTTATGCGGCCCAGGGGTGAGTTCCTCGCCCGCAAGAACTTGGGAAATTACGGGAGAATCCTCAGGTTCCATAGCGATGGCTTGGAAACTGGATTTCTTGGGTTTGATAACTTCCACACAGCCTGTCAGCGTACCACCGGTACCAACGCCAGCCACCACAATATCCACTTCGCCATTGGTGTCCTCCCATATTTCTAATGCTGTCGTTTCACGATGAATCTTGGGGTTAGCAGGATTTTCAAATTGTTGGGGAATCCATGAATTTTCCGTCTCTTTAGCCAGCTTTTCAGCCATGGCAATCGCACCTTTCATTCCCTTGGCTGCCGGAGTCAGTACAAGGTCAGCGCCCAGCATGGCTAGAAGTGTACGACGTTCTACCGACATACTTTCAGGCATGGTTAGAATGAGTTTGTAGCCCTTGGCAGCCGCTACAAAAGCTAATGCTATGCCGGTATTGCCACTGGTAGGCTCAATAATCACGGTTTCCTTTGTGAGTGTACCATCAGCCTCCGCAGCTTCGATCATGGACATTCCAATGCGGTCCTTCACGCTCGAAAGTGGGTTGAAGAATTCGCACTTAAGCAACACAGTGGCGTCGATGCCCTCGGTCACATTGTTCAGCCGGACGAGTGGAGTGTTGCCCACGGTCTGCACAATATCGTCATAAATTTTACCCATAATATAATTGGTGCTACGGGCCAATTGAGCACGGAAGCACCGAACTGGGCAAGATATTTTGAACTACACACACGAGTCAAAAACAAAAAGTCCCTGTCAGACCGAAGTCCAACAGGGACAAATTGGGGGGTGGGCGCTCGCCACACGCTCTTTCCCGTTGCAACCATTTGGCACCTGCGATGCAGGTCGGTCGCTCCCCGACGCCATTCTCCGTGACTCGCGGAGTTGTCGGCCTCATAGCAGGGCCGTTCAAGGCCTCTCGGCACATGAATTATTGGGTGAGGTTTATTTGCCCGCTTCAGCCAGTGGTTGCGGCCACTGACCTGCGAACCAGGCCTGGATGAGTAAGTGAACCTTTCACATCCGGGCCATCTGGCATAGGTCGGCCACCGCTTTTGGCGGTGCGTTAGCCTGTGCCACGGGTCTCGCCTCTTACCCCTCAGGTTACCATTTATTCACTTGGCAGCGCTGCATTTTTTGCATCGCCGCCGATCCGGATAGTTTTCACGACGGTTGTCTTGAGTTCGTGGCTATCCCGACGGGAACCCCAGCTTTGTCCCTCCTTTCAGAGGATTTCGTCTGGCTGACCGTTGTCGGCCAATTTTTGATCCCTGCCGTGCTGATGCTACAGTAGGTAACCTACACCTTTTAGGCAACTGCGTTCCACTCAAGCTCGAAGTGGGCTTAAGCTTCTCACTCAGCCAATCTCCCCGGAGGAATCTTGACCGGACCTCGCGTTACTTTTGGTCGATAGAATCTCTATCCTGAAGGACTTTGAAACGTACCGCATGTTCCGCTCAGTCAAGCTTGAGGCGCCTTCTGTCAAGCCTAGCTAGGCTCTACCGCCTCTAGCTCCCTGAATGCCACTTCGCGTTTTCAATGTTGCGCGAACAACATTGCGCATTCAGGTGAACTTTGCCTTCTCCACATCCGATTCTCCCCACTGCCCGGCCAAAAGTCCAATCAACAAAAGTGACCTTCGATTTTAACCTTACAGCGGGCCGTAATGTTTCGATAGGGGGCAAACGAATCAGCCTCGCTTACCCATTTACCCGGTTCTCCCGGGCTTTATCCTGAAAGCCTCAATTCGGCGAACCGAACCTCGGCTTCTGTTCTTTCAAGGAACCGTTTTCAAATTAACACGAACTTCCGAACTGTCCACAGATTGTTGCAAACAGCTTTTTCACATT
>CBFHWX010000110.1:0-8156 GCA_965659445.1 Limisphaerales bacterium | reverse complement strand
TCCTCGGGGATTTTGAGACGCCGCTTTCGGCCTATCGCAAAATCCGTTCCGAGGGTGAGTCTTTCCTCTTTGAGAGCGTGGAGGGAGGTGAGCACTTGAGCCGGTATTCCTTTGTTGGCTGCAACCCACGCGGGATTATTCGTCAGCAGGGTGATCAGGTGGAAGTGGTGGAGGGCGGCAAAGTCACGGTTACCTATACCGTCTCGCGTGAGCCGGGCGAAGACCACGTGCGTGACGGCTTGGAGGTGGTGGAGAAAGTGCTGGGCCGGTATCAGCCGGTGGATCAGCCCGGACTGCCGCGATACACAGGTGGCGCAGTGGGGTTTATTGGGTATGAGTTCATTCACGACGTGGAGCCGGTGGTGCCGCGGCCACCGAAGGATGAGCTCGGCACTCCTACGATGTATTTTTTGATCGCCGATGAACTGCTCATTTT
Source organism: Limisphaerales bacterium (assembly GCA_965659445.1). GTDB lineage: Bacteria > Verrucomicrobiota > Verrucomicrobiia > Limisphaerales > UBA1100 > UBA1100. The sequence goes on along the minus strand of CBFHWX010000110.1, from coordinate 7,720 downwards.
CGATCGAGTGCGTCAGACCATCACCATTCTCGTTAACGCCATTATCGAGAACGGTGCGAAACCGGAGGAGGTTTACGAGGATGCAGTGAGTGAAGTGGAGCGGTTGGTCTCACTGCTTGAGCAGACGTGTGAGCATCAGCCTGTTTCCTTTCCTAATGAGCCTCCGGCCGTGCCCTTTGAGTCCAACATGGAGAAGGACGTTTTCCTTGCCAACGTTTCCAAGAGCAAGGAGTACATTCGCGCGGGTGACATCATTCAGGTGGTTGGCTCACAGCGGTTCTCCACAGAAGTGAAGGCCGCCCCGCTCGATGTGTATCGTGCTGTGCGTTCTATCAACCCCTCGCCCTACATGTTTTTGCTAGAGCTTGATGGCTTTTCGCTGGTTGGTGCCTCGCCGGAGATTCACGTGCGCTGTGAGGAAGGTGAGGTGCAGATTCGCCCCATTGCCGGTACGCGACCGCGAGGTAAGACTTCTGAAGAAGATCTTGCTCTCGAGGAGGATTTGCTTGCTGACCCCAAGGAGCGTGCCGAGCACGTGATGCTGGTGGATCTGGCGCGCAATGATATCGGTCGCGTGTGTGAATATGGCAGTGTTCAAGTGGCGGATATGATGGTGATCGAGCGTTACAGCCACGTGATGCACATTGTTTCGAGTGTCACCGGCAAGCTCACTACGGACAAGACGCCTTATGATTTAATGCGCACCACGTTCCCCGCCGGTACGCTTACGGGTGCCCCGAAGATACGCGCCATGCAAATTATCAATGAGTTTGAGCAAACCACGCGCGGCCCCTACGGTGGCACGGTGGGTTACTTCAGCTTCAACGGTAACCTCGACTGCTGTATCACTATCCGAACTGCGATGCTCAAGGATGGTAAAGCTTTTGTACAGGCCGGCGGTGGTTGGGTGAATGATTCGGTGCCGGAAAATGAATTCCAGGAAACCGTGAGCAAAGCCAAGGCTATGATCAACGCCGTGGCACTGGCGGAACACTGTGTAAACGGTGGCTAACGTTTTGCTCATTGCTTTGCCTGTGTAAATCTGTTCTATTTTTAGCCACATGGCAATTGAACGCTCACTCATTTTATTGAAACCCGATTGTCTCAATGGGCACCACGCCGGCGAGGTCATTGGCCGCTTTGAAAAAGCTGGCTTCGAAATCCGAGCCACCAAGCTCATCGCGCTCACCGATGACCTGCTCAAGGAGCACTACGCGCACATTGCTGATCTACCATTTTTTCCGGACATCATCGAGTTCATGAGTTCGCGCCCTGTGCTGGCCCTTGTTTTGGAGGGCGAAAACGCTGTCACCGCGATCCGCGATCTCCTCGGTCCCACCGATTCCACTCAAGCTCCTACTGGCACCATCCGCGGCGACATGGGCACCAGTAGCATGAAAAACATCTGCCACGCCTCTGATTCGGTGGAAAACGCCACCATCGAAATCGAGCGCTTTTTTGACGCCAGTGAGGTGCATTAGGTATCGTCACTGAGCCAGTCATGAATCCGGTTGAATTTTTATCTGTCCTGCATGCTCGCCATTGCCAGCGGGCTTTTTTGGATAAATCGGTGGAGCGTGATGTGATTGAGGAGGTCCTATTGGCTGCCGGTCAAGCGCCTTCGGGGAAAAATTCCCAGCCATGGAAAGTCACCGTGGTTGCCGGCGCGCGGCGTGATGCCTTGAGTGATGCCTTGTGTGTGGCCTTTGATGCCGGTGACAAAGGGAAGGCGGACTACGAATACTCACTTCTTCCGCCGCCGGCCGAATGGATGGAACGCGCGCGTGCCTGTGGTTATGCGCTTTTTGATATGAAGGGAATTGAGCGGAAAGACTATGAGGCGCGGAAGGCTCACGGGCGTGAGAATTTCACCTTTTTTGGAGCGTCTCTGGTGATGATCTTTCACCTGCCGCGAGGGGCAGAGCGCGGGAATTTTCTTGATGTGGGTATGTTCATGCAAAACGTGATGCTAGGTCTTACGGCGCACGGTCTGGGCAGTTGCCCGCAATTCAGCGTGGCTGAATATGCGAAAATTGTTCGCGAGAGCCTCGGATTGGCTGAAGACCGCTGCATTGTCGCTGGCATGTCCATTGGTTGGCCGGATCCGGAGGCCAAGGTGAATACCTTTGTACCAGAAAGGCTGCCGCTGGGCCGCTATGCGAATTGGCTGGAATCATGAAAGAATCGAGTCGCCAGAAAAGCGGGTCATTTGCTATATTCGAGCTGACCGCAGGACCACGAGTTGGATGAGTGAAGAAGGTTACATAAAGGCGCCGTGTCAGGAATGCCATGGTCGAGTATCGCTACCACAGGACGCTGTGGGTGTGGCGTTCAATTGCCCGCATTGCGGAGTGGATTTGCAGATGCTCCTGAAGCACATATGTGAGCATTGTGGAGGTCGACTTTCTTTTGATGAAAATCCTGGCGCGATTGGGGTGCAGATTGAGTGCGGCCATTGCCAGCAAGCGACAGTCCTGCAACCATCCACTTTTGTGGTGAATAATGGCGGGACCGAAACTGAACCGGCAGCAGACGAGGAATACGACGAGGAATACGACGAGGAATACGACGAGGAATACGACGAGGAATACGACGAGGAGCCAGAGCCTGACGTGGGAACTCGTCGCCGTGCTGGTCCTCCGAAGCCACGGCCACCTAAGCGGGCTCGCTCGCAAGGGGGTGTGCCTTCCCCAGGCCAACCGCCTTCGAAAATCGGGCGTACTTTAGCAGGGGCTGGGGCAAAGTTGAAGCAGGGGGAATCCGCCGATGAGCCTCGTAAAAGAAGGCCAAGGCCTAAACGTAAGTCCCGAGGGCCACGATCCAAGGCGCAACCGCAACCTGAATCACAACCTTCTTCGGGACCGGAACCCCCCGGCATTCCATCGCGTCGTATTGCTGGAGCCACTCCTGAGTCGCAGGATGCCGACCCGATGGATCCGATGGGCGGCGTAATGCCAAGTGGCTCTCCCAGTGCGGCTGGTCCCGCCGACTCTGGCCCGGTGCAACGCAAGGTGGCTGGTGCGGGTCCGGCAGGGGCAACCCCGCAACCGTCATTCAATGTTGCTGCAAAGCAATCAGACGATGACGACGATGACGACGGTCCGTGGTACAAAAACAAGGAGAAGAAGAAACTGACGATTGTGGCCGCCCTTTTTTTGCTCGTCTTCATTCCCTTTGGGTTTCCGAGTATTGTTAGTATAGTCAACGCGGGATGGGGTCTTAAGGTTGAGCGGATTGTAAAGCCTTGGAAATGGTTTGGTGGCGATAATTATCGAAGTAATTCCACCGACCTCGTGACAGTTGACCCAAATTCAATAAAGATTCTACCAAGTGGTGAAAATAGCTCTGTTGCCTATGTGATTGGGGAGGCTAAAAATACATCCTCGGAAACTTTCGAGCAGGTGGAGATAAAGTTTTTTCTTTATAATTCGTCAAAAGAGAAGGTGGGTGAAGCTGTGGAATATAAGGACAAAATGGGACCCAACTCGACCTGGAATTTCAAGGCGGCCTGTACGTCTACGGATGTCCATAGTGCAGATCTCATGAAAGTGATTGTCCGCTAGTTTAAGCAACTTCCTTACGGCTGACCGGGAGGCGGTGGGGGCGGTTGTTTCCAGTTCCAGACGGTGGTGTACTTAAAGTTGAGATAGTCCGTGGGCACGACAGCGCCGTTTTTGCTTTTGGAAATGAGCAACGCATCGAGTAGGGTGCTGGTCATGAGCGTGCGCTCGGCCGGCTACGTGGGCTTTTGGGTTTGGAACATTTTCTCGGTGCCCTTCACAAGATAAGTGAAGGGCATGAATGGGCGCATTTCCTGCGTCCAGAACATTGTCGATTTACGGGTATTGTCAGTGGTTTTCCAGGCCACGGCCCATTCGCTGACGGCGCCGTTGAGAGTGAGCACGGACACTTTCAGGCCGTCGCGATATTCAATGACAAACAGATCAGGTTTCTTCACCATTTCACGTAAGGGCTTGTTGGGTTGGCGTGAGATGGGGCTTTTTTTCAACTGGCCCAGCGCGGATTGGAGCAATTTATTGTCAAGCGCCCCATTTTCCATCGCGTGCCAGACCGACTCACCAGAAAGGCAGCGGACCTGTTTCACGCCAGTCTCTCCCCCCGCTCGGCGCTCGGCCAGGCACTGCACCATCTCCAACGCGTGAAAGCCATAGGCATCCAGTGTGTGGTATGAAACCGCTACAATTTCCTCCAACTTCGCTCCGCGCTTTACGTCCACCGGTGGATAGCGCCATAGCACGGGCAACGATGATCCTGCCATGAGAGGTATTTTTAACTCCTTCGCAGTGTTGTGCAACCACTTGGCGTCAGCCCAGTTGTCAGCGAGGTGCTTGTCCACAAGCACCGGGGCCACTTGCCCCGTCTTGCGGAAAACCTTTTGCACCTCATTGAACAGCCGACGCTTTGGATAAATCGTGTTGCCGGTTGCGTTCTTCGGATATTGACCGTGTTCTGCCACCAGCAACACTCCGTCCACTGCCAGTTTGCCCGTGCCGAGTGTGAGCGTTTCCTCCACCGTTTCATAAATTGGCACACCGTATTTCGTCGCCTACTTTCGGCTGGTATCATTCTTCGGCACTTGGTCGGTATATAACGAAACGAGCTTCAGGTTGGGTTGCTTGCCTTTATCGTCCAGCGTGTAGGTTTGCAGAAGTCGCCCAACGATGACGTCTGCATGTGAGTTATGCCGGTACTCCGTCACTATCGCCGCAATCCGCTTCGGCGGTGCGGCGCAGGCAATGGCGGTGAGCAAAAGAGAAATTATCAGTATGTTTTTCATGGATTAATAGTCCCGAAACGGTCCCCGTGGGTCGGCGGCTTTCATTTGCCTTTCCCAATTGGCGAAGCGCGCTTTTACTCTCTTCAGAATATCCGGTCTCTCTTTCGATAAATCTCGCCGCTCACTGATGTCCGTTCGCAAGTCAAACAGGCCGGAGCCGCGGTTGCTCTCGACCCATTTCCAGTTGTCAACGCGTGCGCCTTTGTCATTGCGACGTTGCCAGAACATTTCACGGCGTGGGGATTTTTGTTTGCCCATCAGGACGGGCAGCATGTCGAATCCATCGAGTTTGACATTTTTCGGCAGCGCGGTGTCAGTGGCGTTACATAGCATAGGAAAAATTTCCAGCGAAGTGATGAATTCATCAGTTGTGGTGCTTGCAGGAATTTTGTCTGGCCATCGCACGATGCATGGCACGCGGATGCCGCCCTCGAACATTTGGCCTTTGGCCCCGCGCAGCGGCTTGTTGTTGGCGGCCCCTCCGCCACCGTTGTCGCTGAAGAAAATGACGAGGGTGTTGTTGGCAATTTTGTGTTTATCTAGCAAATCAAGCAGTTTGCCTATGGCGGCATCCATGGCTGTGATAGAGCCGACGAATTCCAATCGCCGCGCGGCACGGTTGGGCACGGTGAAGGTTTTGCCATAGCGTGTGCGTTCCTGGGTGCCTATTTGTGCCTGCAACTTGGGGTACATATCCTTGTATTTCTCCGGGGCCTGCGCCCCACTACGGATCGTGGGGTCGAGATTGGATGCGCCGTGTGGCGCGTTGAAAGGGACGTACAGAAAAAATGGCTTTGTGTGATTCACCTTCAAAAACCTAACGGCCTCACGCTCAAAAAGGTCGGTGCAGTAGGTGTCTTTGTCGGCGGCGGTGGGCTGGTTGTTACGGTACATTGATGGCACGCCGTAGCGCTCGTGGGTGTAGTAGTCGATGCCGGTGTTCACGAATCCATAAAAATCATCGAAGCCTCGCGCGAGCGGCAGGTAACGTTTGTGTACGCCCAGATCCCACTTGCCGAATATGCCGCTTACGTATCCTGATTTTTTTAGAACCTGAGGCAACAGCACCTCACGTGTGTCCATGCCACCTATACGCTCGAAAGTGGCCTCGTATTCGCCGGGTTTATATTGGTAGCCATAGTCGGGGGCCTCGTTGCGGATCATATCGTAAATCCCGTTACGCTGCGGATAACGTCCGGTGAGCAGCGCCCCGCGCGAGGGCGTGCACGCGGGCCAGGCGACATAAAAACTGGTGAGCTTGATGCCGCCCTTGGCAAGGCGGTCAAGGTGCGGCGTCTTCACTTCGTCGGAGCTAAAACAGCCGAGGTCTCGGTAGCCTTGGTCATCTGAAACAATGAGGAGAATGTTTGGCATCGTTGTCGCGGTGAGGAATAGCGGCAACCAGATGAGCATCAGGGTAAAAATGCGTTGCATGAGTGCATTGCAAACTGTGGCGGTGGCTTTGCCAAATAAAAAATCGAATAACTGTCACTTGACCGTTGAATGGCCCCACCCGTTGAATGCCCCGCCATGATGGTTGAGAATAAATTCTTGGGGTTTAAAAAATCCAAGATTCATAATACAGGGGCGTACGCGAAGAAGGAGATTCGCAAAGGTACACGCATCATTGAGTACATCGGCCGGCCGCTTACAAAGAAGAAGGCGCAGAAGGCGCTCGAGGACGGCAACGGCTATGTGTTTACCATCAACAAGCATTTCGATATCGATGGCAGTGTGGAATGGAATCCGGCACGGTACATCAACCATAGTTGTGATCCCAACGCCGAGCCGGACATTATCGATGACCGTGTGTGGATCAGTGCCATTAAGAACATCAGAAAAGGTGAGGAAGTTTCATACAACTACAACTATGATCTTGATGATGCCTTCGACAACCCCTGCAGCTGTGGAACGAAAAGCTGCGTTGGTTACATGGTCGGCGAAGACTTTTGGCCGAAGCTCAAAAAGCTGATCAAAAAGCGCGAGAAGAGGTCACTGACAAAAAAGTAGGCCTACGATTCCATCGGCCAATCGGCGGTGATCATGCCTTGATAGCCGGTCTTGAGCGATTTCACGTTTATGTAACCCATCTTCTGTGCGGCGTCGCATGTGAGCGCGCTGCGGTAGCCGCCGCCGCAGTACATGATTATTTCCGTGGCCTTATCTGCGAAGCGTGTCTCAAGGTCGCGCTCCAGTATCCCCTTGCCAAGATATTGGGCATCCTTGGCGTGGGCATTGTTCCATTCGCTTTCCTCGCGCACATCCAACAGCACGGTATCAGGGTTTTCCTCCAGGTGCACGCGTGCGTCTTCAATGGATATTTCCTGCACGCGAGATTTGGCATCTTCAACAATGGTGAGGAATTCGGGTGAATGTTTCATGCCGATAATTTAGCGTAGTTTGGCTTGCGAAGCCAGTCCTTGATTGACTAACTCCCCACGTGGGTGATCAACGCAAAAATCTCCTTATCGCTACCAGCCTTGTGTTGGCCACGATTGTATGGGGCGCGAACAATACCACTATCGGCTATATTGTCCGGGATTGGCCGGTTTTGTGGACGACTGGTACTCGGTTGATTTTTGCAGGTCTCCTGCTAATGGCCGTGCTACGCTGGACTCGAATTTTCGGTGCGCCCAAGCCGGTGCCAACCGACATTGAGGCACGTCTTTGGTGGCGTGGAGGGCCACTCTTCATAGGCTGGACGGCTGGTTTTTCGTGGGCCGTCACCTACACGCCTGTGGCCCACGCCTCGCTTTACCTTGCCGCCTCGCCGATCTGGGGATTGCTATTGGAGGAACGGCCCAAGTTTCAGCGCGATAGTATGCAAAAATATTTCGCCGCGTTACTCGCGTTGCTGGGCATCATCATCCTTTTTTGGCCCAAGCTTCAGACTGATATCGGCGCTGGCAATAGCTGGATCGG
>CBFHWX010000109.1:0-8537 GCA_965659445.1 Limisphaerales bacterium | reverse complement strand
GCTTCGCAGTGATACATCGAATGGGTGTATACAACGACTTGTATACAACTAATGGCCATTTGAGCCTTTTTTTATAGGGTTTTTCGAAAATTTACCCACCCAGCCGCGGCGGTTCCTTGTTTGCCGGGAAAGCCCCCCGGCGAAATGCGCACTTTATTGCCCTACATTTGTTTTGTCGGTAGTACCTTCACGTATACCCCCTGATCCACCACTGTCTCTTTCTTGCTCGTCAAAGGGCCAGTAACCCTGCTTCCGCAAGCGCAACAAGAAGGCCCAACACCAAGACAGGAGGTCCAATGAAGATATAACACCCATCATTCTGCGCGTTCATGACTCATAAAAACGACCCCCCCAGCCCACTACCTCTGAAGTTGGAACACATGCAGAAGCAAAGCTGAGAGGGTCTAATAGAGGGTGGAGGTGGAGAACAGGCCGGCAGCAGTAGATGCCAACCCGTAAGGCCTTCCCCCTCTAAAGTGGGATTAATTCTTAGCTTTCCGGACTCGCCTCAAAAGGTCCCATAGCCCCCAGCATGTGCAAGTGTGAAGTTGCATCACTTCTTGGGCGCGATGAGGGTCTCGGGGTTGGGGGGTTGGCTTGGTGCCTTTTTCCTATTGTCTTTAATCGCGCCTTAAATTGTGGCAGGATGCGATTATGTTGCTGGAAATAGATATGGGCTTTGAGATGGCGGCGTTGATCGCTTCCATCCTTTTCGGCATTTGCGCCGCAGTGTGGTTCTGGATCGAGCTGCACTAAAAAAACCGGAGCCAAAGCTCCGGTTTTCCATGAAATATGTCAGGTGAGACTACTTCTTTTCCAACACCCATATGTTACGATAACGCACGGGATTACCATGGTTTTGCAGGTGTAAAAACCCCGGCTCAGGCCCTTCAGCCAACGGACTGGCAGTAGTACGCTTGGGAAGCTTCACGTTGTCATGAATCTTCACTCCATTGTGGTAAACCGTCATGCGAGCATCTTCCACTTTCTTGCCATCCTTAAACTTTGCAGTGGTAAATTCCACATCGTAGGTTTGCCATGAAAGTGGCGGGTAGCACATGTTCAGGTCAGGGTCCTTGATACTGTAGATACCGCCACACTCATTATTACGACCTTCGAGACCAAAGGAATCGAGAACCTGCACTTCATAACGACCCTGCAAATAGCAGCCGCTGTTGCCCCTGCCCTGCCCGCGCGCAGCAGGCTTGAAAGGCAGTAAAAACTCGATGTGCAATTTGTGACTTTGGAACCGCTGAATGCTGTTGGCGCCTTGGATCAAGAGCTTGTCTTCGCTCATTTTACCGGGCTTGAATTTCTTTGCATCTGTCCCATCGAACAGGACGACCGCACCCTTGGGGGGTTTGGAGCCAATAGTGGGGCTCTTGCGGGTGACTTTCTTGAAAGTTGAAAATGGCTGTCCATCCAAAAAGGAAACAAGTTTTCCGTCTCTGAATTCGGCGGTGTATTCCGCGCCATCCTTCTCGTTGAAAACCATCATTCCATTCTTAGTTGTTACTGTGAACTGATGCTTTGGATTCTCCTTAGTCCATCCATCCCCAGGAAGACCACCTTCAAATCCAACGGCCCGAAACTTCCCGTCACCCAAGGCAATGATATTAAGCCCGATCTGATCGCCCTCAGGATGCGTACCCACATACTCACCTTGTATCTTAAAATCCGGGCCGGCCTTGGCTGGATCAAGAACGGCTTCGCCCTTGCCGGCGGCCATGACTGAAAAGGTGGTTATGAAGGACGCAAATAGGATAAATTTTTTCATAATATTTAGGTGTTCGGCGCGGATCGTACCAACCTCCTACAATCGGGCAAGGCGCAAAATTGATTATGAGATGTAACGTTTTGACAAAATTAAAGATATCAATATAGTCTACCCGATCTTATAGGCATGACACGGTATGTAATTATATTCGTCGGATCGGTTCTGGTCACAATGAACGCCTCGGCTGCTGAGGTTTTGAAAGCCGGCGCCTTGGCGCCCAAGATCAGTGCCCCGGATCAAACCAATAAAACTTGGAATCTTGCCGACACCCTTTCCAAACCCGCGGTGAAGGCTGTGGTCCTGTATTTTTACCCGAAGGACGATACTCCCGGCTGCACCAAGCAAGCCTGTGGTTTCCGTGATCACATCAGTACTTTCATCCAAAAAGGGGTGGAAGTCGTGGGCATCAGCTGTGATTCCGTCGCCAGTCATCAGCGGTTTGCAAAAAAATTTAGTCTCCCCTTCACCCTGCTCTCCGACGCTAAATGCAATGTTGCCGATGTCTACGGCGTACGCGTGCCTAAGCGTAACTTTACGCGCCGCATCAGTTTCCTCGTTCACAAGGACGGTAAAATTCTGCACATCTTCGACCACCGGGACCCTCTGCGTCATATCGCGGAAATGCAGATGGCCATCGACAAGCATTTATAGTAGCCTCCCCTTGTGAGTCTGCTGCGGGATTCCAAGGTCTATATCGCCGGCCATCAGGGCATGGTAGGGAGAGCTCTCTGGAGCACACTTGAAGCCAACGGATTTACACGTTTGATTGGGAAAACCCATGCGGAACTCGACCTACGCGATGCTTCTGCAACCGATTCCTTTCTAAAGGAAGAAAAACCTGATGTGATCCTGATTGCCGCCGCAAAGGTTGGCGGCATCGAAGCCAACCGTACGCGACCAGCCGATTTCCTTTTCGACAATCTGCAAATCCAAACCAATCTTATCCACGGCGCACAACAGATCGGCGCGAACAAACTGCTCTTTCTTGGCAGCGCCTGTATTTTCCCACGATTAGCCGAGCAACCCATGTGCGAGGATTCACTTTTCACAGGACCCGTAGAACCTACCAACGAAGGCTACGCCATGGCCAAGTTGGCCGGCCTCAAAATGTGCCAAACTTACCGCCAGCAACACGATTGTGATTTTATCACCGCCATCCCCACGAACTTATACGGACGCCACGATCATTATGATCCGGACCGTTCACACGTGATTCCCGCGCTCATTGCCAAGTATCATCAGGCCAAGGTCAAAGGCGAGGGCAGCGTCACCAACTGGGGCACCGGCTCGCCCCAACGCGAGTTTCTCAATGTTGATGATGCCGCTGCAGCGTGTGTTTTCCTGCTGGATAATTACAGCGACTCCGAACCCATAAACATTGCTGGAGGCAATGAAATTTCCATCCGCAAGTTGAATGATAAAATTGCCGCTCTCACCGGATATAACAACAAAGTAGTATGGGATACGAAAAAACCCGATGGAATGCCACGCAAACTGCTCGACGACACTCGTCTCGCAGCGATGGGTTGGAAGCCGAAAACCAATTTCGATGATGGGCTGCAACAGGCCTATGAAGATTATCTGGAACGCGTGATCTGATACTACATAGCGGCCTGTGTCATTTCCACAATCAATTTTCGGAATGAATTTTGCGGTTCCCAATCAAGCAAGGCGCGTGCCTTCGAGGCATCACCCACCAGACGGCAGGGTTCACAATCTCGAAAAAGAGATTCGTCAGTTTTCACGCACTCCCGCCACTCCAAGCCGACCGTTTCAAATGCAATCTCGATAACCTCCTGAACCGTGTGCAATTTACCGGAGGCAAAAATATAATCATTGGGCACATCGGCCTGTAACGATTGCCACATTCCCCGCACCACATCGCGAGCATCGCTCCAATCACGCGCGGCGGATGTATCTCCCAGTTTCAGCTCCGTTTGATCTCCACGGTGAATCGCCGCTGCTCTTTGGCAAATTTTTTGTGTCACAAAATACTCTCCTCGCCGCGGTGACTCGTGATTGTATAAAATGCCGTTAACAGCAAAGGTTCCTTCTGCACGCGACTGGCGCACGGCTTCGGTTGCCTGTGCCTTGGAAACCCCATAGGGATTAACCGGCTCCATTGGTGTTTCCTCCGTCTGAGGCACCTCTGTAGGCCTGCCAAAGATTTCACTTGATGAGGCAAAAAAAACCCGTGCATTCGGAACAAATTCACGCGCGCATTCCAGTAGATTGATCGTTCCCTGGGCATTCACCTCAATTGTTGCCTTCTCGTCTTCAACGCTTTGGCCAACGTGCGTTTGCGCAGCAAGATGATAGATTTCATCCGGCTGGGATTGTTGCAGGGCAACACGCAAAGATTCGGGATTTGTCACATCACATTCATCACGTTGCCAGCCATGCACCTCATAGCGTTTGCCCACAAGCAATTCCTTGAGATACGAACCATCCTGACCCGTGATGCCGGTGATGAGCGCTCTTGCCATTTATCCTTCCTGCTCCACCAGCTTGAGATCTGCATCGACCATCAATCCCACAAGGCCAGCAAATTTCATTTGCGGTTCCCAGCCGAGTTTGTCTTTTGCCTTGGAGGGGTCGCCGAGCAACAGGTCGACCTCGGCGGGGCGGTGGAATTGCGCGTCGGTCTCAACATATTTTTCCCAATCCAAATCCACGTGCGCAAAGGCGGCACGCGCGAAGTCGCCAACACTGTGGGTTTCGCCGGTGGCTATGACGAAGTCGTCAGGAACATCGGCCTGCAGCATGCGCCACATGGCCTCGACGTATTCGGCGGCGTAGCCCCAGTCGCGCTGGGCATCGAGATTGCCGAGATACAGCTTGTCCTGCTTGCCGGCCTTGATGTGGGCGACGGCAAGGGAGATTTTCCGCGTCACGAAGGTTTCGCCACGTCGGGGCGATTCGTGGTTGAACAAAATACCGCTGCATGCGTGCATACCGTAGGACTCACGGAAGTTTATCGTAATCCAATGCGCGAACACCTTGGCGCATCCGTACGGACTGCGAGGGTGGAAGGGCGTGTTTTCCGTCTGTGGCGTCTCACGCACTTGGCCGAACATCTCGCTGGACGACGCCTGATAGTAACGCGTATTCACACCGACGGTGCGAATGGCCTCGAGCAGCCGCACGGCGCCCACGGCGGTGACGTCGGTTGTATAATCTGGAATATCAAAGCTCACTTTCACGTGGCTTTGGGCGGCTAGGTTGTACACCTCTTCCGGCGCTATATCACCCACTAACCGAGTGAGCCCGCCGCCATCGGTGAGATCACCGTAATGAAGTGTCAGCCGGTCCTTCACCAATAAATGCTGAATGCGACACAGATTATCTGTGCTGCTACGGCGGACGAGACCGTGTACCTCATAGCCTTTTTCTAAAAGCAACTCGGTCAGATACGAGCCGTCCTGACCAGTGATCCCAGTAATAAGAGCAGTTTTTGCCATGCACAAAGACGTTCGCGTTTGTCAACGCAACTTGGCAAGTCCATTCGGCACACGGTTCGCAGCTTGCACTGAACGAACGAAGCCGCATACTCAAGAGATGCACGCCATTAATCAACACGGACTATTGATTGCGATCGCGGTTCTAGCCTTGGGTTTGGGATGTAATCAAAAAACCGGCAATTCAAAAAACCCATCTCCAACCAATCAAACCAGCCAAAACAAAAAAGAAACCGGCAATTTAAAAAACCCAGCTCCAACCGATCAAACCAGCCAAAACGAAAAAAAGAAGACTGCTGTGGAATCCAAAAAACACAAATTCACCAACCGTCTCTCCAAGGAAAAGTCACCCTACCTCCAACAGCACAAACATAACCCGGTGGATTGGTTTCCCTGGGGCAAAGAAGCCTTTGACAAGGCAAAGAAAGAAGACAAGCCCATCTTCTTATCCATTGGCTACTCCACCTGCCACTGGTGTCACGTGATGGAACGGGAAAGTTTTGAAAATGAGGAAGTGGGAGCACTGCTCAACAAAAATTTCGTATGTATCAAGCTTGATCGCGAGGAGCGACCGGATATTGACAAGATTTACATGACCTTTGTACAGGCTACCACTGGTGGTGGTGGCTGGCCGATGAGCGTGTTCATCACTCCCGAAAAGAACCCGTTTTTTGGTGGGACCTATTTTCGTAAACCCGATTTCATGAATCTCTGTGAACGCGTCAATGAACTATGGCATGATGCAGAGAAACGCCCTCTCATAGAAAAAGACGCCAAAAGGATGAGGGAAGCATTAACTAAAAACAGTACTCGCAAGACTGACCCTGACGCAAAGTTGAACTACGGCATGCTGACCAATGGGCTTGAGCAAATCAAGGCGACTTATGACCCACGCCATGGAGGCTTTGGAAACAAGCCGAAGTTCCCCCGCCCATGTGAGCCGGCTTTCGTGCTGTGGCAGGCAGCACGCACGAAGGACAAGGATGGCATCGGAATGGTCACCCACACTTGCCAACGCATGGCCGCTGGTGGCATGTACGACCAACTCGGCGGCGGCTTTTCCAGATACTCGGTAGATGAAATGTGGCTGGTGCCGCATTTCGAAAAGATGCTCTATGACAATGCTCAGCTCATTCACCTTTACCTCGACGCCTACCTTGTTAGTGGCGATGCGCGTCACGCCGGAGTGGTGCGCGACATCATCCGTTACCTCCAACGCGACATGACGCATAAAGGCGGGGGCTGGTACTCCGCAGAGGATGCCGATAGCGAGGGACAGGAAGGCAAATTCTACTGCTGGACGAAAGTCGAGCTGGAAAAAATTCTCAAGGAAGAAGAGGCCGCGGTGGTTATGCGCTATTACGGCATCACAGAACACGGCAACTTTGAAGATCACAGCCATCCTGAGCCGCTTAAGAATCTCAACGTGCTGAGTATCGTGGACCCAAAGTTAACTGAAGGGGACAAGACGTTGCTGGTTTCCGCCCGAAAAAAAATGGACGATGTTCGAGCCAGGCGGGTGCGACCGCACTTGGACGACAAAATTCTATCCAGTTGGAACGGCCTGATGTTGGGTGCCATGGCCCGTGCCTATGCGGTGTTGGGCGACAAGGAATACCTAAGCGCTGCCAAGGCAAACAACGATTTCATTCTAAGAACTTTTTGGGATGCCAAAACAAAGACAATGTACCATCGCTGGCGGGATGGTGAACGCGATACAGTACAGCTGCTCGACGCCTATGCCTTCCAACTCGACGGCACACTGCATCTTTATGAAGCCACGCTGGAGGCTGAACACTTGCACCAGGCAGTCGACTTAGCCGACCGAATGATCGAATTGTTTTACGACAAGGAAAACGGGGCGTTCTGGCAGGGCACAGGAGACGGAGATCTGCAGATTCGCATGAAGGAGGATTATGATGGCGCAATACCCTCTGCCAATTCCGTGGCGGCGCTGTCGTTGCTCAAGCTGCACAAGATCACCGAGAAAAAAATCTACCGGGAAAGAGCCGGTGGCACCCTACAGCAATTTGCGCTCAATCTCGAAAAGGGTGCGCGAGGGGTACCGTACCTGATGATGGCTCTGGATTTTTATCTGCACGAACCTTACCGAGTGGTGGTGGCCGGCAAACCGGGTGAGCCGGAATTTCAAAAAGCGCTACACGCCGTGCACAATCAATTCCAGCCCAATCGGGTGATCCTCGGCAATGCCGGCCCGGTGGAGGAATTTGCCAAGAAGCAAACACCGGATGAAGACGGCCCGCTGGTCTACGTGTGCTCCGGTACGGCGTGTCAATTGCCCACACGCGACAGTAAGGAAATTCAAAATCACCTGAAAGTTACCCCCCCAACCTCTATGGATTTACCATCAAGCAACGCCAAAAATCCTGATTCATCTGAGGAAAAATAACCATAAATGGCACACTGCACGCGGAATCAGTTTGTTTTTCCAGCCGTTTAATGATAGGTTTCGTGTAGGAGGAAACGGTTATGAATAAGAATGTCAAGGGTGCCATTGCCGGAGCGGTTGCCCTCATATTGATAGGAGGAGGGGTCTATTTTGGAGTTCAAGCTTCAAAGAAAGGTGCTCAATGCCCGTTCTGCAAAAAGTACTTTCCTCACGGCGATATGATGGGGCACAAGTTTAAATGTCCGAAGAACAACACAGACCTCACTCCAAAGCCTTCCTACAATAAGTAGGAGGGCCCACCACACTAGATATAATACATCTCCTTGTCTCGCCCGCTTGCTTCAAGCAATTGCGCGTAGGTCGATTCATCAGCAGCGGCATTTACTGTGTTTTTCAATCCCTTCCAGGCCTCGCGCAACACAGGCGCGCATTGATCATCGGTGAGAGCCGGCGAATCAAGCACCTCACCATCAACCGCCCGCCAAACGTCCCCCAGAGTAATTTCCCGGGGAGCCTTGGCAAGACGATAACCCCCTTGTTTTCCACGCACGCTGGAAACCAACCCGGCGGCCTTTAGCTCAATTAGGATTTGAACGAGATAGTTTGGAGATGTGCCGACCACCACCGCTAAATCCTCCACTTTGTACGTTGGCCCATCAACCGGATGTGCCGACAGCTCCAGCACCGCCCTCGCTGCGTAATCAGTTTTTGCCGAAAGCTTCACGGCCGTAACATAGCCACACTTCACTACCTCGGCAAATGGAAATCTTGGCCCCTGCCCCATGCCACAGTATAACCTCCTCGTGAGTGGTTCGTTACGCGTCAGTGAAATCTATCTCAGCCTGCAAGGCGAAAGTACCTTTGCTGGGTTGCCTTGTGTGTTTGTGCGCCT
>CBFHWX010000108.1:0-8557 GCA_965659445.1 Limisphaerales bacterium | reverse complement strand
GACCGTGGCTGGGGCGCGCGTGGCGGCAAGCGCTTTGCGCTGGATCGTGTGAACTGGACGGGCAAGGTGCCTTTTGAGGTTCATGAAATGCGAGCCAAGTCAGACGGCTTTGAGCTCACCTTCACGCACGAGGTCGATTCCAAGACGGCCGGTGATGTGGCAAGCTACTCAATGAAGGCATGGACCTATATTCTTCAGTCCAAATACGGCAGCCCGGAGGTAGATCACGTTACTCCCAAGGTGGTCGGTGCCACGGTGGCCAAGGATAACAAGAGCGTACGTATCAAGGTGGAGGGCCTCGTCAAGGGCCACGTACATCATCTGGTTTCAGGTGGTATTCGTTCCAAGGAAGGGCTGGCACTCCTGCACCCCAATGCCTACTATACACTTAATGAGATTCCTAAGAACTAGATTCGGTTGAGTCATTTTACCCGCGCCGGAAACGGCGCGTGTTTTTTTATTGGTTCTTTAGGTAGCCCTTGGCAATCACTTCGCCCAGTTGCACGATACCTTCGGTAGTAATGACCAGCATCTTTTCCTGTGGTGGCAGGTTAAAGGTCTTGAGGTGAATGAATCCTGGATCTGTTGCTGCGACTTTAACCATGTCACTGACTACATCCAGGTTGTTTAGCCTTTCCACATCAGTAGGAGGTTGCTGGCTGACAAACCATCTTAACTTGGGCTGAGCCAAATCTTTTCGGCTTTGGTTGATAATGGCCTGCACGCGCGCGGCGGCTTCCTTGCGGTAAGGGTGAAAGGACATGTCGTTCTCGCCCACGTGATAAAAGATACCTTCAATTTCCACTTGATGCCCCTTGGCAGACAGTTCCCGGATTGATTCCTTCACGAACTGGATAAGCTTCGGATAGAGATGCCGGCTCTTGGCCATGCTGCCTTCGGGGGTCCAGTCGATGATTTGTGAACCGCTATGGGTAAACTTGGCAATAGCGATATTACCTTTCACCTTGCCGGCGATGCTACTGGCAAAGCTGAGTTCAGGGCCAAAGGTGTCGTAGTAACCGGTCAGGCCAAGTGGTTCCCAGCCATTGGATGCCTTGTATCCGCCACCGAGGTTATATTTGTAGGCGATTTTTGGGTTGTCCTTGAGTAGGGCCTCCTTGCCCTTGAGAGTTTTTAATTCCTGCTCAAAGGCGCGTTCGCCTTCCATGTTGCGGTGACCAGCCAGAATAAAGAGCTTCACGGTGCTGCCTTTTTTGTAGGGCCATTTTTTTAAAGACCGCGGTGTGTCGAGTTTGAGGCCGATGGTGCGCAAGTAAGCGCTCGCATAATTTTCACCGTGTTGCAGTTGGCCCAGCGTTCCGTAGTGGTAATGGAGTCCAACGGGGCGACCAATCTCTGCACCCACATGCGAGGTGGGCACATATTCGGCATGGTTGTCGACGTTGGTCACTTCGCGTTGGCCGAGGCTGATGGCATACATGCGTGGGCGCAGGTCCATGCCCCAGATGGTCTTGGTGCAGAGTTCCCCGATGTAGAACCTTAGGTTGGGCATCTTGAGATCACGCCGCCATTTGGACAGGAAGTTTTTCAGGTTCTTGCCGTAGTTGGGCATGTAGTCCTTATTGAACATGTCGTTCTCGCCCTGATGCCACATGAAGCCCTCCAGACGGTACTTGATTTTTTGTTTATCCAAATCCGTCAGAGCGGTGCGGATGGTTTCCAGTGCCAAGGGATACATCTTGAAACCGATGGGTTGATCAGGATTCCAGTCCCCTCCCAGATGTGTGCCGCCCGCAGCCACCTTGATAATGGCAATGGGCGCCTTGATGTGGCGGGTGACCTTGCGCGCGAAGCTCAGCTCAGGACCAACGACATTATTGACGTGTTGTAATGGCACCCAGCCTTCTGAACGCATTTTGTTCTGACGACCAATGCAGTAGGTAAATAGCACTTTTTCCTGTGCTTCTTCCAGTCCCACGTAAGGCGGGAAGCGCTTGATGTCTTTTACCTTGGAGTCTGAACCCACCATGTTCGATTGACCGGCAAAGATGAATACCCGCAGGGTTTTATGATCGCCATTGCTTTGGGCAACAACAGGAAAAGCTAAGGACCAAAGAAGGAATGCCGACAGAATTGCAAAAGTCTTTTTCATTTCGATTTATTCACTTTGCCAAAGAGTTCGTGGACCTTGGTGATAATGCGTTCTTCCAGGGCATCCTTCCACGGCCGGCTGCGGGCCTCGTAGCCGCCTTCGAGCAGCACGCGTTTACTGGGAATGTAGCCTGAGTAAACATTGGAATAGCCAGACACCCAAATCTCCGGTCCATCAGCCCTGCCCAACTCGCGCTTAAGGCGTAGCACGTAGTCGATAACCACTTCGTTACCCAAGGTGATCATGGATAAGTCATTGCCGAATTGGATCACCTGCACGGGGTAATCAAAATCCTCGCGATCCTTGGTTCTGAATTCCAGAGAAACCGTCTCCATGACGGACTTCAATGGACCCTGAATCTGGTTTTGATGGCGCAATGTCCGCTGCGTGACTTCCAGTGCCGCCTCTACCGCCGTGCACAATGAACGCCCATGCTTGGCAGCCCATTCAGCGGTGCCGCGAGGGTAGGGATTTTGATCTCCTCCACATCCCATCATGAACATTGCCGTGACGCCTGGATGATCCGCCTCAAAGTATTGCTGGGCAAACCCCGCATAATCGCCGAGCCAGCGCAGGAAGCCCACCGAGGTATTGTGGCAGGCGTACCCAAAGAGGACGGCTTTGAGCTTCCCCTCGGCATTGTCCACGCGCAATACCGGCACCGAATGATCCACCGGGCCTTTGGGATTGGGGTGGTTTCTATATCCCTCGTCGGTCGGCGTGCGGCGGTTCATGGCAAACCCACACTTTGCGTGAGCATAACTAAGGAGTGCGGGCTCCGAGGTTTCGATTGCGCGCCCCACAGTGGCGATGAGTTTTTTCACCAGCCCATCAAAGTAATCCTTCACCTCCGGCCGTCCATAGGCGGGGCCGCAATGGGTATGGGAGGCGTTCATAACAAGGGCATGGGGTGGTAATTTGTATTTTTCACGCACGCCCTTTTCTACCGCCATTCGCAACTCCGCAGTAACACCAATTAGATCAAGCGTGATAAAAACAACGCGGTTGCCTTTTTGATCCTCAATGGCCAACGCCTTGCCAAAGAGATCCTGATCCTTACCTGTGGCAGGTTTGATACGTGCGCCATAACCGGCCATGCGCATGGGTGTCTCCGGCGTGATGACCGCGGTAGCCACACCTGCCTTCCAGAGAGCTTTTTCCTGAGCCAAAACGGCCACATTGAAAAAAGCGACGATCGCCACTAGGATATGAATCTTCATATAACTTTCTTATTTTTCGGGATAATCCTTCTCGCGCAGACTACTGAGTACGGAGCTTTGCCACGCACGTAATTCACGGGCCAGTCTGACGGTGAGGTCGGTTTTCTTTTTGGCAATATTGGTTTCTTCGGCGGGATCTGTTTGCAGATCGTAGAGTTCGGGAGTGTCGTCGGCCTTTCCCGGGATCACGAGTTTGTAGCGGTTGTCCAGCCACACTCGCGATCCGGAATAGTCCTCCTCCTCAATGGGTGGTTGGTGGTAGTTGCGAAAATTTCGGGTGGGGATGTTGCCCATCAACTTCACCAGTGGGGTGGTGCCCTGTTGTTCCTCAGCCGTAAAGTAGGGCTTAGCACCATTGCGCGTGGCACGGGGTGTATTAAAACTCCAGAAACCGATCGGCTTGGGGCGTGACTTCATTTTTCCTGCCACAAGTGGCGCCAAGCTGATCCCATCCAATGGGCGCTTGGGTGGTTCCACCCCCACCCAGTCACATAAGGTGGGTAGCATGTCGCTAGTCACACAGTTGACCTTACTCACACGACCTTTCTTGATCTTGGCCGGCCATTCGATAAGTCCCGGTACGCGGATGCCGCCCTCGTACACCGAACCCTTCTCTGCGCGAAATGGTGTCACCACCCGGCCATAACTTGGCGGACTGCCGTTATCCCCGCAATACCAAAGCACCGTGTTGTCTCGCAGGTTCAATTCGGTCAATCGAGTACGCAGCTTGCCGATCGCGCGATCCATGGCGGTGATCTCCGCATACCGCTCACGCAACACATCACGCAACGGCCGTTGTGTTCGACGGCCGGTTTCATTGGAGGTCAGCCGTACTTTGCGCTCGGCGTATTCCTTGGGCAGGTTGTCATACAGTGCCAGATCCTTTGCCAAACCACTGTAGGGCTCATGCGGTGAACCAAACCATACCACCGCCAGAAACGGTTTCTCCCGTTTCCGGGCGTCTTCAATGAACCTTAAGGCTTCATTAATGGTTACCTCCGAGCCCTCGCCTTTGATAACCACCGGAGGCCCTCCATTCCTCGAGAAAGGCGGGTTCATCTCATAAAAATTATCGTGCGAAACATACTCGTGGAATCCCATCGCCCGGGGGTTGGTGGGCGAATCCTTTTTGACTGGCCCCAAGTGCCATTTACCGAAATGCCCGCAATGGTAACCGGCCTTAGCCAACAGGTGGGCCATGGTGATTTCTTTTGGCCGAATGGAGTAACCTGGCGTGAAGGTGCCGAAGCGGTTGGGATGCCGCCCGGTTAAGAAACTGCCGCGCGTTGGCGAGCAGGAAGGATGACCGGCATAAAAATGATCAAGCCGTAGGCCCGTGCGTGCCATCTCATCAAGCACGGGTGTTTTAAGATGCGGATGGCCGTAATAACCGGTTTCCGCCCAACCATGGTCATCACCCATTAGGAGTATGATATTTGGCTTTTCTTCAGCAGCCACCGTGAATCCATACAGGCAGACCAGTAACAGCAATAGCGCAGGGGTTTTCACGAGAGACACTGTAAACGGCCGCCGTCACTTGTCAGCAGCGAACTTAATTTATATTACTCCTCAATGCGGTACAGATGTCCTCCGGCACGGACAATGAATGCATCACCGTCCACCGCCGGCGTCGCGAGTAGAGGTTGACTCGCAAGGATATTAGTGGCGATGACCTCAAACTTGCGGCCAGGGCGTAGGATGGTAGCGCTGGCGGATTCATTAAAGAGATAAATACGACCCTTCGCATAAATGGGCGAGGCGGAGTAGGCTCCCTTAAGACGTTCTTTCCAGATTAATTTACCGGTCTTGGCCTCAAGACAGGTGGCAATGCCACCGCGGTTAACGAGGTACAACAAGTCATCCACCAACAATGGCGAACAACGTTGGGGCATCCCTCGCGCTTCACTCCAAACGATGTGTGTATCAGTCACATCACCATTGCCATCGGGGCGAATGGCCCACAGTTCGGGGCGATCACGATCAACCGTGGCGAAGATAAGCCCCTGGCCATAGATCGGTCGCGGCGCAACAGACCAGCCACGATGGCGCATGTGCCATAGCTCTTTACCTGTCTTCGGATTGTACGAATATAGGCCACGTCCGGCGGGACTGACCAGTTGATGGCCGTTGCCGCGCGGAGCAAGGAAAGGCATGGAGTATGCCTTTCGGTGGTGCACAGGGATCTTGCTATAATCGAGTGAGCGCGGCGTTTTCCACACCGTTTTGCCTGTAGTGGTGTCCAGCGCAACAATGTACTGCACATCACGGCCGTCTACGTGAACGACCATCTTGTTACCTATCAGCATGGGTGAACTGGCCGGACCCGCACCCTTTTCGTGATCACATTTTAGATCGCGCCTAGTCCACAGCACTTTGCCAGTAGCGGTATCCACACAAGCCGTACCGTACGTACCGAAGTGTAGGAACACACGCCCCTGTTCAATCACCGGTGTGGGTGAGGCATAGGAGTTCTCTGGTGTGATCGCCTGCGGCTTGGCGACATCAAAGAGATGTAGATCATGCAGTACTTTGCCCGTATCCTTATCCACGCAAACAGCAAAAAGTTTGCGACCATCCTTTGTGGCAGTCGTCAGCCAAATCTGCTGGCCCCAAATCACCGGTGACGAAAACCCACGACTATGAATTTCCTTCTTCCAAACGACATTCTCCGTCTCTGTCCAGTTCAGCGGCAGGTTTGTGGCTGCGGTGTGCCCATTACCGTGCGGTCCTCGAAATTGTGACCACGAGGATTCGGCGGCATTCAAAGCCACAGAAAAAAACAATAAAAGAAAGCGCATGACGATTAATCGGTTCAGAGATGAATTAGAGCGGATAGGGCTCACTTGTTATTTTCTTTTATAAGTTTCTTGGCAGCCGTCATCGTGGGTGCGGCCTTGGTCCACTGTAGTTGAGCCGGGCTCTTTTCGGTTTGCAGACTGATCCGTATGGGTGAACAGACTGAGGCCGGTGCATAGGCAGCTGAAAACCGTATTCCCTGTTTGGCTAGTCGCGCAATATTCGGTGTACGAACAAAATCACTCGCCGACCATGCCAAGTCCGGATGCATCCGTGTCGATAATCCGTTCCATGCCTGATCATCAGAAAGGACAAAGATGATGTTGGGTTGGCTCTTGCTTTCGGCTCCCAGCACGGAAATGACTAGGACCAACACACACGCACAACTGGAAAGAGTCCTTTTCATTAACTTCAAAAACGGTGAAATTAGGTTTTAGTGACGTGAGTAATGTATCTTATTTCCTACCAAACTCAGGATGCGCGACGATAGCGTGAATAGCGGCCCTAAGGGAGTGGTTCTGTTTTTGAGTGGCCTGAAAAACAGCGTCGATGTGCGGGCGATCGGCGCGGGTGACGTCGCGGCCATGGGCGTAGCTGATGAGTTTCCCAATGATGCCCTTGAGGATGCGTTCCTTGTCGGCCATTAGGGCGGCCTTGAGCGTTGGCAGGTCGCGCACCTCACGGCCATTGGGTAGTTTCATGGTGGCGTCAATCGGAACCTTGGTGAATTTCAGTTTATTTTTATTGAGCACTTCCACGTGGCGATACTCGCCCCGCTTGCGGCCAACTGGGTCATAGTATTCAAGAGCGAAACCCAATGGATCGATCTTTGAATGGCAGCGAGCGCAGCTCTCGAGTTCCTGATGCTTGAGGATGGCCTCGCGAATGGTCGTGGTTCCGCGGATGTCCGGTTCGTTGATCAGTATGTCGGCGGGCGGTTCGATCCGTTCATTGTAGAGATTCTTGAGAATCCAGGAGCCCCTGTGGATGGGAGAAGTGGCAAAGTCGGTGGAGGTCAGCTTGAGAAAACCGGCTTGGGCCACGAGCCCACCGCGTTCGCTTTTCGTTGGCAGCTTAACCGGCACGAAGGCATCCCCCTTGACCTTGGGCAACTTGTAGAAGCGGGCCAAGCGGTCGTTGGCCATTACAAAATTCGAGTCAATGAAGTATTCCATGCTCAGGTCCTTCTCAAGCAGGTGACGAAAGAGCTCGCGGCCTTCGCGCCCCATGGAATCGACCGTCATGCGGCGCACGTTCTTGAATACGCGTACGTCCGGACCGAAGTTGTCCACTTTGTCACGCTGCAACCATTGACGCGTAAAGTCGTCGATGAAGCGGCTGGCCTTGGCGTCCTTGAGCATGCGCTCCACCTGAGCCGATGGGTCCTTGCCCAGTCCGCCAGACTTGGCAAAAGCCAAAAGTTTGGCGTCCGGAACGGAGTTCCACAGGAAATAGGACAGTCGATGCGCCAGCTCCACACTGGTCAAATCAGGCGACTCGGCCTTGTAGATGAAATGCGGGGAGGTCAACAGCGCGATCAGCACGCTGCGGGCGGTGGCGGCAGGTGATGCCCCGGAAGCGCGCTGCTTTTCCGCGATTTCCACGAAAGCCGGACGGTCCTCCGCGGACAAGGGGCGTTGAGTGAGCAACAAGGCGAGGTGATCGATCAGCTCGCCGGGCTTCATGTCCGGTTCAGGAAGAATGGCTTGCATCGCGGAGGTGGGCCATTCCTCAACCAGCGGGCCCGTGACCTTCACTTTCGTGAAACGTAGCTTTGGACCTTTATGTTTTCGTGGTGCGCTATTACCCGGTATGCGGGCACTGTCAAAGGTGAAGGCCAATTGATCACCTGCCTTGAGCGCGAGTTCCGTTGTAAAACTTTTTGAGCGATGTGGTATGGGAATACGGTGGACACTACGAATGCTTGTCGGATAACGACCGTCACCGAGATTAATGCCAATGATTTCAGCTTCGTTGGAATCCACCGATTCGACTTGGACATCCAAACGATACCTGCCAAATGTGGGAATCTTGAACCGCTCATAGACATCAGGCTTTGTAGAAAAATGGATGTTGCTGCGGTACGGACGAAAGCCCGTTAGAATAAAGCCGTCACCATCGCGGTAATCACCTCCACCGCCGACGGCAAAATTTTCGCTGCCGTGGAAGTAGCTGGCGTTGAAATCCCAATTTCGCGTCTCGGGCTTGGCATCGGGAAACAACCGCTCGGCTACGAAGCGGGCGGTCTTGAGGTAGGCCATCACCTGATGCGGCGACATCAGATGCGCCTCGCCGAACTTGTCAAACCCGTGTTCTACATGATCGGGTGGCAGCAAGCCGGTAAGGTCGAATTCCACACCAAAGAGATCACGCAGGGTGTTGGTGTACTCGGCGCGCGTGAGCCGCTTGAGGGGATTGACCGGGCGTT
>CBFHWX010000107.1:0-8661 GCA_965659445.1 Limisphaerales bacterium | reverse complement strand
TGATGAGTTGGATATATTCCAATACCAATCCCTATTATCCGAAGAACCACCGCCCGAGAATCTGGGCGTGGGACCTCAATACCGGCAAGCTCCTTTGGGAAAAGGACTTTTCAAAATACGGGAAGGGCGGCAACGACTGCGGCATCTGTATTCTTGATGGCAAGCTCTACTACTCAGTCTTCTTCGGTTATGCGACCAGTGAAAAGGCACGCCGAGGTTTACCAATTGAAAATAACGGTTTCACTGCGTGCCTTGAGCCAAAGAACGGCCAGATCGTCTGGTCCACCACGGACTATTATGTGACCGCCAAATGTACCCTTAGTGCGCGCAATGGGCGAATTTATATAGGTGGTTTTAATCGCGCCAAGGAAGGCACCAACGACCGCTTCGTTTGGTGCCTTAATGCAAAGGATGGCTCGCTTGAATGGAAATCTGATGCCGTCACCTCTGCCCTCAACGTTGTCACGGTTGGTGAACAATTCATCTTTTCAAACGCACTTCGCGGCAAGGGCAACGTGTACGATCACAAGACCGGCAAGGTCGTCGCGAGTATCGGCCATAACTATGCCTGCTGCCGTTTCACCATGTCTGAGCCTTACGTCCTCGGGGCGAATATGGACATGATTGACCTCTCGCAAAACGGCAAGCTCGTCTCCACCGGTCCTGCCATTGACTCGCGTGAATGTCTCGGGGCGGTCGTTTCCAACGGACGTATTTTCTACACCTCCCAAGCCAGCGGTTTCATCGTCTCGCAAACCTACGGAAAGGAAGCGGAACAAATTCCTGCTGTGTGGGAACGGAAATGAATCGGGCCACCTTGTACATCGCCTTGACGTTGGCCTCGCCACTGGTCGCTGCGCCAGAGCTCCCCGGACAACCGGTTCAGCCTGTGGCGTTTAAACACGCGGGCATCACGGATACTTGGGTCAAGTTTGCGGGGAAATTGACTTTCGGTAAGGACCAGACACTGGTGTTGGTGGATGATGGCTGCAAAATGTCCATGCCCGAATGGACGGCGAAGGTGAATGGCGTGCCCAAGGTGCGCGTCACCTATGACGCGGTAGACGGGGATGATGATCCAAAACATGAGGGCCGCGGTTACCATGGCTCGACCATTGGCATCCCTTCCTCTGTGAACTTCAAGGGTAAGCTGGGAGTGGCCTACAATAACCAGATTGCGGTGGTCCGCGGACTGGAGTGTTGCCACTGCAAGGTTGCCGACAGCAAATCACTTGCGAGGGCATTACAGTGGGTGTTGGATAACCATGAGAAACATCGCATCACCACGGTCAATCTTGCCCCTGTGGATGACAAGGCGCACGCCTCTCCGGTGCCCACCGAAATTGATGCCAAGCTTGCGGCCCTGCGCAAGGCGGGCATTTGGGTCAGCGCGCCGTCAGGGAATCACAATTTCACCACCGGCATCTCCTGGCCGGCCAGCCAGCTCAACTGTTTTGCCATCGGCGCGGTGCGGCCGGGTAAGGACATTGTGCACCTGGATCGACATGCAAAGATTGCGCTCCTTGTGCCAGCCAGTGCCACAAGTTCCTCCAACGCCATCGTTTGTGGTTCGGTGATGATTCTGCGCGAGGCAATTGAAAAGGCGAATTACAATTGGAAAACGGATGGCGAGAACCTGCCCGAAGCAATGATGGCTATTCTGCAGAAGACCGGCAAATCGGTTGTCGACCCGGCCACCAAATTGTCCTTCCGGCGGCTTGATCTGCAGGCGGCGCTGGAGCACGTGTTTCCTCTAGAGGAAAAATGACCGGGACAATTTTAAATGAAACTACCCGGCGCGCTTATTGGGCGGAGCAGATGGAGGCGGGGTATGAGCTGGTGCAGCAGATTTTACCGTTCGAAGTGGAGGAGTGCGGCGAGGGCTTGGCCGATATCTGCAAGGCGGCAGAAGCGGGGGGTGTGGAAATGCTTTTTTCTGAGAGCAAAATTGTCGATGAACTCGACCGCATCTTTTACATCCGAGAAGGGCTCGTTGATGACCTCATTGCCGTTGGCCGTGACATGAATGAACGCGGCTGGGTGTTGAAAATCGAAGACGGCTTTCGCACACGCGACATGCAGACTCGTCTTGGCCGCAAGCCCGAGGTCTTTGATGCCATCGTCCAGAAATGCGAGTGGGAACATGGTGGCACACCTCCACCTGAACTCGTCTTTCGCCGTGCACTTGTGCTTGTGGCCAACATTCCCAAGACTGGTACTCACATGTCCGCCTCCGCTGTCGATGTTTCGGTATTCAACCGCGACGACCGAGCCGAAATATGGCGAGGCGGACCGTATATCGAGATGAGCGAACGCACTCCTATGCACTCGCCCTTTATCAGCGCCGAACATCTTGAAAACCGTCTGACCATCACCGCCATGATGGAGGCGCGCGGCTTTGTTCATTTCCCATATGAATACTGGCACTTCAACAAGTCCGATGCCATGGCCCACTACCTTGTAGGTCTATCTGCCCCCGCGCGCTATGGCCCAGTTGACTGGGATTGTGAAACAAATACTGTGGAGACCTACTCCGATCCCCTTGGATTACTGAACCCGTTGGAAAAAATGGAAGCTGAAATTACGGCTGCTCTTGAACGGGTGAGTGGCGGTTGAGCTTGTTATTTTTATGGGGACGTTGGAGTCTGGCCCTTTATGAAAACGATCCTCACCATTTTTGTAGTATTCTCTCTATCCGTGACCCTCCGGGCGGCGGATTTTTATAAGCCTATAATAAAAGACGTCGAGGGATGGAGGATTGCTGTGGAGCCTGATCTGTTGAAACGGGAAAACAAAATTATAGCCGACAAGGCCTTTACCGCTTTGGCAAATCATTTGCAGCGGGTGAAATATATTTTGTCCGAGACGAAAGTGAAGGAGTTGCAGAAGCTGCCAATCCGGTTGGAGTTGAACAATAATCGGCTTGGCAATATGCAGTACCACCCTAGTGTTTCATGGCTGCGAGCCAACCGGCATGATCCCGCGCTGGTGAAGCACGTGCATATTCCGCGCGCCAAAGCGCTTTTTTCACCGCACATGTGGGCCAAGCATCCTTACGTGGTAATGCACGAATTGGCACATGCTTATCATGATCAAGTGCTCAGTTTTGATAACCAGGAAATCATCGGGGCCTACAAGGCGGCCCAGAAAGCGGGCATTTATGAGAAGGTGATGCTCTACACCGGTAGTACTGTGCGTCATTACGGTTTGAACAATCACAAGGAATATTTTGCCGAGAGTACTGAGGCCTACCTGGGCGTGAATGATTTTTACCCGTTCGTGCGTGGGGAACTTAAAAAGCACGACCCGCGTATGTATAAAATCATGGAAAAAGTCTGGGGACCGGTGAGATAGGTTCGAGTCCTACCTCTGGAGCAAATTTTTCCGGGCTTTCTTATTTTAGGTGCCAACCGCCTTGTTTGGTTCTCAAAGCTTAACCTATACATTGCTCGATTGATTAAAGATGAGTCCTTACATATACTGTGACCAGTTTATGGGAACGATACGGGCTCTATCTGTGCTGCTGTTTTTTGTGGTCTCTTTAGACATGCAAGCGGCCGAGGCAGAGCGTATGGCTAAGCACTTTCTTGAGTCCCACTGTATTCGTTGTCATGGGGTGAAAAAGCAAAAGGGTAAACTGACTCTCCACGAGGTGTCGTTCAATTTTTCCCAGGCGGGCAATTCTGATTTATGGCTGAAGGTTCTTGCTCAACTGACAGCCGGTGATATGCCGCCGCCCGATGAGGAGGGACGCCCGAGCGATTCGGAACGGAATGCGATGATCGGGTGGATCGATCGGCAGTTACTCACGACGGGGTCAGGCGAGGCATATCGCAAAAAACTGCTCGCGCCCGAATACGGCAACTGGGTGAATCATGAGAAACTTTTTTCCGGAGAGATTAAGACACCTCCTTTCTCGCCTGCACGGCTCTGGCGGTTTAACTCGGAGATTTTTTCACATAAAGGATTTGGCAATGCGAAAAGTCCTTTCAGTTACGTGACGCCGGAGCGGGGGATTCGGGATTACGCGGGGTTGTCGGTAGCGGATCAAAGCACGGTGCAAATGATGATGATCGTGGCGGATTCGTTTCTGGTGGCTAGGGAAAAACGCGGTGAGTTCAAAGAGCTGGCCGATGTGGACAAGGAGTTGAAGGAGTCGGACCTGACGGAACTTGTTCGGCGGGAACACATGCGGGTGATTGGGCGATATCCGGCCGAGGAAGAGCAAGATAAGTACCTGACCTTTCTTAATCAGAATATCGAAACCGGCGGCCGCTTGGATGGCTTTAAGACGACTATCAAAGCAATGTTCCTGAGCCCGGAATCGATCTACCGGATGGAGTTTGGCTTTGGTGAGGTGGACGAGCACGGGCGTCGGCATTTATCGCCGGATGAGCTGGCACATGCGGTTGCCTACGCATTAACTGATCAGGGACCTGACCGTAATCGATACATCCAAGAGGCAACCCAAAAAGGGCAGCTAAAAACACGGGAAGACGTGGCAAGGCTCGTGGGGCAGTTGCTGGATGAACAACTGACGACGGGATCTTGGACTCGCAAAGACCTGCCCCGCGTGCAGCGGTTCTTTGATGAGTACTTTGGCTTCCATCGCGCGGGCACGGTGTTCAAAGACAATGACCGACGGAACGCTGAGAAGATTCAGCAATGGAACACGGACATGCTGATTCACGACGCACGCATGTTGATCGAGCATGTGTTAAAGAAAGATAAGGATGTCATTGCCGAGTTGTTGACCACGAACCAGTATTTTATCGCACACCCGGGCGACAACGACTACGCCCGTGAGCATTACGAGAAGCGAATCGCGGAAGTGCTAGACCCAGGTTATGTTGACGCTCAGGTCGAAAAAAAGCGGGGACAGATCAAGCGCGACTTCAATTATGAGGGCATGCCGGAGAAGGCCAAGAAGGCCTTGGAAAGCGCGCGGCGTGAAGCGC
This sequence comes from Limisphaerales bacterium, assembly GCA_965659445.1. GTDB lineage: Bacteria > Verrucomicrobiota > Verrucomicrobiia > Limisphaerales > UBA1100 > UBA1100. The sequence continues at coordinate 3,703 of CBFHWX010000107.1, read as the reverse complement.
AGCGGATCGCTTCTCTTTACAAAGGAGCTATGGACAATGGGATGAATAGGCATCCTAATTTCCCATGGTCGCCTAGAGGGCGTGGGATCGCTGATTTGCTGTACATCGGGGCCTACAACTTGCCGACCAACGGCCGTCACTCGGAGCAGAAGTGGGCATGGCCCATTGAACAGCCGTTGGAAATGCCTAAGGAGCAACGCGCAGGATTACTGACGCATCCGGCGTGGTTGGCGGCTTATTCGTTGAATGAAGACAATGATCCGATTCACCGTGGCATCTGGGTTTACAAGCGACTGCTGGCCGGCGTTCTTGGAGACGTGCCTCCGGATGTCGATGCAGCCGTGCCGATTGATCCTCACAAAACACTCAGGGAAAGAATGGAACCCTTGCGCGCTGAGCAATGCTGGAAATGTCATCGCAAGATGAACTCGCTCGGTGAACCCTTTGAGATGTTTGATGATTGGGGCCGGTATCGTGAGGTGAGTTATTTTGATGAGGATGGGAAGATTTATGTGCGGCGGGATGGCCAGTTCGATCGCAAGCTCAAGGAAGGCAAGCTAACTACCCGTAAGATCAACACTACCGGTGAGATTGCCTTCTCGGGAGATCACAAAGTAGACGGCAAAGTGAAGGATGCTGTTGAGATGATGCATCGGCTGGGGCATTCAGATCGTGCGCGACAGTCGTTTATCCGACATCTCTTCCGCTATTTCATGGGACGAAACGAGATGCTTAGTGATTCAACAACCTTGATCGAAGCCGAGAAAGCCTATTTGGATAATGGCGGCAGTTTTAAAGCGCTGGTTGTGTCCTTACTGAGTTCGGATTCATTTCTATACAGACGATAGCCACACACATTTTATGACCTACAAACGACGACAATTTCTCCGAGACCTTTCACTGGGTGGTAGTTCTCTGGCGATGGCACCATTCCTCCACTCCCTTCGGGTCCACGCGGCCGGTAACCCAGCGGCCTTTCCAAAGCGTTTTGTTTTCGTGGTGAAATCTTCCGGTATCGATAAATACAATCTGGTGCCGGATGGGTTGACCAATCATTTCGTGGATGAAAAGTCCGGCCAAAAACTGGGCAACCGATCGCGGCAGGAAGGGGCATTGGTGAATGTGCCGCTGGCGAAACACAAGCTGCCGGCAAAGCTGGCGGCACTGGAGAAATTCAAGGATCGCATGACGATCATCCAGAGCCTGTCCGGTGTGGGGTTCCGGGGGAATCACACCAAAGGATTCGGCACTCTATCGCTTCATGATTCCGAAAAAGTAGCCATTGCGCCGACGCTAGATTGCCTGCTTGGCCAACATCTCTCCACGGGCCCATACCCGATGTATGGGATGGCGATGAACGGGCAATTGCTAGAATCCGCCGGTTGGAAGCCGGAAGATTCCTACTGTTATCCGAACCTATCCGCCTACGGAGCCGCCAAGCCAGTCGCCTATCAGGGGTCGCCGCGCAAGGCGTTCCTCGAGCTCTTCAGTGCCGCTGTGGAAAGCCCTGAGCAACTGAAAAAGAAAATCGCACTGAACGGCAACTTAATGGATTTCCTTGGCAAAGATGCCCGACGTGTGGAGAAGCACCTATCGGGGGACGACAAGGAACGTTTCGCGCTTTATCTGGAATCGTTTGATTCGCTACGGAAGATCGAAGAGAAGAAAGCAGCACTGACTGAACAGGTCCGGAAACATGCGCCGAAGTTGACAGATCGTTATAATTCTATCGCGCCATCCATGCGCATCGAATCGCACTTCGAAATCGCATCTGCGGCTTTAATTGCCGGCCTGACCAACGTGATCACCCTGCGCCCCGATACTTTGGGTGTGAAGTATACGGAACTCAAATTATCGAATTCCGTGCACGCCCTTGGTCACCTGCAGGAAAACACAGCCTCCAACGGTTGGACCGGTCATCAGGCGCGCATGGAGGTGGAAAAGCTTCATCTCAAGCAGATCGCCAAGATGGCCGAAAAGTTTGCCAGTATCCCGGAAGGAAATGGATCGATGCTCGACAACACCATGATAGTCTACACGTCGTGTTCATCCGGTGACCATCACTGTGCCGGTCATGATTGGCCATTCGTTCTATTGGGCGGCATGGGCAAGAAGCTAAATATGGGGCGTTACTTGGAGTATCCAAAGTATGGATCCAAAGGTCACCGTACGGTTGGCAATCTTTACCTTTCCTTAATGCAGGCCGCAGGGTTGAACATCACTGAAACATTTGGACAATTGGATTCGAATTTGAAGCATCTCAATTTGAAAGGTCCCTTGGCAGAATTAGGTTAAGAGAACACGTTGCTGAGATCAAAGCTCTAAAAGGGATTTAAGCGAGCAAATCTTTGATCGGTTGTCCCATATCGGTGATGGGTACCGGACGGTCGCCATCAAAAAGCTCTTTGTTTGGATTGATACCAAGGTCAGCGAGAACGGTGGCAAAGAGGTTCGGGACACTGCAGGGGTTCTCAGCAGGCTTTTTGGAAAGTTCGTCTGTCACACCCCAGGCACCACAATGTCGCAGGCCGCCACCGGCCAGTACCACCGAAAAGGTCGAGCCTTGGTGATTGCGTCCGCCCCCGCTGTCAAAGGATGAGGGGCGACCGAACTCGGTGTTTACCACAATCAGGGTCTTGTCCAGTAGATTATGTGTCTTGAGATCGGCAATCAGGGTGGACATGGCCTTGTCGAGTTCCTGGATGAGGATATGCTGTTTTAGTTGGCCGTCATTGTGTGTGTCCCAGCCAGTGCCGTTCACAAAATTCATGTTGTGTGAGACTTCGATGAAACGCACTCCGCGCTGAATCAGGCGGCGCGCCAAAAGACAGCGCTGGCCAAATTCACCCCCATAGGAATTGCGTAGGTCGGCCTTTTCCGTTTTAAGGTCGAAGACCTGCATAAACTTTGGGCCTGAAAGACGAAGGCTTTCCTGCAGTACATCATCGTAGCCTGCCAGAGTGGTGTCTCCACGGACTTGGCGGGCACTTTCACGCATCTGTTCCAACAGGGCCTCCCGCCGTGACTGCCGCGAGCTGGAAATGCGGGTGGGGCGTTTTAGTCCGGCGGGACCCGCATCGGTGTCCAGCAGGTAAAGGAAGCCGGCCTTGGAACCAAGGAAGCCTGGGCCACGCGAGAAATTCGGGTAACCGATGACTACGTAAGCAGGAACGTCCTTGGCTGCTGCGCCACGTTCAGCGGCAACGATGGAACCCAGTGATGGGTAAACCGTGGTGCCGCTGACATTGCGACCGGTGTGCATGCGGTTGGCTGCTGCGGCATGTTCATCGATCACGTCATGGTTTACCGTGCGCACAGCAGTAATGTTGTTCATCACCTTGGCGCAGTGCGAAAGGTGTTCACAGACCTGGATGCCGGGCATAACCGTATCGATGGCAGGATAGTAACTGCCGGCTTTCTTGGTTTTGGCATCACCGAGTACCTTGGGGTCCCAGGTGTCAACCTGTGAAGCACCGCCGCCCAGCCAGATATGAATGCAGTGCTCGGCTTTTCCCTTCGGAAAATGAACGGGCTGATCCCCAGTCTCCTTTGCGAAAGACAAGTCTCTTGCCGTGGCCAAGGCGAGACTGCCAGTGGTCTGGATGAATTGGCGTCTATTCATGAATTGGGTTTGACCTTATGGGATAAATACAAATTCTGGGGAGTTCATCAGCGCCCAGAGCATGTCTTCCATGCGCTCACG
>CBFHWX010000106.1:0-8789 GCA_965659445.1 Limisphaerales bacterium | reverse complement strand
AGAAGGTTGCGAAGAAGAAGGTTGCGAAGAAGAAGGTTGCGAAGAAGAAGGTTGCGAAGAAGAAGGTTGCGAAGAAGCGTAAGTTAACCGCGGCCAAAATCACCCGGACCAAGAAAGCCCTCGCTACACAGGATATTCAGATTGAGGGGGTCAAGACCGAAGCCGGCTTTGACTTGACTGAGAAGTTCAAGGAGCTCGTCCGACTAGCGCAGGAACAAGGGTATCTTTCGCACGATGATGTGACGGACCATCTGCCAAAGCAAAAGGTGACGCCGGCTGACGTTGAAACAGTTCATGATAAGCTGGAGAGTTTAGAAATCTCGGTGGTGGATCAGGCTGAGGTGGACAATATCCCCTCGCTGCGCCGCGGCGTGAATGAAAAAGCGACCAAGGACGACAAGACCAAGCTCGACATCCTTGATGATCCCGTCCGCATGTATTTGAAGCAGATGGGTCAGGTGCCGCTGCTTACGCGCGAACAGGAGGTGGAAATCTCTAAGCGTATTGAGGAAGCTGAGAACGAAGTGAAGCGTATCATCTATAGCTTCGGGTTTACCGGTAAGGAACACATCGCGCTGGCTGAGAAACTCATTTCTGAACCGCCAAAGGAACGATTCGATCGGGTGATCGTAGACAAAAAGATCGAGAGTCGCGAACGTCACCTCAAGTCCCTGCGCCGTCTAGTGAGGGATGTGCGGGCTATTGATCACAAGGTGGACGAAAAATACATGTCCCGGCTCAAGGCCAAAAACAAAAGCGCCCTCACACGCACCGAGAAGGCATTTGATCAGCACAACAAGAAATTGCAGAAATCGTTCTCAAAATTCTTTTACAAACAAAAGGTCATTGAGGAAATGTCCATCGTGGCAGATAACGTCCATGAAAAGATAGGCGGGAGTCTTGAGTCCATTGAGAAAGCGGCCAAACGCAAGACTGCCCCCAACAAACAAATCATTAATGGCGAGAACCGCAAGCTGCAGGCACTGGAAATTTTCTCTCGAATGTCATCCGCTGAGTATGTGGAATCCTTCAAACAGCTTCAGCACTTTGGCAAAAAAGCTCACCAAGCCAAGACCGAGATGGTAGAGGCCAACCTGCGCCTTGTTATTTCCATCGCCAAGAAATACACCAACCGTGGCCTCTCTTTTCTCGACCTCATCCAGGAAGGCAACATGGGCCTAATGAAGGCTGTGGAAAAATTTGAGTATCGCCGTGGCTACAAGTTTTCCACCTACGCCACGTGGTGGATTCGTCAGGCCATCACCCGATCCATCGCCGACCAAGCTCGGACTATCCGCATCCCGGTGCACATGATCGAGACCATCAATAAGCTCATGCGCGTGCAGAAACAGCTCGTGCAGGACTTTGGCCGCGAAGCCTCTCCTGAGGAAATTGCCGACGAGATGCAGTTGCCCGTCGAGCGAGTGCGCCAGATCATGAAGATGGCCCAGCAACCTATCTCTCTCCAGAGTCCCGTGGGCGACAGCGATGACACCAACTTCGGGGACTTTATTGAGGACAAAACCGCCGAGAACCCCAGCGACATGACCAGTTACTCGCTGCTGAAGGACAAGCTCGGCGACGTGCTCACCTCACTCACTGAGCGCGAACGTAAAGTACTTGAGCTGCGTTTTGGGCTTACTGATGGCTACAGTCGCACGCTCGAGGAAGTCGGCAAACAATTCAAGGTCACCCGTGAACGCATCCGCCAAATCGAGGCCAAGGCCCTCCGGAAAATGCGCCACCCCACTCGCCTTCGCCAGCTCCAAGGTTTTCTTGATGGCGAAGGTGAACCCGAACAGAATTAAAGGGAAAAAAGAAAAATTACCCGTCGGACACGGTCGGGTTCTTATTTCTCCCCAAACCCTTCCATTCCGGTACAACTGCACACGAGGTTGCGATCGCCCCAGACGTTATCGATGCGGCCGATGGCGGGCCAGTGTTTGTGGTTGCGGAGAGACGTAGAGGGGAAAGCAGCCTGTTCGCGAGAATAGGCGTGCGGCCAGTCGTTGGCGCTAACCATATCGGTGGTGTGCGGGGCGTGTTTGAGGGGATTGTCGGCGACATCGGCCACGCCGGTTTCTACGTCCTCGATTTCGGCGTGGATGGCGATCATTGCATCGCAGAAACGGTCCAATTCCTCTTTAGACTCACTCTCGGTGGGTTCCACCATCATGGTGCCTGCAACAGGCCAGGAGATGGTGGGGGCGTGAAAGCCAAAATCCATCAGCCGCTTGGCTACATCTTCCACGGTCACATTAATGAACTGCCGGAGATCTAAAATGCACTCGTGTGCTATGTGGCCGTTGGCACCTTTGAAGAGCACGGGGTAATGCGGGTCAAGCCGGTTGGCGATGTAGTTGGCGTTGAGGATGGCGTGTTCGGTAGCGTCACGCAGTCCTTCCGCGCCCATCATGGCGATGTACATCCACGAGATAGGCAGGATGCTCGCACTGCCCCACGGCGCGCCGCTGATGGCACCAATCGGGTTTTCGCCACCAAGTTTCACCACCGGATGGTCCGGTAAAAAATCCACGAGATGTTCCGCCACTCCGATGGGTCCCATACCTGGGCCGCCTCCGCCGTGCGGGATGCAGAAGGTCTTGTGCAAATTGATGTGACATACGTCTGCTCCTAGTTCGCCGGGCAATGAGAGGCCAACCATGGCGTTGAGGTTGGCACCATCCAAGTACACCTGCCCGCCGTTGTCATGCACGATTTCACAAATCTCGAGGATGCCCTCCTCAAACACGCCATGTGTGGAGGGATAAGTAATCATCATCGCGGCGAGATCGGTGGAGTATTCGCTGGCCTTGGCGCGCAGGTCGGCGAGGTCGATGTCGCCGCCTTGGCTGCATTGCACAGGCACCACCTTCAGTCCTGCCATCACTGCGCTGGCAGGATTGGTTCCATGTGCGCTGGTGGGAATGAGGCAAATATTGCGCTGTGGTTCGCGTCGGCTTTGGTGGTAGGCCTTGATCACCAGTAGTCCAGCGTACTCACCCTGCGAGCCGGCATTGGGCTGCAGCGACACACCGGCAAACCCAGTCATCTCCGACAGCCAATCTTCAAGGTTGGCAAACATTTGTTGGTAACCTCGGGTTTGTGCCACCGGTACGAAGGGGTGGATCCTGCCAAATTCCGGCCATGATACCGGCTGCATCTCAGCTGCGGCGTTGAGCTTCATGGTGCAGGAGCCTAGCGGAATCATACTCTGCGTCAGCGAAAGGTCACGACTCTCGAGGCGTTTTAAGTAGCGCATCAGTTCCGTCTCAGAGCGGTGCTTGTGGAATACCTCGTGGGAAAGAAACTTGCTGGTGCGACGCAGGTTTTCAGGGATGACTTCCGTTGTGGGCAATTCCTCCAGTGTGAAAGGTGCGTCATAGCCCTCGTTAAACACCTGCAACAGCGTCAGTACATCCGCCTCGGTGGTCGTCTCGTCAAGCGCGATACTCACGGTGGTTTCATCCAGCCTGCGCAGGTTGATGTGGTACGACTCGGCAAGACGGGACACGTCGTGAGGGGTTTGGTTTTTGTGCGACACAGCAACTGTGTCGAAAAATGATTCGTGCCGCACCCCATGCCCTAGCTGTACCAAGCCGGCCGCAAGACAACGTGCGAGCCCGAGCACGTGTTCAGCAATCTTGCGCAATCCATCGGGCCCGTGATAACAGGCGTACATCGCAGTCATGTTGGCCAATAGCGCTTGTGCAGTGCAGATATTACTCGTTGCCTTGTCACGCCGGATGTGTTGTTCGCGTGTTTGAAGCGCAAGGCGGTATGCCGGATACCCGCGCGAATCCTTGGACACTCCCACGATACGACCGGGAATTTGTCGCTTAAAAATATCGTGTGTGGCAAAGAACGCTGCGTGCGGTCCGCCGTAGCCCAGCGGCACACCAAAACGCTGCGCGTTGCCCACCGCGATGTCCGCACCCAATTCGCCCGGTGATTTCAGTAAAGTCAGGGCCAGTAAATCGGTTGCCATTACCACCATCACGCCCGCCTCGTGCGCGCGCGAGATGAGGTTTGTGTAATCAACCACCGCACCGTCCGTAGCGGGGTATTGCAGCAGCACACCAAACACAGTTTCATCAAGCGTCAACTTATCCGTCGCCTCCGTGCGCAACTCGATACCCAGCGGAGCGGCGCGAGTTTGCAGCACCTCGATGTTTTGCGGATGACAATCCGATGCCGTCACAAACACATTGCGACCGACTTTTCCTTTCACCGTGTGGCACATCACCATTGATTCTGCGCACGCCGTAGCCTCGTCGAGCAACGACGCATTGGCAATCTCTAGGCCCGTGAGGTCGGTCACCATTGTTTGAAAATTCAGCAGACTCTCCAATCGACCCTGTGAAATCTCCGCCTGATACGGCGTGTACGGCGTGTACCAGCCGGGATTCTCCAGAAGATTGCGCTGAATGACCGGAGGAACGAGGCAATCGTGATATCCCATGCCGAGATAGCTGCGGAACGGTTTGTTTGCAGAAATTATTTTACGCAGTCGTGCCAGTGCTTCGTACTCGGACAGGGCAGGAGGCAGGTTAAGTGGTTGCGTGCTCCGAATAGATTTCGGCAGCACCGCCTCAATGAAGCTCTTCATCGAATCGTGCTTCAGTGCCTTCAGCATGGTGTGCGCCTCAGCAGCATCCGGTCCGATATGGCGGGCGGCAAACGTGTCGGGATGTCCATTCAAAGTCATCGGTTCAGTTTGGACTTTGGCAGTGTCGGTGTTTGGATTGTCGCGCACAAGCATTGGCGCAAGCTAGCCAACGTTTCATCCTGCCTCAAGCTGCAATTATGCAAATGACGAAGGGAGAGGTCCATTTACTCTATATTATAAAATTTCATATTTTCTCTTGCGCAATCCATAATTACATTATATTCTGTAATAACAGAAATGAATGAAAATAAACTCCAACTCTCGTCAGTTCAGCATAAATTCATCCTGCACTGGGGTGAAATGGGAACTCGCTGGGGAATCAACCGGACCGTAGCTCAAATCCACGCGCTGCTGTACATCTGGCCCGAGCCGTTGAACGCCGAGCAAATCACTCACACGCTTTCCGTCGCCCGCTCCAATGTGAGCAATAGCCTCAAGGAGCTGCAGGCGTGGGGTTTGGCAAAAAGTACTCATGTGATGGGTGATCGGCGCGACTATTTTGAGACGCTTGAGGATGTGTGGGAGATGTTCCGCATCGTGATGGATGAGCGCAAGCGGCGCGAGATGGATCCCACCCTGATCATCTTGCGCGAGTGTCTGGAGGAGCAAAAAAAGGCCCGTAAAAAGGACATACACACCGAGCAACGACTCGAGGGACTGCAGGATTTTTTTGAGAGCACATCCTCCTGCTACAACCGCATGGCCAGCCTTCCCACCAGCACCTTGCGCAAACTCTCGCGCATGGGCGACAAGGTATTAAAATTACTGCCCATTTAACCTCATCCAATCATGAGCCGCCACAAGATCTCAGTTTTTTTTGAAATGACTGAAAAGAATGGCCATAAGTTGCTCTTTGATGGTGAGTGCCCTTTCTGCCGGTCGATAGTGGAGCGCTGGCGAGGGACGCTGGAGCGATGCGGGTTTGAAATCGTGCCGCTGCAGACGGAGTGGGTGAGAACCCGGTTGGATTTGCCAGAGAAAGAGCTGCTGAGTGAGATGCGAGTGCTTACCCCCGATGATCGAGTGATTAGCGGTGCGGCGGCACTGGTGCATGTGTGGGGGGAAATTTGGTGGGCTTGGCCGCTGTGGCTTTTGGCGCTGGTGCCGGGCGTGAAGTGGCTGCTCGACCGCGCCTACCGCTGGGTGGCTGAGCGGCGCATGTGCCTTTCCGGTGCCTGCTCATTGCACACGCATACCACGTCCAAACGCGGCTTGGGGATCATTGGGTGGCTGCCGCTGCTCGTAGCGCCGGCGGTGGTTGCCGCATTCCGGTCGGAGTTTCCGGAAGAATTGATGTGGGTTTTCATGTGGTTGCTGGCCTTCGCGATTTTCATGAGTTGCAAATGGCTGACGTGGGCGCGGGCTTGGTTTTCGGGCGGTACGGGTGGCATCGGTCGCGCGTTGGGGTATCTCTTTCTCTGGCCGGGCATGGACGCCAAACCTTTCATGGTTGAAGGTGAATCGGCCAGTAAACCGGCTCCTCGCGAATGGCTGGCGGCAGGATTCAAGCTGCTGCTCGGTGTCGTCATCATGTGGGGATTAGTGCCAATTGCTTCAAAAGCTGGGCCGATCTTTGCGGGGTGGTGCGGAATGATTGGTCTTGTATTCATGCTTCACTTTGGTTCGTTTCATCTGCTTGCGTTAGCGTGGCGTTCGCATGGCGTGGCAGCGGATCCGATTATGCGTGCGCCGGCGGCCTCAACGTCGCTGAGTGCCTTCTGGTCAGAACGCTGGAACCGAGGATTCAATCAGCTCGCCCACGATCTTATTTTTCGCATGACCTTCCGCCGTATCGGCGTTGTGTGGTCAATGTTGCTGGTGTTTCTGTCCAGTGGTTTAATTCATGATCTGGTCATCTCAGTTCCTGCCGGTGCGTTGTTTGGGTTGCCGACAGCATATTTTCTTTTGCAGGGGTTCGGTGTATTGATTGAACGCTCTCACTTTGGTCGGCGCGTGGGCCTAAACCACGGTGCTGCCGGTTGGCTTTTCATGTTTGTTTTTACCGTTGGCCCGGCGTACTGGCTTTTCCACAAGCCATTTATCAACAAAGTGATGAACCCTTTTTTGAAATCCATTGGCGCATTATGATCACAAACGAATACCTTATACTCTTCGGTGGAGTGTTACATTTCCTCACGCTAATTGCCTCGGCCATGGTGCCCAAGACGCTCGATTGGAAGGGCGAACTGGCCAAGCTTATGCCTTTCCTGCGCACCCTCTTTTGGGTCTATGGTGCGTTCATTGTGTTTACCATTATAGCCTTTGGGGTATTATCAGTGTTACACTTTAGGGAATTGGGGTCGGACAATCCCACCCTGTTGGCGCGGTCAATGTGTGCGTTTATTGCCATCTTCTGGGGAGTGCGACTGGTGGTGGCGTTGTTCATCTTTGACGTTCGTGAGTTTTTGACCACTTGGTACTTCAAGGTCGGATATCACTTGCTGACGGTCACATTCATTTACCAAACCGCCGCCTACGGTTATTGCGCAATTTTTTAAAACACCAATGAAAGGACAACCATGACAACCGCCGTTTACATCTACATTGTCTATACGATCATCAGTATTTCCATGACCGTCTGGGTTGCGCGTACGCTCCACAAGAACGGACGCATCTTTCTTTATGGATCTTTTGCTGGAGTGTATCTGCTTGCCACGTTCCAGGGTCAACCAGTGAACGTTACGCCATGACAAGTGAGCCAACACCCATCGGCCGCGTGGTTATTGCCGGCGGCACAGGATTCATCGGCACAAACTTAGCCCGGGACTTAGCGGACCTTGGTTGCGAGGTTGTGTTGATTTCCCGTAACGCCCACAAACAAGAGGGCCCGTGGAAGCACGCCCAATGGGACGGACGGACCGTGGGCCAATGGGCTAAACATCTAGGGGGGGCGGTTGCTGTAGTCAACCTTGCCGGCCGTACAGTGGATTGCATCAAGACACCTGATCATTGTGACGAGATTCTGCGCTCACGCGTGGAGGCGACTTTGACCATCGGAAAAGCACTTCGGGATATTGCCAAACCCCCACCGGTTTGGGTGCAAATGGCTACGGCGCATATTTACGGTGATCCTCCTGAGGCGGTATGTGATGAGGATTCGCCATTTGGTTTTGGTCTTGCGCCTATCGTAGGTAAGGCGTGGGAGGCAGCTTTTGCCGAGGCGGCCCCTTCAAAGATGCGGCATGTGATTCTTCGCACCAGTTTTGTGCTTGGGGCAAATGGAGGCGCGTTTCCCAAGATGAGAATGTTGGTCCGTTGCGGATTGGGCGGTCGCGTGGGACATGGTCGGCAGGGTATCAGCTGGATACACATTGAGGATATGAGTCGCCTCCTTACTCGGGCAATTGCCGATGATTCGATGAAGGGTGCCTACATCGCTACGGCTCCCAACCCTGTCTCGTATGATGAATTCATGCGTACGCTGCGCCGCAGTGTTGGTATGCCCATAGGTTTGCCTGCTGCCGAATGGATGGTTCGTTTCGGAGCGCACTATCTCATGCGAACTGATCCGGAACTTGTCCTCTATGGTCGTTATTGTGTTTCACGGCGTTTAAAGAATGAAGGTTTTGAATTCGAATTTCCGAAAATACAGGAAGCCATCAGGGGGCTTTGCGGCAAGTGAGTCAACCTCAAGGCTTGGCTTGGCCTATTCTTTACCTTAAAGGTTCAGTTCAGCATGGCTGACCAGTCAAAATCTGAGCCAGAGATTCATTACCCAAAACTGGGTGCCTGTGTGATTGCTGGAATCATCCTGTGGTGGATGCCTCCCCCTGAAGGTCTGGGCTTGGTCGGATGGCATGTCTTCGCCGTTTTCTTTGCCACCATTCTGAGCTTCATCCTGCGGCCTGTTCCGATGGGGCCCGCAGTGTTGCTGGCTTTGGTTGTTTTGGCGGCCACCAATACTTTGGGTGAAACGGGTAAAGAATCATTTGCTGCGGCCATGTCCGGCTATGGTAATACGACCGTTTGGTTGGTGGTGGCAGCATTTTTGATTGCTGGGGCCATGATCCGCACTGGATTGGGCAGGCGGATTGCTTTGGGTTGTGTAGTCAAGTTTGGGAAGACCACTCTGGGCTTAGGTTATGCGACTGCCGTGGCTGAATTCATATTAGGACCAGCG
>CBFHWX010000105.1:0-8793 GCA_965659445.1 Limisphaerales bacterium | reverse complement strand
TCCTGAGTCTGGCTGTATGAGAGGGCACTGGACAGGTTGTTTTGTACCGCGTCGTTCCGGCTGATAGCAGCGTTAAACTTGGTCGCCACAGCCAAACCGGCTGCGTCATCCTGAGGTTCAACGATTTTTGAGCCCGAAGCCAAACGAGACAAAGCGCCGTTTAGTTTTTGGGTGGATTCTGCGAGTAACCGCGAAGTGCGGTTCGCGCCGATGTTTGTATTTATAACCATTTGACAACTCCATTTGTCTAGTTAAGACGGCATCCATGCCGCCAAAGCGTTATTACAGGCGCTTCATCCTCCGTGAGTTACCTGGCTTCACGAGGCCACACAACTTCTACTTCGGCAGGTTAGGGGGGGACTTTAGAAAAAAAGACCCGCAAACGGGTCTATAAAAGGGCCTAAAATATAATTATTGGCAGTTTGTGGAGTTTTTATGTCCTTAACAATACACCAAACAAAGCGGATTAATGGGCGTCATTCGGTTAATTGAGTGCACTTTATTGATATGCCGATCCTCCAGCTTTTTGCCGGCATCTAGTAGTTTCATGTTATTGGTGTTAAATATCGGACGTGCCAACTCCATACCGGCCTTCAACTCAATGAGTAGGATTTCGCGCTCACCGCGTGGCATGCGGGTCATAGGCACTGCTTTCACCAACGCCCGTACGGCATCGGGATCAAACCAGTGATCGGCCAGCTCCGTTTCCATGTATTTAATAAGCTGCACATCAGCCGCATTTTGATTGCAATAGAAAATTACCGGAGCCAGCAGGCGAGATAACTTGGGGATCGTCTGGCCCTTCAGCTTGTCCGGATAGCCCGTGCCGTCCCAGTTTTCGTGATGATGATTCACTACCTTTGCCACTACGGAATAAGCATCCTCATCCAGTGCCAGCAGGATATCGGAGCCGATACTTGGATGCAGTTTGATGACTTCCATCTCTTCTTCGGTGCATTTCTCAGGATCACGCATCCAACGCCGAACCACACCCACCTCGGTATTCATCAGGCCAATATCGTGCACCTGTGCCGCCAGCGCCAATGTGCGTGAATCTTCAGGCGTTAACTCCATTACTTCTGACACTGTTTTGCATAGTGCTTCCGCACGGAGTGCCGTGTTGCCAAGGTTCGGATGAAAGGTATAGAGCATGCGATTGATCGCATTAAAAGCCAGCCCTTCACCGCCGACATTGGAACCACCCGTCTGTTCCACTGCACCTCCACCGGTCGCCATTTGTTCGGAGAGTTGCATGTTACGATTTTGCAGAGCCTCGTTCTCCTTGATCATCCGATACCGCTCCGTAGCATTAACCAGCGCAACCTGCAGATCATTGCCCATCCAAGGCTTCGTAAGATAGCGGTAAATCAGACCACTTTCTAAAACTCGCGCCAATTCATCCACCCCAATACCACTGGCCAGCATAATACGGCCACAATCGGGCTGCGCTTTTCGGGCTTGTTCTAGTAATCCCATCCCTTCTCCACCTAGATTTCCATCGATAATCACCACTGCAAATATCTCAGTGGCCAAGTGCTCCTGTGCCAAGGTGGCACTGTTCACAACCGTGGGGTGAAAACCCAAAGCCGGTAGTTGCTCCTTGAAGGCGTTCAATACGATCTCGTCGCTATCTACCACCAACACCTTATTTGCGCTAGGATCATCAAAATGCTCAGTCATGTCGGTTCCTCTTTATAGGGTATCGGCTCAAGTGGCAAGTTGCTTGAGCTCTAATAAGCCGCGTTCCTTGATTATTGCTGCCACACGTTCCGGGACCATCTCCTCCCATTCTCGATCTCCGGCGCGTATTTTCTCCAATGCAGTGCGCGAAAAAATGGAAAGATAGTCCTTATTGTAATCATCAATTTGACGGATGAATCCATTACCCACCAGGTATTCATAAAGCCCCTGCAAGTGCTCCTCCACTTGGAGATTTTTCACGGTCAACACACTGCCTACTGGGTCTTGTGAGGGGTATACGTACAACCGCAAATCATTTTTGAACATACGACCGAAGGATTCAAGAATGCCACCCTCGAGCTTGGAATAATACTTCTCCTCAAACAATTCCTGTAAAGTTGGTATGCCCATCGCCACGCCAATCGGCTCCTTGGTATAACGAAACAGGTATGCAGCGAGGCGGTAATATTCGGCGTAGTTGGAAACCATCACGTGATAATCCTCACCCAGTTGCTCGCCCACCGTGCCGAGAATATCAACTCGATCAAGAAAATCCTGATGATCAATCACCCCGCTATCGGTGAGGTTCTGGAGTGTCATCTCAAACAACACAGTCACCTCTTCATCGTTCACGTTCTGTTCCTGCAGAAACTGCGACATGCCGCTCTGCAACATATGCAAGGTGGTATGGATAACCGGCCTAAAACTGCCGCGTTCCACGATGATCGGCTTGTGATAAAGCACTTCAGTAGGATGCACCACTTCACCGTCCACGTTAAACAACGTGGCCTTGGCGTGCCCTTGTTGCACCAGTTCCAGCGCCATAATTCGGTTGTCGACTGCTTCGAAATCAGGACCAGAAAAGCGAAGCATACCCACTTCTGCACGCCATGCCTCCAAGCCATCCAACAACGCCTCAAGGATACGATGCGGGTCATCCGGATACTCCATCGCACCATGCACAAGATTCACGCCAATGATGCCCACCGCTTCCTGCTGTTTGAGGTTATCCTTATCCAGCAACCTAACATGCATGATGATGTCATTCGGCGGTGCCATGGGGCTGACCTGAAAACGAATCCCCATCCAGCCCTGACCATCCTGTTGATAACTGAAGCTCCTCGCGGCCACGGTGTTCGCGTAAACAAAAAAACGAGTCTCACTGCCGCGATCCGCTGATAAACGTTTGTGGAGTAGATCGTACTCGTGATCGAGCATGTGCAGCAGGCGATTCTGACTTACGTAGCGTTCAGCATTGCCGTAGATGGCATCACTCACCGCCATGTCATAGGCGCTCATGCTCTTGGCGACCGTGCCTGCCGCTCCACCCACTTGAAAAAACCACCGAGCCACCTCCTGCCCCGCACCGATCTCGGCAAAGGTGCCATATTTGTTGCGATCAAAATTGATCGCCTGGGCTTTTTGAGTGGTGTCTAGTTCAGCCTCTGCCATGGGAGGGGAAATACTAATGGAAGTAACCGTATTCGTGAAAGAAAGAATCACATACCAAAAGACTTGAGATCTTCCTTGGCTTTTTCCAATTCCAGATCCAGATCCAACTCCAGCCCGTAACTCATTTGATACTGGGCAAGAAACTGCCACTCAGGCAACTCATCGAAGGGCTGCTCGTAGTCCATGATTCGCGCACCGAAAATGTTGAGCTGTTTATAATTGGTCAACGCATCGGCCACAGACACACACGCCGCAAGAAACTTGCTGTTATCTGGCTGTTCTTCTAGCGCAGTGTTGAATGGATCATGGTGATGCCAAACTGCTCGAATTACCTCGAGGTGCGCCTGCAAGCATTCGCAGACGGCTGCACCTATTTGCGCGTGCGACACACCGAGAAATTCCCGCTCTACTAGCACATGCCCACAGGCGCGCTCGGTGGCGCGAATAATAATGTTGTCAAAATCTTCCGGGAAATAATGCTCCAACACGAGCTTCCCACAATCGTGCAGCAATCCCGCGAGATATTCCGAACCGCAAGGTGGGCGATACGCCGCCGCCACACGCTCGGTCAGGCGCGCCACCATGACGCTGTGCAGCCAAAAGGTGCCCCAGTCCACCCGAGATTTCAGGTGTTCAAAATTTTTCATCACGCCCATTGCAAAGGCGATGCGCCGGATCTCACTCATGCCAATGAGCATCATCGCTTGATCGATACTGGAAATACGGCGCGCTGCAAAACCCACTGAACTGGCCACCTTTATTACGTCCGAAGCTAAACCAGGGTCCATCTGAATGATGGCACCCACGTCTTCCATCTGACAATTCTCATCACGCGAAATCTGCCCCAGCTTGATGGCAGCAGCAGAGAAGGGAGGAATGATGGCTTCTCCGGAAAGGAGAGTCACTAACTTGTCCGTCACCCATTGTTTGTCGGGCGTTTCACAGACAAGATAACGCTTAAGTCGATCCGGATCAGTGGCCACGCGCAAGTGTTGCCGCGAAAGGGCGCGATCGCCAACGAAAAACGGCGCTACGCCAAAAGCCCCGGGATAGGATCGCCGTGATAGATTTTGTGGGGACGATCGGCGGAATCTTTCCACATCATCTCGCGCGGGATACCCAGCGCCTCATAGATAGTCGCGGCCATGTTCTCGGGCTTTTGCGGATCGCTTGCTGGATAGCCTCCGAGTTTGTCTGAGGAGCCAATCACCCGCCCACCCTGCACTCCACCGCCGGCAAAGAACACCGACTGCACCGCGCCCCAATGATCGCGCCCTGGCTTTTTATAACTTTTAGCCAACAGGGAAATCTTTGGTGTGCGCCCGAATTCGCCGGCCATGACGATCAGCGTTTCTTTAAGCAATCCTCGCTCTTCCAAATCATCGAGCAAGGCGGACACCGCTCGGTCCGTGGGTGGCAGGAGGTAATTCTTCAGATTCGGAAACGCGTTACCATGCGTGTCCCACGCCTCATTATTCCCAAGATTCACCTGCACCAAGCTTACACCTGCCTCCACTAATTGTGCCGCCGAAAGAAGACTCCAGCCGAAGGCGTTCTTCCCGTATTTTTCCTGACGCTTTTCGTCAGCACCCATCACATCAAAAGCCTGCCGAGTTTTTTCATTAGCCAACAGGTCCACCGCCATCTGTCGGTAACGGTCGAACTGTTCTACCTCCGCCGCCTTCTCGAGAAAGGACCGCTGCACGTTGAGGCTACGAAAAAGCTTCTGACGATTAACAAACCGCTCCTTGCCCATACCCTGTGGCAGGGAGAGATTCGGCGCCTGGAATTTCAGGTTTGCATCCTTCTGCGCGCCTTTGGCGTGATGAAATAGATAATCGGGATACGCACCATAATGGTCCGCGTGAAATGGCGAGGTCTCCAAAAACCACGGATCCCGTAGTGGCCCCATCTGCCCGGCGAACTGCCCGGGAAGCGTGCGGCCGGTGCGATGCACGATCTTGTCCGGCAACACGATGGCCGGAGGAAGGTTGTTTAGGGGTGCGAGACGGTCATTGGCAATCGCCGCAATGGACGGCCAGTCGGTAGGCTTGGGCTTACTGCGATCGTAGCCCGGCGGCAGCGGCGTGCGACCAGTGAGCATTACGTAATGGCCGTCGCTGTGTTCAATGTACGGGTGGGTGAGCGACCGGCAAATGGCCCATTTCTCACTGCGCTTGGCCAGTTCGGGCAAATGCTCACAAATTTGGATGCCAGGCGTCTTCGTCGGTATCGGGTTGAATTCACCACGCACCTCCTTGGGAGCGTTTGGTTTTAAGTCAAAGCTCTCGTGTTGCGCCAATCCCCCCGAAAGGAAAATGTAGATGACATTCTTTGCTCGAGGCGCGCGAGGATACTTTCCTCCCCCAGAAGTTGCGGCAAGCAACGGCGGAAGGTGATTCATACCCAGTCCCAACAGTCCAATACCTCCAGCCTGAATGGCCGTTCGGCGGTTAATGGACTGATGCGATGGATGATGCGACACGTTCATCGTTTCGATACCTCCACTCTATATCGCTCTAAACTGTTTGTAAACCCCTTCTCCTCATCTTGAGGATATATGCCAATTAATAAGTATACCGTTTTTGACAGAAAATGATTACTGCACTATGCTCGCACTGCTAATGCGCTGGTTTTTCACAATTTTTCTGACAGGAATCATTGTCGAAGGAGCAGTGTCATTTCGTAACGAAGTGCTCCCGGTGCTCACTCGCCAAGGCTGTAATGCGGGCACCTGTCACGGTTCACCCAGCGGCAAAGGAGGGTTTGCCTTATCGCTATTTGCTTTTGATGCTGCAGCCGATCACCGAGTACTCACCAAGGATTTTCTCAGCCGACGCATCGATGTGCTCGATCCACACTTGAGTTTGCTCCTGCGCAAACCGAGCAACGATCTCAGTCACCGCGGCGGGTTAAAACTTCCCAAGGATAGTCGCGAATACAGGATACTACACGATTGGATTTCCGACGGTTGCCCGATTGATTCGCCTGCTACGCCCGCCTGTGTGGGTATCGAGATTCAAACCAATGGACCCTCCGTCCTGCACTGGCCCCAACCCACTGCGAAACTCCGCATTATGGCGAGTTTCGCAGATGGCGCAAAACGCGATGTCACGCATCTAGTGCAGTTTTCCAGTTCCGATGAAGCTATCGCCACGGTGCAACCCAACGGCACAGTCAAAGGTGTTCGTCGCGGCCTTGCCGCCGTGATGGTACGTTATCTAGAGCACGTTGTGGCCCATACTTTTACGTTTGTGGAGCCGGTCGAAGGCTTTCGATGGAGCAATCCACCCAAGGCCAATTACATCGATACAAAAGTTTATGCAAAATTACGCGAGCTGCAAATCCTGCCTTCCGACCTTTGCTCTGACAACGATTTTGTCCGACGTGTGCATTTGGATGTGACCGGACAACTGCCGACTCTTGCCGAGACACGCGCTTTCCTCGCTGACATCCGCCACGACAAACGCGCGCAACTGATTGAGGAGCTCCTGATCCGACCGGAACACGCCAATTTCTGGGCGCAAAAATGGGGCGATCTATTGCGGCTAGAACCTGGGAAGGTCACGACTGCGGGCACACAGAAGTATTATCAATGGCTAGTGCAAGCCTTTATCAAAAACCTGCCGTACGACCGTTTTGCACGCGAGCTACTCACAGCCAGTGGCAGCACCTTCATTCATCCCCCAGCCAATTATTATCGCGCCGCTAAGGACACAAATGACGCACTCGAAACTACCTCTCAGATTTTTCTCGGCAGCCGGCTCGCTTGCGCCAAGTGTCACAACCATCCTTATGAACGCTGGACGCAGGACAACTATTACGGTCTCGCCGCTGTGTTCAACCGCGTGCAGCGTCAGGCCGGCCCACGTCCGAATGAACTTTTCATTTCCGACAGCCGCACCGGGGAAGTCATCCAACCGCGCACCGGTAAAACGATGAAACCCTGGCTACCCGGCAAGGGGTCAGTGGCAGCACCCGAGGATACTGATCGGCGGCGGATTTTTGCCGATTGGCTGACGCAGAAGGGCAACCCGTGGTTCGCTCGAGTAGAAGCCAACCGTATCTGGGCGGCCGTGATGGGACAGGGACTCGTGGAGCCCATTGATGATTTCCGCGATTCCAACCCGCCAGTCAATGCGCCGCTGTTAAACGCATTGGCTGAGGATTTTGAGAAACACAACTTTGACCGCAAACATCTCCTGCGCACCATCCTCAATAGCCGCACATATCAGGCCAGCGCCAAGCCAAACGAATCCAATCACGAGGACGAACAGTTTTTTTCACACTACCGGCCGCACTTGCTTACCGCCGAGCAAATACTAGACGCAGTTAACCAAGTCACCGACAGGGAAGAAGTGTTCAAGGGGTTACCTGTCGGCACCCACGCCACAGCCTTGCCGAGTCCGCAGTTGACAAATAGTTTTCTCAAAACTTTCGGGCAACCCACTCGGTCCAGCGCCTGTGCCTGTGAGAGGCTCACCGAGCCACAACTGGCGCAGGCCCTTGAATTGCTAAACGGCAAATTTCTCCACGACAAACTGAAGCATCCCGCCAACCGTCTGCACCAACTCGTCGCAGCCGGGCACACGGATACCGAGATCATCCACACGATCTTTCTGGCCGCCCTTGCGCGCGAGCCAACACCAAGGGAATTGAAGCTAAACCAAGGACACCTAAAAATATCCAAGAGCCGTACCCAAGCGCTGGCGGATATTTGCTGGTCCGTACTCAACATGAATGAGTTTCTGTTTCAACACTGATGCGCGTGCTATTTTTCATCTTAGCGTATTCCGTTTCACTGTGTGCAGCACCGGTGAGTTTCAAGGGGGAGATTGCACCTATTCTTCGCGCCCAATGCCAGTCGTGCCACGGCACAAAGGATGCCAAAGGCGATTTTCGCGTAGATAGTTATGCG
This sequence comes from Limisphaerales bacterium, assembly GCA_965659445.1. GTDB lineage: Bacteria > Verrucomicrobiota > Verrucomicrobiia > Limisphaerales > UBA1100 > UBA1100. The sequence goes on along the minus strand of CBFHWX010000105.1, from coordinate 743 downwards.
GAATTGATGCGTACTCTGGAGGGCGAACCCGCACGTGTCCTTAAAGGCAATGCTAACGATAGCCTGCTGTATCAATTACTTGTTACGTTGGACAAATCGGACCGGATGCCGCAGAAATCCGAGCCATTAACTGCTCAACATATTGAACTGTTCAAGCGCTGGATCGATGAAGGAGCCGAATTTGATGGGGGAGATCCGAAAGCAACGCTAGCGCAGGTGATTCCGGCACGCGTGCATGCAGCAGCACCGAAAAAATACTCGCTCGATTTTCCCATCACCGCGCTGGCGTTCTCGGAGGACGCCTCCCAACTAGCCGTAGGCGGCCTCCGAGAAATCACACTCTGGAACGTGGCCAACGGCAAACTTATCCACCGAATCCCGAACATGTCCCAACGCACCTTCGCGCTGTCGTGGCTGCCGGATGGCCGAACTATTTTGGCCGGAGGCGGCATTCCGGGTGAACTTGGCGAAGTGCGTGCGTTTTCGCTGGATGGCAATCTGCAAGCCGTGGTGCATCAGGCGAATGATGTAGTGTTGGATCTGCAACTGGATTCCAATGCCACTCAGCTCGCCGTGGCCGACGCGGATAATTTAATCACTCTGTACAACACTACGGATTTTTCACAATTACAGCAGATTGATAACCATTCCGACTGGGTAATAGCTCTGGCGTTCAGCCCAGATGGGAAAAACCTGGCCTCGGCCAGCCGCGATCGCACGGCAAAAATTTTTAACCTGAGAAA
>CBFHWX010000104.1:0-9123 GCA_965659445.1 Limisphaerales bacterium | reverse complement strand
CGCAAGGGGACGCCTCCGCCAATTAAGGGGGCACGCGTTATTAACCCGATTGATCAGTTTGTGGCGGTTCGATTACATAAGATGGGGTTGAAACAACCTCCATCGGTTCGCGCATCAATTTTTGTGCGCCGCGTATTTCTGGACTTGATTGGCCTTCCGCCTTTACCAGATGAATTAGAGAAATGGACCGAGCGACTGGGAGATGAGGTTGCAACTGATCTTAATTATCAGGCAGTGATGGCATTGGTGGATGATTTACTTAAGCGACCGCAGTATGGTGAAAGATGGGGCCGGCACTGGCTGGATGTAGCGCGTTACAGTGACACCGGTGGCTGGACGCAGGATAACCGCGCAAAACCTTCAGCTTGGCAGTATCGAGATTGGGTTGTGCGCGCCTTCAATGAAGATCTGCCTTTCAACGAATTTGTGCGACATCAGATTGTGGGTGATCAGCTTGGCTACAAGGCGTCGCCGGGCACTGGGTTTTTTTCGTTGGGACCGACCTATTCATCCGATGGAGGGGATCCCGAGAGCACTGCACAGGCAAAGAGTGAGACGCTCGATGATCGGGTTGATACATTCTCCCGCGCGTTTCTTGGCCTGACTCTGGCCTGTGCACGTTGCCACGATCACAAATTCGATCCTATTCCGACTCAGGATTACTACTCGATAGCCGGCGTGTTTCAAAACACACGCGAAGGCGAGACTCCCCTGGCTGATGAGCGGGCCATTAAGGCCTATCACCATGCGCGCCAGCCGATCTACCGGTTGCACGACAAGATAAGGGAATCCAAAAAGAAGAAACAAAATGAGGAGATAAAAAAACAGATTGTCGCGTGGCAAAAGGAAATTAAGGAATTGGAAAAAAAGTCACCACCCAAGTTTCCTGTAGCCCACACCATTCACGATAGCGGAAACAAGGACATGCATGTGGCTCTTCGAGGTAATATACTCAAGCGAGGAGAGTTGGCTCCGCGCAGATTTCTTCGCATTCTAACCGGAGATCAGCGTGAACACTTCAAAGAGGGTAGCGGTCGACTACAACTGGCAGAAGCAGTAGTTAATCCTAAAAACCCCCTCACCGCGCGAGTTTTTGTGAACCGTGTATGGCAGCATCATTTTGGTCAGGGACTGGTGCGCTCGCCTGATAACTTTGGTAAACTAGGTGAGGCTCCTACTCATCCGGAATTACTCGACTGGCTGGCGGCAACATTTATGGAACAGGGTTGGTCGGTGAAATCACTTCACCGCATCATTCTTACCTCTGCGACTTACCAAAGCAGCAGTGCTTTCAATAAGAGTGCTTTCAACAAGGACGGAGATAATCGCACACTTTGGCGGGTAACACCGCGGCGTATGGATGTGGAGACTTGGCGCGATTCATTGCTTGTAGTGACCGGCGAGTTAGATCTCAAGTCTGGTGGGCCGGCCGTAGATAATATCGTCAACAGTAAGCGTCGAACACTGTATGCAAAAGTCAGCCGGAATGCGCCGCTTTCCTCCGATGAATTTTTACGTCTGTTCGATTTTCCTATTCCACGGGCCAGCGCGGCTAAACGCACGGCCAATGTGATCCCGCAACAGTTTCTCTTCATGATGAATAGCCGCTTTATGCTGGACCGGGCACGGGCATTGGCTGCGCGATTGGAAAAGGAAACACCTGATCAATCGTCCCGAATTACGCGGGCTTATTCATTGATTTATGGTCGCCAACCAACGGAACGAGAATTGAGTGTGGCGACTCTGTTTCTTGAAGGGAAACCTACCGCTGAGATAAAATTAACGCGTTGGCAGCAGTACTGTCAGACCTTGCTTAGCGCCAATGAGTTCATGTACATTCGGTAAAGGATATGAAATGAATCTACACCGTAATCCATTGCCCCCTCTCTCACGACGCGATGCATTGCACCGAATCGGTGCGGGCTTGGGGAGCCTTGGTTTGGCTGGAATGTTCCAGAGAGCTAACGCCAAAGAGGCCTCTCCACTCGCGCCAAAGGCGCCGCATTTTGCGCCCAAAGCCAAGCATGTGATTCAGCTCTTTATGCCTGGCGGTCCCTCACAGGTGGATACCTTTGATTATAAGCCCAAAATTGCCGAGCATGCGGGTCAACGTCCAAGTATTGTTAATCGAAAGACACTGAGGAATACCAAAAATGGCCTCATGCCTTCACCTTTTGGTTTCAAACAGTATGGCCAAAGTGGAAAATGGGTGAGTGATATTTTTCCGCATACGGCCCAGTGCGCTGATGATATTTGCTTCATCCATTCCATGCACACGAATATCCCTGAACATGCAGGAGCTATGATGATGTTCAACCTCGGTCATTTGCAGCCTAGTCGTCCGAGTCTGGGATCGTGGTTATGTTACGGATTGGGCACAGAGAATCAGGAACTTCCAGGTCTGGTGGCCATGAGTCCGCGGGCTAAGCCTCGAGGTAAAGCCGCCAATTGGGGAAATGCTTTTCTGCCCGGTGCGTATTCGGGCGTGTACGCCAATATTGCCAGCATGAAGCCGGACAGTATTTTGCGAGATCTTAAGAATCCTCATCTCGGGCGAATCGAACAACGCCAGCAAGCCAATCTTCTGGCGCAACTCAATCAGTTTGATCTGGAACGTCAAAAACAGGACCAAAAACTCGAGTCGAGCATTCAGGCCATGGAAATGGCTTTCCGAATGCAGTTCGCCGTGCCTGAAGTTTTCGATACTTCGCTCGAAACCAAACCGACTATGGATCTTTACGGTAAAAGTGAATTTGCAAAGGGTTGCCTGATTGCTCGGCGTCTCGTCGAACGCGGTGTGCGCATGGTACAACTTTCACATTCGATTAGTGGCTACGATATCGCGTGGGATACCGGTCATGGCGATATCAAGGGCGGCCACGCTCATCTCGCCCGTGAATGTGATCAGGGCATTGCCGGATTGATCCAGGATTTAAAACTGCGCGGCTTACTTGATGAAACGCTCGTAATGTGGGGTGGCGAATTTGGCCGCGCACCGACTTCAGAAGGGCAAAAAGGTCGTGACCACGACCACTACGGCTTCACTGTCTGGATGGCCGGTGGCGGGGTAAAGCCAGGTTTCACCTACGGTGCGACTGATGAATTCGGTTGTTCAGCAGTTGAAAACCGTGTGCATGTCCACGACCTCCATGCTACTATTTTGCATCTAATGGGGCTCGACCACGAGAAGCTGACGTACCGATACTCTGGGCGCGATTTCCGACTGACGGACGTGCATGGCCATGTTATTAGCGAGGTGATTGCCTAGCGAAATGAAAAAACTCCTAAGTTCGACAACTATAGCCGTGATGCTCTGTGTCGGATTTTTCTCTTACAGTTTATCTGCATTTTGTGCTGCCGAATCGGCTTCCGATGTGTTTTATAAGCTTGAGCAAGTTCAGGAGATTCATCTCACAATCAGCGGGAAAAATTTGGATAAGATGAAGAATGCGTTACCCCAGCGCATATACGTTCCTGCCACCTTTCGCTGGCGTAACATCCGGTTGGATAATGTTGCAGTGAGATACAAAGGTAACAGCTCATCGAACCCAAAACAGCGACACAAACGTAGCTTTCTTATCAAGGTTAACGAATATAAAAAAGACACCCGTTTCCTTGGCCTCCGGCGTATTGCGCTTGATAACGGCATTCAGTTTGGAAGTCTTTTTAGCGAGCCAATCGTGACGGACATCCTTCGGGATTTGGGTGTGCCGGCTTCGCGGTGCAACTATGCTAAGCTGTTCATCAATGAAATTTACCAAGGAGTGTATGGAAATGTTGAACGAATTGATGAATCGTTTCTTGAGCACCAATTCGGGTCAAAGAAAGGCCCTTTATTCAAAGTTCATATGCCCGGACCTGGAGCCAACTTCGCCTATGCCGGCGATGATGTACTACAATATAAGAAGGGGTTTGAAGCCAAGACCAAGACCGCCGAGCAATCGTTTGACAAGTTGATAGATCTCATCCAAAAAATCGACAAGGGCGATAAATCCGACTATGAGCAAATGCTCGACAAGCATATAATGCTTGATCACTTCCTGAAAACGACAGCCGTGATGCTGTTCGCTGGCTGCTTCGATCAACTCACGGGCTGGAACCCGCACAACTATTATCTTTATCGCAATTCCGAAACGAGTCGATGGAGCTATATTCCGTGGGACTTGGACGTTGGTTTTGCCGACCATGCTTTTGGGAAAATTCCTGTTGTCGACGGCTGGAACGCTGCCTGGCCAATCCCCGGCGGCCCGCCTAAACCTATCCTTGAAAACATCGTCACGAATCCAAAGCTACTAACAAAATATAGAGAGACTGCCTCTACTATTTTGGAAAAGTATTTCGAGCCGAAGCAACTACATTTGAAAATCGACAAACTATACGCCTTGATTAGGGAGGATTTGATCAACGATCCGTATCCAGCGAAACGCGTCACTAACCCGCAGGATAGCGGCTATAATGATATTATACAGTCTATGAAAAAATTCATGGATAGACGATATCAGTTGGCGCGCCAGCAATTGGATAATCCCGGGCCACGACCGAAACCGTATAATAAGAGCCCCGGACGACACTATCCAAATCCAAAACCTGGAGATTTGCCAAATGGCCCTACCGATTTGGTGGTCGTTTCTCGTGCCGGAAACTCAATCAAGCTACAGTGGAAAGACAATGCAAAAAACGAAGCCGGGCACATCATTCAAAGAGCTGATAAAAATAGTGTTGGTGTGTTTCGTAACCATATCCCACGTCCGGGAAGTGCAGAGACCAATGCTGTTGACGTGCGTGTCGTTCCCGGCGAAACCTATCGATACCGTGTATATGCTGTGTTTCCAACACCCAATGGCTATGTCGGAACCAAGCCTTCAAAAGCCGTTGTTTCTGCTCCTCCAAGGAAATAGAAACATTGAAACTATGGGCTAGGATTGCGTCTCCAGAACTAGGAAAAAAATCTTGAAACAACTTCCCCTGATTTTTGTTATACTTGTTGTTTCTCAGGCTTCGGCAGACGCAAAGTCCAATGTGCTCTTTATAGCCGTCGATGACCTAAATGATTGGGTCGGTTGTTTGGAGGGCCATCCTCAGGCAAAAACACCTAATCTCGACCGGCTGGCCGCCTCAGGTGTACTGTTTAAGAACGCCCACTGCGCGGCGCCGGCCTGTAACCCTTCACGTTCAGCGATATTTACCGGTATCTCTCCTCATCACTCCGGTCTTTATCGGAATGGTCAGAAGATGCGTCAGGTACTCCCTGCAGCTGAGTTATTGCCTAAAACATTTTCCCGCGCCGGCTATTGGTCGGCCGGGTCGGGCAAGATGTTGCATTATTTTATCGATGCGCCCTCCTGGGATGAATATTTTCCCCCAAAAAAAACGGAGAACCCTTTCCCTCGCACTTTATATCCTAAGAAACGGCCGGTGAGCCTGCCGCGTGGTGGACCCTGGCAGTATGTCGAGACCGATTGGGGTCCATTGGATGCTACTGATGCGGAGTACGGCGGAGACTATTTAGTATCCGAATGGATCGGTGAACAACTCTTAAAGAAACATGACAAACCCTTCTTTCTCGCCTGCGGGATTTATCGGCCGCACGAGCCTTGGTTTGTCCCAAAGAAATATTTTGATGCCTTCCCTCTCAAGGATATCCAGTTGCCTCCTGGATATAAGGAGGATGATCTCGAAGATTTGCCTTCCGAAGGCAAACGAAGAGGGCCGAACCGTTACTTCGCCCACATACGCGCCCATAAACAATGGAAGCAGGCGGTACAGGGATATCTGGCCTCGATCTATTTTGCCGACACCATGCTCGGGCACGTTCTCGACGCGCTCAAGAAAGGACCCAACGCCAAAGACACAATTGTTGTGCTGTGGTCCGATCACGGTTGGCATCTTGGAGAGAAACAGCATTGGCAGAAATTTACCGCGTGGCGCGCATGTTCTCGTGTGCCACTGATCGTGCGCGTGCCGAAGGGAACTCCTGGCCTACAAAAAGGCACATCCCCAGGCACCTGCTCAAAGCCGGTGAGTTTACTTAGCCTGGCTCCGACACTTCTCGAACTATCCGGCCTTCCGCCCGTGAAGGCTCACGACGGCCTGAGTCTCGTGCCTTTACTGGTAGATCCAAAGATGAATTGGCCCCACGTGGCACTCACTCACCTCGATTCTCCGGGGAGTTTTGGCCTGAGCGCGGAGAACTGGCGTTACATCCGTTATGCTGGAGGTGGCGAGGAACTCTATAATGTAAAGAGTGATCCCTACGAATGGCGTAATCTAGCAAATCAACAAACGCACCAAGCCACTCTGGAGCGCTTGCGCGCATTGGCTCCGAGGAAGTTTGCCAAGTTGGTCCAACCGAAAGTTGATACGTTGCCGGCACTAAAATGGAAACCATTGGCTGCCGGAGTGAAAGCGCCGCTCTCAAAACCTGATGGCAATCCATTTGATGTCGTATTCATTAATCGGAGCGAGCGTAAAGTGGAACTATTCTGGATGGACCGCACTGGTGGCCGCAAACCTTATGCGCTAATTGCCCCCGGAGCACATTACTCCCAGCAAACTCGCCCCGGAGCGGTATGGATGATCGTCGAGGCCGAAGGCAAGGCTGGTAGGAATTTAGGGTACTTTGAAGTAGGTGACCGTGCCGCTCGCGCAGTGGTGCCAAAGTAGAGAGAGTTGTCGTAAATCAGTCCGACACTATATGCCCAAGAAAAAATGAAACACACACTCCTTTTAGCCCTCACCATATTCTTGTCCGCCTCGCTGCATGCGGCCAAGCCCAACGTGCTTTTTATTGCCATTGATGATTTGAATGACTGGATCGGTGCACTCGGTGGCCATCCACAGGCGCGCACGCCGAACCTGGACCGGCTGGCCAAGCGCGGTGTGCTCTTTACCCGCGCGTACTGCTCGGCTCCATCGTGTAATCCTTCTCGTGCCTCGCTCATGACCGGCATTCTCCCTTCTACCAGTGGGGTGTACCACAATTCGCAGCCGTGGCGACCGGCGATGCCCAAGGCGGTGACCTTGCCTCAGCATTTTACCCAGCACGGATACTGGTCAGCAGGTTCAGGAAAGATCTATCATGGAAAATACCCTGATCCCGCCTCATGGCAGACCTATTTTCCTGATCAGAAAAAGAATAAGCCCGTTGACCCGCTTCCTGCCAAGCGTCCGGTTAATGGTATTCCAAAAACGGCGCATTTCGACTGGGGACCGGTAGCCAAGCCACCCAAGGCAATGGGCGACTATCAGGTGGCTGACTGGATCATCGGCCAGTTGAACCGTGAACACGATAAACCCTTATTCCTAGCCTGCGGTATCTACCGCCCACATCTGCCGTGGTATGTACCCCAAAAATATTTTGATCTCTTCAATGAAAGCAAAATCCAGTTGCCCCCAACGATCAAGGATGACCTCAAGGACGTGCCCGCTGCCGGTGTGAAGATGGCCAAGCCACAGGGCGACCACGCCAAGGTGAGCAAACACAACCAGTGGCAAAAGGCCGTACACGGCTACTTGGCTTCCATTGCCTTTGCTGATGAACAGGTTGGCCGCGTGCTTAGTGCTCTGGAAAAAAGTCCACACGCAGCCAACACTATCATCGTGCTCTGGACCGACCACGGTTGGCATCTGGGCGAGAAGCAGCACTGGCGCAAATTTACCCTATGGGAACGCGCCGGGCGTACGCCAGTCATGTTTGTGGTGCCCAAGGGGATATCCAAGGCACTAGCTCAAGGCACCAAAGCTGACACGCGTGTGGATCGGCCGGTGGGACTCATCGATATTTACCCCACCCTTGTTGATCTCTGTGGGTTGGACAAAAACAAAGCACTTGAAGGTCAAAGTCTGGTGCCGTTATTGGCGGATTCAAAGGCCAAGTGGGACCGGCCGGCCCTTACCACCTTTGGTCGCAAAAATCACGCCCTGCGTACTCCGCAGTGGCGCTATATCCGATATGGAGATGGATCTGAGGAACTCTATGATCATACGAAGGATCCCAACGAATGGACCAACCTCGCCGACAAACCTCAACACAACGAACTGAAGAAGGAACTGGCCCAGTGGTTCCCCAAAAAAAACGCGCCGGGCGCCGCGAACTACAAGGGCAAGGGCGGTAGGAAATAGAGATCTTATCAAAATCGGGAGCCCTGACGCACAACGGCTACGCAAATTCTTGCTTTGGATTATTCTCGAGATAAGAGGCAATCTCTTTGGTGAAAATTTTCCCGTACTCGGTCAGTTTCTTTTCACCCACGCCGTGGATGAGTCCGAAGGCGGCGAGCGTGTCGGGGTAATCATGAGCCATGTGGCGTAAGCCGACATCGCTGAAAATAATATAAGGCGGAACACTGCGTTCGTCTGCCAGCGTTCGCCGGAGCTGGCGCAGTTGCTCGAACAACGCCTCATCGCATTCGATTTCACCGGCTTGTGACTTTCGGGATTTGGGAGCTTTATCCGGCTTGGACACAGCGGGTTGGGTCAATTCCAGCGCGGCACGGTTGGTGTTGCGAAGCCAGCTGGAGCCTTCGTGGGTCAGTTCCAATACAGTCATGCGGCCGGGCGTTTGGTGGGCGTATCCCATTCGTACCAACTCGCGGCCAATCGCTTTCCACGCCGGCCTGCCGAATTCTTTTCCGATGCCGTGAGTGCTCAAATGTTCATGACCCCAATTTCGAATCTTCTCCGTGTCGGCGCCGCTGAGTACGTCCACGATGTGATTCATCCCGACGCTGAAATGGCTGTGCTGCTGCACTCGGTAAATGCATGCGAGAAATTTCTGCGCCGCCTCGGTTCCATCAAAGGTTTCCTTTGGCTCGAGGCAGTTGTCGCATGCACCGCAGTTTTCCTCCGCGAATGCCTCGCCAAAATATTCCAGCAACCCGCGTCGCCGGCAATCACGCGTCTCGGCGTAGTGCACCATCTGTTGCAATTGAGCACGCGCGATGGCTTGTTCCTGCTCATCGGATTTCTCTTCAATGAAGCCGGTTTGCTTCGCCACGTCCGCCGGATTCATCAACAGCACACATTCGGCCGGCAACCCATCGCGGCCGGCGCGGCCGGTTTCCTGATAGTAGCCCTCAATGTTTTTGGGCAGGTCGCGGTGGATGACAAACCGCACGTCCGGCT
>CBFHWX010000103.1:0-9150 GCA_965659445.1 Limisphaerales bacterium | reverse complement strand
TCCAAGGAGCCTAAACACATCCTCGATGCCTACGGCGCCAAGCCCAGCGCAGGCAGTTTGGCTAACAACATTTTACTGGCACGGAGGCTCGTGGAAAAGGGTGTGCGCTTCGTGCACCTCTTTGACTGGGGCTGGGATTTCCACGGTACCGGTGCGGGCCTAGGCCTCGGCGACGGACTGCGCAATAAATGCAAGACAATGGATAAACCCGTGGCTGCGCTCATCCGCGACCTTAAGCAGCGTGGGTTGCTCGATGAAACACTCATCGTGTGGGGTGGTGAATTTGGACGTACCCCGTTTCGCGAAGGCCGCACCGCCAAGAGCAAGGTGCTGGGTCGCGACCATTATCCAGATGTTTATACCCAATGGATGGCCGGCGGTGGAGCCAAGGGTGGTATCACCTATGGTGCTAGTGACGAGCTCGGTTTCAAGGTCGCCGAGGACAAAGTTCACATCCACGATCTGCAGGCGACTATTCTACACCTTCTTGGTATGGATCATGAAAAGCTTTATTACCGCTTCCAAGGTCGCAAATACCGCCTCACCGATGTCCACGGAAAAGTAGTGCAGGGCGTGATCAGCTAAGACTGGGCTTCGTCGAACCACAACACGCCGTCTTCCTCAATCACCTCAAGCGCGTACAGGCTTGCCCCTGCGCAAGGCCCGCGCGTACAGAGGCCTGTGTCCGGCTCATACACCGCGCCGTGGGTTTGGCAAACGAGCGTTTCGCCTTTCGAATCGAAGAATCGGTTGTCGCCGTAGTCCAGAGAAATAGGTAAATGGCGGCAGGTATTATCATAGGCAAAGAGCTTCCCCTTGAACCGACCAACAAATCCCTCCTGAAGTCGATCATTCCGTGCGAAGGAAAATTTGACTGTCTTTCCTTCCTTAACCTCTTTCGTATTTGCGATGCGTATGCGCGCCACGCCGGCATCCTATTGGTTCACTTCATTCGGAAAAGACTTTTCGCTGAGCATTCCTTTAGCAAACATGGGGCCATGAAACCATTTCTCCTGATCGTTCTTTTAGTCGCCTCGCTAGATGCGGCACCCCAAGGTTGGCCGGGTGCAGTACTTGAAATTAAGTACCCCAGCAAGGCGGACAACTCCGAGCAGCCCGCTCTCTATTATAAGCCGCCTGAGAGTGCCTCGATGCGGCCCTTGCTGGTGGGGCTGCACACATGGTCTGGTGATTACAAACAAGGGAGCAGCGCGGTGTATGCGAACTGGTGTATTGAGAAAAAATGGAATTTCATCCACCCAAATTTCCGAGGCCCCAATCGGCGGCCGGAAGCCACAGGCTCGGAACTGGTGGTGGCAGATATTCTCAGTGCGGTAGAGTATGCGAAGAAAAACGGGGATGTGGATGAGCGCCGTATTTATCTAGTTGGCGCATCGGGTGGTGGATATGCGAGTCTGCTGATGGCGGGACGTGCTCCGGAGATATGGGCGGGAGTATCAGCATGGGTGCCGATTTCTGATTTAGCCAAATGGCACGAAGAAACCACATCGCGCAAGTTGAGATACGCATTGGAAATTGAGAAATCCATTGGGGGCAAACCCACGCGCGGCTCCGAGGCAGAGGCAGAGGCGAAGAAGCGTTCGGCCATTACATATCTCGCGCGTGCGAATGGTGTGACACTTGACATCAACGCGGGCATTACCGACGGGCACAATGGAAGCGTGCCCATCAGTCATTCACTGGAGGCATTTAATGTGTTGGCAGAGCCTAAAGACCGCTTGGGAGCCGAGTTAATCGCAGAATTTGTAAAAACGGCAAAAGTGCCGGAGGCATTAGATGGACAAGCGCCTAAAGATGTTTTGTATGGCAAAAAGGCTGTCCTGTTTCGTCGGCAGTCTGGTTCGGCTCGAGTGACCATTTTTCAGGGTGGTCATGAAATTGTCGCGCAAGCAGCCTTGCAATGGCTGGCGAAGCAGAAGAGGATGCGCGCTCCACAAAAATGAGCGAAGTGAATCTGTTACCTGAACCGAAATTTCTACCTGAACTGCATCCTACATACCGGCCAGCGGTGCTGGTAAATCTCGCTTTTGAGACTGCTGCCCGCGACACGGGCGCTGCAGTTGAATTGGGGATCGCCTTGGAACAGGCTGATGGCTCGGTGTTTCATCATCACACCGTGCTTTTTCCTCAAGATCATGCGTTGGCGGAAAACAACTTTCGTCATCTCGAACGCATGGTGAAGTTTCTACTATGGCAACGTGGAGGCTGGAAGATTCACCTGCATGGCGCCGATGCCCATGTGGAGGCGCTTCAGGAATATTACCAGACCAGCGAGCTAGGCAAATTTGATGATGATGTAATCGGGGTAAAGAATAACGGTCACTCAATTGAAGTGGTGTCTTGCGTCGAGTTGCCCGCGGTCAATTCGCAGGCACGCCCGATCGGCCGGCATCTTGATGGTTGCCGTATTGGGTTTGATTTGGGTGGCAGCGATCGCAAGGCGGCAGCGGTGATTGATGGAGAGGTCAAGTTCAGTGAAGAGATTGTCTGGGACCCCTATTTTGAGCCCAATCCTGATTATCACTATGAAGGCATCATGGATTCACTTAAGCGGGCGGCGGAACACTTGCCAAAGGTGGACGCGATTGGTGGCAGTGCGGCTGGTTGCTACTCGCACAACAAGGTTACGTGGGCCTCTCTTTTTCGCGGCGTAAGCCCGGAGGACTTTGACGCCAAGGTGCGGGATATGTTCCTGAAGATCAGTGAGGAATGGAGCGTGCCGCTGGATGTAATCAACGACGGAGAGGTCACCGCGTTGGCCGGCTCGATGGCCTTGGGTAAGAACGGGGTGCTCGGCATCGCCATGGGGACCAGCGAAGGCGGTGGTTACATTGACATGGAAGGCAACATCACCACCTGGCTCAGCGAATTGGCCTTTGCCCCGGTGGATTTGCATCCTGAAGCACCGCCTGATGAATGGAGCAGGGATCCCGGGGTGGGAGCCCAGTATTTCTCGCAACAGGCCGTGGGTCGTCTCCTGCCCGCTTCAGGCATTGAATATGACAAGGGACTGACATTGCCTGAGCAGTTGAAGATTGTGCAGAAGCTCATGGAGGAGGGTGATGAGCGCGCACTCAAGATTTACGATGCCATCGGGATTTATCTTGGTTATACCCTGGCACATTACGCGGATTTTTATGATTTCGAGTACGTGTTACTGCTCGGTCGAGTGACCACCGGGCCCGGTGGTGAGCATATTATTGAGCGATCCAAGGAAGTGATGGCCTCGGAATTCCCGGAACTAGCCGCGCGGATCAAGTTCCATATTCCCGACGAAACCGAGAAACGCCACGGTCAGGCGGTCGCAGCGGCCAGTTTGCCAAAGATCGGATAGATAACCAAAGGGCTTTAGTAGGGCTTGCAATCAGGGAAAGGCGAGTCATCATCCGTCGGTTCCACAAAACGATTGTAACATGAAAACTATTCGATTCCTTTCATTTTTTCTCCTTCCAGCATTCACGGTTTTGGCCGGTGAACTGAACCAGCCACCTAAGGGCTTCAAGGCGCTCTTTAATGGCAAAGACCTCAAAGGCTGGTGGGGTCTCAAAACAGAAGATCCGGCCAAATGGATGGCTCTGGACAAGGATGCTTTGGCCAAGAAAAAGGCCGCTAGTCTTGAGGATATTCAAAAGCATTGGACTGTGATGGATGGTATTCTTGTTAATGATGGCAAAGGCCTTTATCTATCTACCGAAAAGAACTACGGAGACTTTGAGTTGCTCATCGACTACAAGACTGTGCCTAAGGCTGATAGTGGCATTTATCTTCGTGGCATCCCGCAGGTTCAGATATGGGACAGCAACGAGAATGACGAGCGCGCGGTGCAACTCGGCAAGCCACTTGGTTCCGGCGGTTTGTGGAACAACCCGAAGGGTGATTCAGGCAAAGATCCCAAAGTGCTGGCGGACAAACCTTTAGGGCAATGGAACAGTTTCCGGATCATCATGGTGGGTGAGAGAGTCACCATTTGGTTGAACGGTAAACTGATAGTAGAGCACGCCAGATTGAATAATTTCTGGGATCGGAAAAATCCTCTTGGGAAACAAAAGCCGGTGATTCGGCGTGGTCCGATTGAGTTGCAAACACATGGGGGAGAAATTCGCTGGCGTAATGTTTTTATTCGCGAAATTGAAGCAAAAGAGGCCAATGAGTATCTTGCACAAGCTAACACCGATGGGTTCAAGCAGATATTTAATGGATCTGACATGAGTGGATGGGCTGGGCCGATTGATAATTATCAGGTTGTAGATGGTGCCTTGGCCTGCAAGAAAGGCAAGGGAGGCACAGTTTACACGAAAGAGGAATACGGTGACTTTGTGGCGAAGATGGAGATCAAAATCCCAAAAGGTGGCAATAATGGCTTGGCTATCCGTTATCCCGGCAAGGGAGATACTGCTTATGTAGGGATGTGTGAGTTACAAGTTCTCGATAATACCGCACCGGGTTATGCGAAGCTAAAGACACAGCAATACCATGGATCGGCCTATGGCATGGCGGCAGCGCACCGGGGATATTTGAGGGAGCCGGGCGAATGGAATTATCAGGAGGTTACGGTGAAAGGTTCGACCATCCATGTGGAACTCAACGGAGTGACCATACTTAATGCCGACCTAAATAAGGTGGAGAATCCCATGGCTCCCATTGGGAAGTTCAAGGGTCGTACCCGCACTAAAGGACACTTTGGCTTTGCCGGTCATGGCGCAGCAGTTCAATACCGCAACGTGAGCATTAAGCGATTGAACTAAGGGGCATCAATCGTCGATTTGCTTCAGGCGTTTTCTTCGGAGGACGCCTGAATTTTTTGGCGCGTGCGCACCAGCATCGACTGGCATCCGTTAAGCATGTTTTGGTAAATAATGTATGACTCGTCGGCGGCCAGCTGTTCATTAACCAGTTCGGCTGATGCACGTTGTCGAATCTTGAGTAGTTCACCTTCCAGTTCATCAATTTCTTTCAGATCGGTGCCATCGTGTAGGCGATGGATTACGTCGTCAACCTCTTGATAGTAGGTGTCAATTTTGTTCTTTCGATTCTGTGTATACCACTCACGGACCCAGCTAAGAATGCTCCAGCACAAAAGTATGATGGTCACGATAAACCCCATCACCTCGGCATTCTCTGCTACAAACCCTGGATCTTTTCGGCGATAAAAATTCTCTGCGCCTTCGTGCAATGGAAACTGTAACCCCGACTGGGCAGTTTGTTCGTCAAGCTTGGAGAAAGTGGCCTCCTTTTGGGAAAGCACTGCGCGTTGTTCGAAAAGGGTTCGAGCAATTCGTTCAACAATGTCCATGTCGACGTTTTTGTGACAGACGAGCACAGCCTGTACGCCCAGAGACGGTATTGGTGAGAGAGGTTTTCCGTTATAGGCCATTAAGGGGACCGTCTGTGGCGTAACATGTGGATAATGGACACGAAAACCCCTGGTGAATGTGCGTGCTATATCGTCAGCAGAGTTTTCTACATTGTGTTCCGTGTTCACAGGGGCAAGTTCCAGTTGACCTTTCATTAAAGCGGACCCAATGGCTGGTGTTCCAAGACCCGTGAGGAAAAAAGCAGCGTCTAGTCTATCATCAAGTAGCTGATTGATAGTCTGTCCGAAGGAGGATCGGACAATATCATCGTCCTTTAATTTTACCCCGGTAAAAGCAAGTAGGTTGGTTGTGATTTGTTCTGTACCGCTTTTAGGAGCCCCAATACCAACGCGTTTTCCGGAGAGGTCACTTAGTGAATGTATTTGGGCATTGGTTCTGTATAACAGATGGAGAACTTCCGGATAAAGGGCCGCCAAACTCCGGACGGAAGTGCCGCCGACAGCATCATTTTGAACCAGTGCAAGTTGGGCTTTGCCACCATCGAGTCGTCCAATATTCTCACTGCTCCCAGCACTGGGGAGTAGGTTGATGATAATGTCATCGTGGTTTGACTCGACGACATTTTTAATCTGCAAAGCTAGGCGGTGATACAGGCCATCTCTTGATCCGGTTGTGAAATCAAGCACCGTTGGGTCTGACATTCTTAACCACCAAAAAATCCCGGCGAACAACAACAATGCGCCGAACATTGGCAATAGCCGTAATCTCTTTAATATCGTCTCATTCATTGCATGTGGGATTGGGCTTGACGGTGAGGGACTGCATCACGGTCAATTGGGGCAACGCCATGAAAACGAAACACAAAATATTGTCTTTGTCCATTTAACGCTGACCTCTACAGAGTCGGTTATAGTAGTTTGTTGACTACATTGAGGAGACTAGAGAATGCTGTTGATGAACTGATAATCGTGTGAAGTGTATTAAGGATTTCACTACATAACACACCTATTTTAAGGATGCGAATTATTCGCCGAGGGCCCAGTTGATGTAGCCGTTTGCAGAACCAGTGAAGCCCTCGCTCCGGCGAATCACATTTCCTTCTCCATTCAGGATGAGTTGCGTTGGATAGACCGTTACGTTGTAGCTCTTAGCTAGGCGTGTATTTTCAAGTTTTTCTTCATTCGAGAGCTTCTTGGTGATGGGGAAATCAGCAATGTGTGTGAGCATCTTGTCGCCGGCAGCCTGCCAACGTTGGCTTTGAAAGACCTTCTGTTTGAGGCTTATGCAAGGTGGGCACCAATCGGACCCTGTGAAAAGCAGATACACCGTTTTATCTTCCTCTTTTGCCTTTTGAATCTTACCCCCGAGGCTGTTGAGGGCTAATTTGGTCAGCAGTTGGCCATTATTACCATGGATTACCTGCGTGATGCCCGGGCCTAGATATTTGCCGCCGTTGGATTCGATGTGGGGCTTAACGATCATTCCATTTTCCCGAAGGTCACTATCCTTGGCGAGGTGCGTACTACCGTCGGACATCACCATCTGGCCCTGGCTTTCGAACAGATTGGCCATGGTATTAGGGTGGAGCTTGCCCTGATCATCTATTTGGTCAGCCCCTACCCAATCTGCGGTGGCCAAGTCATCAGTTGACAGATTTCGTGTGGTGGCTAACACCGTGGTAGACCGCAGGAGATCGCCTCCCTTGATGATCACATAACTGATGGCTTCGTTTGGAATGGAGCGGCCATCGCGGGCACTATAAGTTTTCCATTGGTCTGCCACGATCTCGTGGGCTGCCGCGCGGGTGGGATCGCAAGGAGATAATAGAATCTTGGGCGTCACCAGTTCGCGTTTCAAGCCGCGGCAGGCAAAGATTGTGCCGGGATCCTCCGTATAATTTTGAGCGAAATGTTCGGCCTTGACGCTGAAGGGTGGACACCAATTGTTCCAAGGAAACCAGTCATCATTATCCTGACCGAACATGAACATCGCTTTGCCTATTTGATTCAGATTGTTCATGCATTTGATGCGCAGAGCTTTCTGCTTGGCCTTTGCCAAGGCGGGCAAAAGCAAGCTGGCGAGAATACCGATGATGGCAATCACCACGAGCATCTCGATGAGTGTGAATGCACGGCGGGAGGAGGTTTTTGATGGTGCCATGTGATCAACCTACTTCCGCATGAGCGTATTCGCAAGTGATTTGGCTTGAAAAATAGGCCATTTTTGCCATTACTTTGTAGTTCATTTTTTTATGGCGGAGGATTTTCAGGATCTCACCCGACGACCACGGCGGCTTCGACGCAATGCACCCACGCGTGCGGTTTTGCAGGAAACGCACGTGAGAGTGGAGGATTTGATTTATCCGCTTTTTGTAAAGGAAGGTAAGGGGGATCCGGAGTCCGTCCATTCCATGCCCGGTGTAGTACGGCATACCATCGAGGGGTTGGTGACTGAGTGCTGTGAAGCGGCGGCTGTGGGAATCCATGCGGTGGCTTTGTTTCCAGTGACTCCACCCGAGAAGAAAGATGGTGCCGGAAGCGAGGCACTGAATCCAGACTGTCTCCTGCTTCGTGCTGTGCGCGAAATAAAATCGACCTGTCCAGACTTGGTAGTAATCACCGATGTGGCGCTCGATCCGTACACGCACCATGGACATGATGGCGTGCTTGATGGAGCGGGGACGGATGTGGACAATGATGCAACCGTCAAGATACTGACCGAGATGGCTGTGAAACAGGCCGAGGCCGGAGTTGATTGGGTAGCCCCTTCTGACATGATGGATGGCCGAGTAGGTGCAATCCGCCGGGCGCTTGATGCAGCCGGACACGTTAATGTATCTATATTGGCGTATTCAGTAAAATACGCCTCAGCCTATTATGGGCCCTTTCGTGACGCCGTGGGGAGCCAGGCTGCTGGTGGAACTTATCTCGACAAGCGAACCTATCAGCTCAACCCGGCCAATCCGCGCGAATCGATGATCGAAGCCATGCTCGATATTGAAGAAGGTGCCGATATATTGATGGTAAAGCCGGCCTCTGCATATCTGGATATCATTTGCCGCCTCCGTGACAAGACTGATCTTCCGATTGCTGCCTATCAGGTTTCCGGCGAGTACTCCCAGATTCACGCTGCCGGTCAGAATGGCTGGCTGGATTTAAAGGCTACTCGGGATGAGGCACTGCTAGCCATCAAGCGGGCGGGCGCGGACTTAATTCTGACTTATTTTGCCAAAGACATCGCGTTAGCTGAGTAGTCTCATGGAGAGCAACATCGAGCTTCTTCACGCGTTTGATTTTTCAGATCATCCAGAGGCGTCTTTTGGCTCCCCCCGCGAAACACCCTGGCGGGAGGAATTGCCTTACTCCAAAGGCCTGCGCACAGCGGTGGAACATCTCCAGGAAATAGATGACGGGTTGCCCCACTCAGACTGGCGTTACGGAGTGTACCGGTTCCAGATTGATCTGATTCAACGGGGGTATCTCCAGTCGTTTCATTTGGAAACCGGGAAAGCGATCACGACGCGGCTGTCCTTTCCGGCAGGTGGCGATGTGGTCTTGAACCCGATCTTTTACCGGTTTGACGATCCCGAGTTGCACTACTTCATTGTCGGATTTCATCCGCCACGATTGGTCGGGGTATATTTTCCAGACCGTAAACAGGTGGTGAGCCTGATGAACCACAACCATCCGATATTGCGACAGTGTTGGGATCCGGAGCGTCTGGCCCTCAGTTGTGTGATGCTAGAGGAACTCCTACAGGTTGACGTGGAGTCGGTGGATCAGTACTGCTCGACATCGGATTCGCATCGGCTGGT
>CBFHWX010000102.1:0-9357 GCA_965659445.1 Limisphaerales bacterium | reverse complement strand
TGCCACGCTTGGTGTAAAGGTTGGCGTCTTTCGGATAAACCTGCACATCCACCAGTTGCTTTGGTGCCGACGCAACAACGAACGGAAACGCCATAAGGAACAGAATTTTTTTCTTCATCGTTTTAAAGTTCAGTTTTAAATTATTTTTTCTCCTCAGGCAGTTTACCAAGGGTGTTCAATACGGGTTTCTTCGGAGCAGGTGGCGATGGAGGGGGATCAATCCTCAAGGAACCGCGTCCTCCAAAAGTTTGAGTAAGAGTAGTATCGTTATAGTTGACTGTCATCCGACAGAATAAGGTACGATGCAGGCCCGCTTTTGCATTCGATTCGGTTGTGATTGGAAACGTGAGTTCCTTAGAATCTTTAGTCATGTCAACGGTGGTGGTCTTGGCTCCTGAAGGCAGACCAAGTAATTCCACCTTTGCTGTACCGGGAAACTCTACTGTCTGCGTTAGCTTCACCTTGACTTCAGTTGGATATCCCTGCGTTGTCTTAGCCAGAGTCATCGAGGCGGTTGTAAACTCATCCTTGATCTCCATCGGTGTGAGTTGGGTGCTCACGTAAGCCGTGCCTCCATTCACGCTCGTTGAACCTATCAGGGCAATCTGGTGCGTTCTCACCTCCGCCCCACTATTTGCGCTAAAGTTATACATCGCCTCGGTTTTGTCCGCGGCAATCGTGATTGAGGATGGACAGCTCAATCCAGGGGGCTTAGTCGCAAATCCCTGATCCATTTGTAGTTTGACATTAATTGCACCCTTAAATCCTTCTTTGCGTTCGGCAATCACCTTGATGGGGAGGGTGCCAGATTGAACTAATGGAGCCCTTATCTCCTCAATACGAATCTTATAGGGAAGTTCTTCAGTAACCACCACAGCGATTTGATCCACCCAAGTGCGGTAATAGACGCCATTATTCCCTCGCTGCACAAGATCATAGTTCTGCCAAACTCCACCACTTACCGGATTTGGATTATCGGACTTAAGAGTCGCGGTAATATCGGTTAATTTGCCCGCAATGGGCGCATCAGCAGCCGCCTCAAACACAAGAGTCAAAGCAGACTTATTGCTGGCCATCTCATCACAATGAAGAGAGATACCTTTGGGAAAATCCTTTGCAGCAATCTTGAGTGCCCCACCAAAGTTTTCACGACGTGCCCTTAACACGAGTGGAAAGCGGTTTCCGCGTGCAACGACTACTGACTTCAGGGTTTGCGTATTGTAACGACCCACATCAGGTACATAGAGAGATACCGTCGGTGCCACGGGCTGGAATTCCACCCGGTACACATAATCAGGCCCACCATTATACAGATGATCACGAACCTGTAGAAAATATTCCCCATCCGCGGGTACGGTCCATGCAAAGTAACTGTCAGGGCCACCCGAATCATCATTACTAGCCAACCGCTTTGTGCCGTCATAAATAGACATCACCGAATCGAGGGGGGATCGTAATTTTCGCCCGTAAAGGCGAACCTGATACCGCTGTCCCTTTTTGGCGGTGAAGCGGAACCAATCCTCATCACGCGGCTTCTCAATGATACCATTAATTGCCAGTGGGAGCGCCGCTTCGATCAGTTTGGTTTCTCCACGTGAATTGTTAGGTTCCTGTTCCAACGCGTTCGGGAAATCCGAAATGCGAAGTCGATTCCAAGAAGGTGCCACAATTCCGTCGCGCTTAGCAAAAACGCCAAAGTCCCGCAAATTGGGCTGGTTCATGCGGCCATCTGTGAGCTGAAAACTAACCGGCTGGGGGACTTTAAGCATTTGGGAAAAATCACCCGTAGCCTGATCAATAAACTTAACCTGAAGCTCTTTACCTGCCTGACCGCCCCCCGGATAAACCGCTGTCGGACGAGCAAACGTACCAACATGCATCCGGTAAAGGCCAACGGCTCCATAGCTTGTCTCGCGTACTTTGATCGTGTAGGTGCCATCAACAGGCACAACAGCCGAAGCGTAGCAGTCCTGAATAAATAGCTTGGTATCATCCGAGCGTGAAAGAATAAATCCCTTGGTGTCGAGAATTTCGATGTATGGATCATAGAATCCGCGCCCTAGACGCATGCTTTCAATTTCCGCGGATAACCGCTGCCCCTTTTTGGCATCAACCGTAAAGATTTCCTGAGACTCAGTGGGAACCGAACCGGCAACCGTACAGTTTAAGGCCAATTTTTGCGGAGCCTCTCCAGCCTTGGGGCGCACCCGAGGAACTACCTTGAATGGCCCCACGTAAAACGTCTTTATCTCAGTTATACCTCCCTTGGTCCGCACACGGACTGGATGTTCACCCAAAGGACATTCGGCCGTAATTCTCACCTTCGCCTTAACACTTGCAGCCTTTTTTTCCTCGATAGCCACAACTTCAAATCCCTTTTTATAAAAAAGAATCTCTTCGGCATCCTCAAGACGACTGCCATTAAAACTCATCTCCACCTCGGTGCCAACTTGCACACCAGGAGGTGACACTGATCCCAACCGCGGGTCTATGGCCACCAGCTCCAAACTTAAACCGACAAGGCCCAAAATAATTAAAAAACGTTTCATATTCTATCTATCTGTTTACAGCAAAACAGGGCAACCCCCTTTGGGAAGCTGCCCCGGTGCGATTATGTTAAAATAAAGTTTACTCTATCACCGGGCGCATGACTTAAGCCAATGCGTCCTTTAGGATATTACCATCATAGTTAATCGGCATCGGACGATTACCAGGGCCAAGGAGGCGCCGGTGCGGATCTATTCCGATTAGAGAGTACACCGTAGCTGCCCAATCCGGCACACTTACTGGATCTTCATCCGGTTCTGAACCTGTCGGATCAGATGTCCCATGGATGTAGCCACGCTTCATTCCGCCACCAGCCATCACCACACTGAGAACCTTCGGCCAGTGGTCGCGACCTGCGCTACTATTGATCTTAGGAGTGCGACTAAACTCACTGGTGATCATCACTAATGTCTCATCCAGCATGCCTCTTTCATCAAGATCACTGATCAGTGCGGCGAATGCCTGATCCAATGATGGCACTTGATTCTTAATGCTACCAGCAATGTTGCCGTGCATATCCCAACCACCATAGGTAGTGGTAACCATACGAACACCTGATTCCACCAAACGGCGGGCAAGCAAGAGGCGCCCTCCAGCGGTATTGCGCCCATAACGATCTCGAACCTTTGCCGGCTCCTTATTGATATCGAATGCAGCCCTTGCCTCGGGCGAACTGATCATTGAGTAAGCACGCTGATAAAACGTGTCCATCCCTTCCAGAGTGTCGGCCTTCTCCAATGAACTAAAGTGTGCATCCACAATCGAACGCATACTCCTGCGTTTCGCGAAGCGTTTCTGGTCTATGCCACCTGGTAAGGCCAAGTCACGCACCTTGAAGCTACTGCTACCAGGATCCGCGCCC
This sequence comes from Limisphaerales bacterium, assembly GCA_965659445.1. Taxonomy (GTDB): domain Bacteria; phylum Verrucomicrobiota; class Verrucomicrobiia; order Limisphaerales; family UBA1100; genus UBA1100. The sequence continues at coordinate 5,948 of CBFHWX010000102.1, read as the reverse complement.
AAGCTAAAGGGACCATAGGCACTACCCAGATATCCAGTGCCGCCATAGCCAGATTGACTGGGGATCGCAACATAGGGAGGGAGGTTCTTGCGCGGTCCAAACTCGTGGCTAACAATCGAGCCAATACTTGGGAACACCGTTGCCGGACTGGGTCGCACGCCTGTCATCATGTTGTGTGTGCCACGCTCATGCGCCGCCTCACTGTGAGTAAGACTCCGGATCACAGTGAGCTTGTCAGCAATTTTTGCTGTCTTCACCAAATACTGGGAGAAACGCTCACCTGGAATCGTCGTCTTGACCGTTCCGAGGGGTCCACGATATTCCTGAGGTGCGAGATACTTCGGATCAAAGGTCTCTTGGTGGGCTGCACCTCCAGGAAGGAAAATCTGGATGATATTCTTTGCCTTGCCTGGTTTGCTGGCCTTCGCCACATCCTTCCAATCTTCGCCCGCAGCTTGCGCCTTCAGGCTCAGAAAATCACCGAGAGTAAGACCAAGCCCAAGGCCACCCAAGGCACCTACGGAGAGGAAGTCGCGACGGTTTGGATTGAAGGCGTGATCACTCCCGCCACAGAACTGGTAGCCACTTTTTTTGCTCATATTATTAAAATTGGTTAAATCGCTTCTCTATTGCGTTTTTCGACTGCCAATTTTGTGAAGGTATTCACAAAAAAGCAACGTAAAAGACGTAATTTAAAGTGTTGTTTTCAAGGCTTCTTCAACGATTTGCGCCTGTGTTTTTCAAAAAAGGCGAATACCTCCGGCAATTTCTGAATAACAGGCAGGAGATGCCCCCCCTCCTTAACTTCAATATATTTGTAATTCATTTTTAGTTTCTTCATCTCCGCCACCCAAGACAGACCGCTCTGCCAAAGAAAATCACTTGTGCCCATCACCATAATGATCGGTTTCCCCTTGATTTTTTTGAGGTCGTCAATGTTGTTCGGAGCGGCCGGCGCGAGGGGTGCCAACACCGCCCATTTCTCAGGATACTTCATTCCCAAATGCCAGGTACCACCGCCACCCATGGAATGACCCATCAGGAAAATATTATGCGCATCCACAGAAAATTCCTTTTGCGTGTTGGCTACCACATTCAGCACATCCTTCTCACTTAGCTCCCCAAGGTTTTTTGGAAGCGATAAATTCGACTTTTGACCCCTGCTGCCATACCAACCCATGCTGTTGTAGCCCATCGGAGCCACCACGATGAAACCATACTTCTCCGCCTGCGCAGTAAGCCCCGGATATCGAATCATCTGCCACGGATTACTAAAAAGCCCGTGCAAAGCCACAACCAATGGCCATTTCTTTTTGTCCGTGTATGCTTTCGGAAGATACAGTGAGAAGGACATTTCTCTTCCCGCCTCTTTGAAATTGTATTTTAGATCCAGAATCCTCCCTTTGGAATGCTGTTTTACCAACTCCTCCGCCTGCGACGGGAGTATGTAGGTCATCATCAAAAAGGTCGCAAAAAATCTCATGGCTCAATCCTAACCATTGGCACGACATTGGCAAGTTGGCGTTGCATCTGAAAAAGGGAGACTGTACATATCTCCTATGCGTTCCCGATGGTTTTTTCTGACTGCCCTCATCTGTGCCTTATCCTCTCGTGCTGAGATCAAAGCACCTCAGCCGGATTTCAAGGAATACCTCGTGGCACCAGTACACGTGCATCTTCTGGTCACCAAAAGCGAACTTAACCTCACCACCACATTGGAAGAAAAGGACATTACCCGCATCTTCGGTAAGGTGAATCGCATCTGGGGTCATGCGGGAATCCATTTGCCGGTTGAACGGCTGATCAAGGAACCGGCAGAAAATCCGAATGCCTACCGGCAGAACTACCAATCCCGCCATCTCCGATGGCTATTGGCCTTACGCCCACAGGCCAGCAGAGCGGAAAGCTGGTTTCACGTTTATTACCTCAAACGCTTCGGCGTCAATGGCGTATATATTGGCCGTGACGGGATGTTTGTAAAAGACACCGCTCGCCTGCGAGGTGTGGAAGGGGGCATAGGGGAACCGATTCCCCGCGTCACCGCTCACGAACTTGGCCACGCATTCACACTGAAGCACCGACAGAGTGTCACCAACCTCATGGCCAGCGGCACCAGTGGCTGGACCTTGAATGAGGCAGAGATCAAGCAGGCTCGGACGGCCGCCAGAAAAATAAAATGGATTAGGTCGGCCGGGGAGATTCTCAAAGAAGCTGATGTGCTACACGAACAAGGAAAGAAAAAAAAAGCCTCCGCACTTTACCGTCGAATCGCCGGCATCCCTCTGAACTGCCCGGAAACCGCCCGTGCCAAAAAACGTGCCGGACGTTGATCAAGGCTTGCCGGAAAATGGCGGATACTTGTCCGTCATCATCGAGAGATACGTCGCCACCCGCAGCGCCCAGCGTAGAGTGCCGACGTTAAATTCATGAACGACGCGCGGATATTTTCCCGTGAATAAAACTACCCAAAACATAATGCCAACCAGCACCACCGACGTCAGCATTCGAAACCAAAGGCAAATACCATGCGGCACCACCAAATACACTATGGCGAAAAGTCGAAGCAGGCATTTCCAGCGGCTGAATGTTGGTGGCCGCTCGATCATGAAATCCACCTTGTCGCCCTTGTTGCCCAAGCCGAACGCTGGAAAACCATCCACAAGATTCATCAGGACCGCCACAATGCGCATCTTCCACTGAATGGTGCGGTTCATGAAATGGTACAACCCTTCTGGTGGATTTGCGGTGAACAATATTGAAAACCAAGCGATTAAAGAGCAAAAGCCACAGACGATCTGCAAAACAAACAGGCAAATTCCATGCGGAAGACCAATGTAAAGCCACCCCAACAACATGCGCAGAATTAACTGACCTCGTGAATATTCGGGCTGATGCTCCACATGCAGAAACACCTCGCCTGCAACATCGGCATCCTCCATAACCCCAACCTCTGTAGCTTGTAGGGCCGAGGCCACAAGCTCATTTACAGACACCCAATTTGGAAGACTATCGTACCATGCTAATGTTTCTGGAGGCAGTTGCCCTGACTGCAGCCAAGCCTGCAATTGCTCAAGGGTATAGGGACCTTCTTGTTGACCGTTTAGATGAAGGAAAATTTGCATGGCCCGAACGCCCGCGTCAGGTTGAGTTTCGTCTCATCAACAAAACATCTGGTAAACCTAGTCAATCGATCCTTCCTTACAAGAGGAAAGGATTCAGACGAACACCTCACATTTTGGCAATGCCTGCTCTATCAGGATAATCTCCTCGCGCGACATCGGGTTGCCGTACAGCCAAAGTTGCTTGAGTTGCTTTAGTTCACACAATGGCGCAGCGATAGATAGCTTGTTTTTCTCCAAGTAAAGATAGCGTAGGTTGCCCAACTCCTTCAGTGGCTCTGCGTCGGTCAAGCCCGTGCGCTTGAGGCCTAGCATTTTTAGATTGGGCAACGCCTTCAACCCCGCCACCAGTTCCGCTAGTCTATCAATCTCCGTCTCGTCCAATCTCACTGATTCCACCTTGGCTAACTGCTCCGGTGTCAATTCTCCTTCCGGCCACTGCAGGGACGCACGAATAGCTTCATCCAAGGCCGGCAGAATACCGGCATCTTTCTGTAATGCAACAGCCAGTGCCACGGCCGGCGGCGCGCCACAATGCGGACACATCACCGCGCTGGTGCTGATCGCCTCGCCGCATTCCGCACACTCAGTCATGGCCATACGCGCAGACTGACGCACCCGCTTCATTGACACAAGCCCGGCGCTGTTTACAATCAACCCATGCGCACTTTTCTGGTTCTGCTCACGCTTTTCTTTGCACTCAACTCCCAAGCCCAGAAGCGTACGCCCAACATCGTAATTATCTTCATTGACGACATGGGCTATGCCGACATCGGCCCCTTCGGCGCCAAGGGTTATGCTACTCCGCACCTCGACCGGATGGCAAAGGAAGGCCGCAAGTTTACCGACTTTTATGTAACCCAAGCCGTATGCAGTGCCTCACGCGCGGGGCTACTCACCGGCTGTTACAATGTGCGCGTGGGCATCCTCGGCGCACTAGGGCCAAAAGCAACCCACGGCATCAACGCAAATGAGGTGACCTTGGCCGAAGTCTGCAAACAGAAAGGCTATGCCACAGCGTGCTATGGCAAATGGCATCTCGGACATCACAAAAAATTCCTGCCGATGCAGCATGGCTTTGATGATTACTTCGGCCTGCCGTACTCCAACGATATGTGGCCTTATCATCCCGGCGTGCTCCATCTGCCTATGGAACAGCGCCTAAAAAAATGGGCGCACCTGCCGCTCATTGACGGCAACAAGGTTATCAACCCCAAGGTAACCGGCAAAGATCAGGAACAGCTGACAACGCAATACACAGAACGCGCAGTGCAGTTCATTGAAAAAAACAAGGACAATCCGTTCTTCGTTTACCTGCCACACAGTATGGTCCATGTGCCTCTCTATGTTTCAGAGAAATTCAAGGGTAAGAGCGGGACCGGTCTATTTGGTGATGTAATGATGGAAGTAGATTGGAGTGTAGGCCAAATTTTGGGCACTTTGCGAAAACACAAACTGGACAAAGACACTCTCGTTATATTCACCAGTGACAATGGCCCATGGCTATCCTACGGCGACCACGCTGGGTCTTCCTCTCCATTGCGCGAGGGCAAAGGGACCATGTTTGACGGTGGCTGTCGGGAAAGCACCCTTATGTGGTGGCCAGGGAAAATCCCAGCAGACTCGGTCTGCCGCGAGCCTGCCATGACCATTGACCTGCTCCCGACCATCGCCCAACTGATCGGAGCAAAGCTACCTGAGCACAAGATCGACGGGAAAAATATCTGGACGCTCATGAAAAACAGCAAAAGGGCAAAATCTCCTCAAGAGGCCTATTATTTTTATTATGGCAAACAACTCCAGGCCATTCGTATGGGAAAATGGAAGCTACACTTCCCCCACGGCTACCGCACCATGGCAGGAAAACCCGGCGGCAAAGGAGGTATCCCGACCAAATACAGCCAATCCCGCATTGACCTTTCGCTCTTTGATCTGGATATAGACATCGGCGAAACAACCGATGTTAAGGAGAAGCACCCGGAGATCTTGGCCAAAATGCAACAGCTCGGAGAAGCCATGCGCGAAGAACTAGGTGATAACAAACGCCAAGGCAAAGGCCAACGTCAACCTGGGCATCTGACCGCGCGTTGATGGGTACGTGGCGGATCTAAAACCCATCCCTTTCGGGGCGCAATTCTGGCGGGTGTGGCGGCCACTGTGGCAACTTAGGCACAAAACAAACGGACTGCTCTTTCCGTTTCTGTTAATGATCTGGGGCTCCTTGTTGGTTGCCATACCATACATGATTGCCAACGGATTGGCCGCTGGAGCCGATCACACTCCCATCGGTGCAGAAATCAAGGCCCAACGGCACACGCTCAAGGTCTCACAGCAGGACGAGCGCACTGTTTGGGACCCAAAATCTCTCTTCCGCGACCGAGAGGGGCGCTACCTCGACTATAAAATCCGCTTCATCGACTGGACCATCTTCTTCTACTGTTCCCTTTATGTCTATTACTGTGGTTTTTTCGTTTCACAAAAAACTGATCGAGGCCGGGCCGAGTCACTGGTAACGGCTCAGGCATGGGTATTATCAACCTTGATTGCCGGCTTATTCTTCATCCTGTTTCCGGCTGACATAGACTTGCGATGGCAGCTGGTAGATGCCGGTGGCCTAGAGGGAAGTTATGCAATTTTCTACAAATTAATGCACGCGATAGATAAACCATTCAATGCCTGGCCCTGCCTGCACATCGCAATGAGCTTCATCTTTGCCGTGGCGTTAACCCGCTGGTGGTTTCAACGAGGATGCAACTGGGCTGCGTATCTGCTTTGGCCAGCGTGGGCTGGCCTGTTCATCAGTGTACTGACGACCAAGCAGCATTTCAT
>CBFHWX010000101.1:0-9455 GCA_965659445.1 Limisphaerales bacterium | reverse complement strand
CCACGGAAAGCTTGTCTGTAAGCTTGGCCAATTTTGGGAATGTCCCGCCGAAAGTCACCCCCGGGATATTCGTTTTCACCTCACCTGTAATGGAGCGAATCTCCACCGGCGCAGTCATCTTGGGATCGAAAAACTCGATGTGTGGTGGCCCGCCACTGAGGAAAAGCAATACCACAGCCTTGTCACGCACCGGTATACCTGCCTTTGCCGCCAGTGCCTTGTTTGCCAGCAACGAGGGTAACGTTAGCCCACCCAGCGCACCTACACGCAGGAAATCGCGCCGGGAAAACCCCGCGCAATCGTGCGAGTTGGCAATATCGCTGATAGAAAACATCTCTGTTTAAACCCTCCGCAACGCAGCAGCAAGTATGCCACTACATCAACTGCTTGATTGGCGACGCCCCGTTAATAACCTGCAACACCTCCGGCGGAATGCCCGCCATCGCCCGCACCGCGCCGGTATCGAGCACCGTGTCCATGATGGTCGCGTATAAATTGGGAATCGTCACGCGATCGCTGGCCGGTTCTCCTCCATCTTTTGTCGAAGAACCCACCACCTGACCCATTTTTAGTCCACCCCCATAAACCATCAAGGGCGCGCTGCCGCCCCAGTGATCCCGGCCAGCTTTCTTGTTCACCTTGGGGTTGCGACCCATCTCGCCGCAGCACACCAGTAAAATCTTATCACGCAATCCGCGCGCCTCCACGTCCTCAATAAACGCACTCACTGCATGGTCAAAGGGAGTGCCCACATAGCCCATGCCCTCGGTCATCGTTGCGTTGTTGGAATCCGCATGCATGTCCCACACGAAGTCGGTGCTCACGGTAATGAACCCCGCCCCACGCTCGGCCAACCGCCGCGCCAGCAGCATTAGCTTGCCTAGGTTGTTGACGTGGTTTTGATATCGCGGCCGGTTATTCCAGACCTTGCGAATCTTCTCCACGTTCATCAGCTTCGAGGTATCATATCGCTCGATAAGCTTTGCGTCCTCCTTGGTGATATCAAACGCATCGGAAATGCCGCCGGTTAAAGTCTCAAAAGCCTGACTCTGGAATTTGTCCAGTCCCTGTGTTGCCTTGCCTGATTCCACCGTGCGACGGAACTGATCCAGGCTGGCCAATAGCGTGCGGCGGTCATCGAGCCTTCCGGAGTCGACCGTTAATTGCATGTCACGCCGCAGGTTACCCTTGCCGCTGGGCTGGAACGGCGCGAACGCCGGACCCAATGGTCCGGTCACGTCAAATTTCCCCAGCTTCATGATCGGATCGGTTGCCCCGGGATCCACTGCCTGCGGGTGCAGCCATACGTTGCGGGGCATGCCGGTCTCTGGGTGGCTGGTGCCGGCCACGCGCGCATAGTGCGAACCGATTTGGGCATTCTTGGAGTGCTTGCTGACAATCGGCTTGGAATCATGCGCAGCACTCTCGGTGGTGAAGGACCGGATGATGGAAAACTTATTATTCAGTCTGGCAAGCTTGCTGAAAGTTGGACCAAAGGTGATACCGGGAATGGTGGTTGGAATTTCACCAGTCATGCTGCGAATGCCGGCAGGCGCATCCATCTTGGGATCAAACGTCTCGGTCTGAGATGGCCCACCATGCATGAAAAGGAAAATGACCGTTTTGTCCTTAGCCACACCACCCAGCTGCGTGATGGCATCCTGTGCCTGGAGTAAATGCGGCAACGCCACCCCACCCATTGCAAGGCTTCCTACCGAGAGAAACTCACGGCGGTTGAAATTGTTTTCGGTCAGTCGCAGCATTGCATTTGCCCTTCGTCTATCCTATCAGACGCACGGCAAAAGCCAATAATTTAAGGAAAGTGATCTACTCCCGCCCAAACAGAATATTCACGGTTTTTGAATCCAAATCCGGCGTTGCCGGAAATGATCATGAGGGAAAGGAGTATACCCCAAGTTTGCCCGGTTGATCCAATTGATTGCCCGGGTCGTCTGCCGAAGCTCCTCCTCATTCATTTGATTGATGGGCTTATTGGGTAGGGTGACTGAACGTGGATGAAACCCATAATCGTGCCACGAAGAGTTGTGCAAATACGAATCATGCCAGCCCGAAGAATATGAGGAATTCTGCGAAATACTCTCACAACCGGCAAAGATACCCGGCAGTAGTAGCAGGGTAAAAAATTGAATCCACCGAGTCATCGCCCACACTCTAGCCTAACCCAGCCAAATTCGCAAACCACATGGCTTTACTTGGTTTTGGAGCTCTCTTTGCGTAATTCTTCAAGCTCTGACTGCAGTTTCTCAATCTCGATTTCCAGGGCTTTCTTGTCCTGCTCCAAAACCTTATTGACTGCGCGCAGGGATCTATTGTCGGCCCTTAACGTGCCGATCTCCGCGTCCAGCAGGCCAACTTCAGCCAGTCTGGATTCCGGATCCATTGAATGAACTTTTTTTGAGGGTATATGGACCATATGCGTATGCCTTTTAGTCAGAACGGGTAGTTCTGTACGGGGTTACGTTGATATTTGTATGGTTTTGGCCCTAAACAGGCAAGGCTTTTTCCGGCTCAACCCACCTGCTTTAGGCCCTGCTCGGCAGCCTCGCGAATGTAAGCCTCGGCAGGATCCTTGCGGGTGTCGCGCAGGTGTTTATAAATGCGAGTGGCTTCCTTCTTGCGACCAAGAACCAGCAGATTCTCAGCCAGCTGCAGGCAGGCGCCGGTTTGTTTGGCGCGATCAAAGCCCTTTGCGGTATCGGCGGCTTTTAACAAGAGCTCAACCGCGGCGGCATCAGCCATGTCGGCGAGGGCCCGGGCAGCGACTTGGCGAAGATCGGTATCATCCGCCGTGACCAATTCACGGATTCGCTCGGCAGCGTTATTAACCTTCAACACGCCGAGAGCCTGCACAATGGTTAAGAGTTGCTTGCCCTTGGCATTGGGGAGGGCTTTCAGGAATTGCTCTGCGGTATCACCAATGGCAAGGAGCGCCTGGGCGGCGTCCTCCCAGAGTGCGTCATCCAGCAGCCATTCTCCGAGCGCAGCGGTGACTTCCGCACCACCGGCAACCTGCAGCTGGCGTATGACAAATCCTTTCGCCTCCTTGGGGTGATCCCCCTTCAACGTGCCCGCCAAGGCTTTGGTGAAAGCCTGCCGGTCCTTCTGTGGCCAACCGGCAGCGCGCATGGCCTGCCCGTGGAGGCAATGGCGGACATGCACATCACCCCCCTTGGCATCCGGCTTGAGCAAATCCACGAGCCCGGTGACGCCCTCCGCACCCATGGCGCGCAGGCCGTCGAGTGCGGCGGTCATTTCCTTGAGGTTCGGGTTGGATTGCCGCTTGAGTTCCTTGGGGTTACGGAACTGCGTGGCGAACTGGGTAACTTTTTCGTTTGGCATGGTGAAAAATCTCCTTTGGGTTTACAGGTGCCACGGCGCGCGGGTGGGCGGGTTGACGAAGCGGTTGGCTTCCGGGTCGCCGATGATCTCCTCTTTCACGGGATCATACTTGATCTTTCGACGCACACGGATGGCGATATTGGCCAGGTGCAGCATGGTGGAACAACGGTGCGCCGCCTCGGCATTGCCGCCGGCCAGCCCGCGCGTCTTTACCGCTTCAGCAAAGGAAAGCAGCTTCGCAGGATCGGGCATCGCCTCGATCTTCTTGCGGCTTTCCGGCGACAGATCATCAAGGCTCACGCCACGTGCCTTCTTGCGCGTGTAACGCTCACCCCATTCGCGGCTGTCCATCGCAAAAGTCAGCCCATCAGCATACTTTAGCTCCACCCAGCCCCACATACCCGTGCATTCGGGATGTGGCGGTGGCGCGTGCGCCTCGATCTCCACCGGGCTGGTGTCGTCCTTGCTATAGGTCCATTGTACTGGATCAAAATGATGCTGCGCCATGTCCGAGAGGCCACCGCCTTCGTAATCCCAATAACCACGATGTGTACCACCAGTGCGCGGACGCACATACGGCTTGAGCGGTGAGGGGCCACAATAAAAATCCCAGTCGAGGCTTTTCGGCACGGGCTGCGGCAGAAGGCCCGGATCACCGCTCCACTGCTTTACCTTTAGCCCACCGACCTTGATATGCACGCCCTCGCACGGCTTGAGCAGGCCACTGCGCATGATCTTGTGCGTGGTAATGTTCCCCCGATTGCCGCTGGCGCCAAACCTCCCAAAGGTGCCAATCTGGAACACACGATTGTAGCGCTTAAAGGCATTCACCACCGCGCGCCCCTCAGCGATGAAGCGTGTCATTGGCTTCTCACACAGCACATCCTTGCCGGCCTCCGCCGCAGCGATGGAAATGAGCGCATGCCAATGAGGCGGCGTGGCGATGGCAATCAGATCAATGTCCTTGCGCTCCAACACGCGCCGAAAATCCGTGTAGACTTTTTTATTGTCCGCCCTGCCCACAAACTTTACATCGCACAGGGCAAGCTGCTTGACGTTGAGCCCTTTACACATGGTGTTGTAGGTGCCCGGCCCGCGACCGCCCACACCGATGAGCGCTCCGCCAAACGTCTCGCTCGGCGGCGCTTGCCCTGCCCCACCCACGACATGCCGCGGCACTATCTGGCAGGTTGCTGCCGTGGCCACGGTGGCGGATGAGGTTTTTAGAAAGCGACGACGGGAAAAAGAAGAAGCCTTGCGGGTCATGCCCAAATTGTGCCGCCCTACCCGCGGAACGCAACCGCATTTATCCTCAGAACCAATTAAACGTTACACGCGCCTAACGGTCGGGTTAAAACGCTACAGACTAGTTCACTGTGATCCGGATCCAGTCTGAATCAGGATCGTTGCCAAAGCAGTCCATGCCGGCGAACACCTTATAACTATGATCGGTGAAACGGCCGGAATATTCCGGGGTGGCCGTGGCAGGAATCTCAACCTGAACCGTCCATTCTTCAGTCTGGTTTGCCCCCAACACTCCGGCAGCAGCAACGTTGGTTTCAAATTCCCAGGTCGTGCCGCTGGCCCGCACAAGCTCATGCCGACGATGGACATCACCATCGTAATCTTGCACAAGATCGGCGTCGGGCACTTCCACATACTCAATTCCCCGGACATAGAGGTATACACGATCGTATTTGACATCCGAATTCTGAGCCTGTGCCCGAACAGTTACCTCAAATGGCTCGCCACGAGTGACTTCACCCACATCCACATACACATTGGCTGCGCCGCCAGTCACGGCATTCTTAAGTTTATCGAACATTCCCATGTTATTTCCCTTCAGTTGGTTTCTTAAGATTGAGGAGCACGGTTGGGTTCCTGCTTGGTTACAGAAGAGCCTTACAACCGCACCCTCAACGCGCAAGGAATTTATCCTCAAGAACAACTCTCAAACGTGTTTGGACTAACGTGGATTTTAATCAAATTATGGGCTAAGTAGATTTGGGTCACAGATGTGCTTGTTTGAACCATGTTTTGGGCTAGAATTCATTTCAGGTTAACAATGAAAAATACTTTCTCCCTTTGGATCAAGACCGTGCTCAAGAAAAATCGCCTTAGTTCGTTGTTCTTGCCCTTGCTATTCTGTCTCGCTTTTGTGGCTTTTTCACAACCGAATACGGGAAAAAAGAAAGAACGCATCGGGGGGCATTCGCCGCGACAGGTTCTTGACCTGTTCGGATACCAGGGAATCCTGGGCATCACTGATCAGCAAGTGGCAAGCTATCGCCGAGTCTTTGGATTTGGCGATGCAAACCGCGATGGACGACATTCCAAGAAGGAGTATATTGAGGATGGTTTCTATCTCAGTAAGCAGTCCCGGCAGGGGATTTTTCGCGCCTCGGACTCAAATGGTGACGGGTTTGTCACTGAGGTGGAATACGTAATCAACCGGATGATCACTGACGAGGCCAAGGAGATTTTTCACAAACTCGACGCCAATAGAGACAATAAGCTGACTGCCAAGGAAATTATCGCCAGTGGAAAGTTCAAGGATGAAAAATTGGCTCAGGCAGTTTTCAAGACCCTCGATGTCGACGGCAGTAAGTCACTAGTCATTCCTGAATACCTCCGTGTCTGGGGCCGCTGGGCGCGAGCCGATTGATAACGAGTTCCAGTTATTAGTCGCCCAAGTCATTCCACGCGGTAAACCGCCGACTTGGTTCGGAGGATGAGGGCGTTGCCTGCGACAGCGGGGCTAGCCATAAACCCATCATCAAATTTGCCACGCGCGATCACCTTGAATTTTGGCTCGGCAGCAGTCACGACGACATCGCCATTTATGCTAAAGAAATAGAGGCGACCTTTGGAGAGGATGGGTGAGGCGGCAAATTGACCAGCATCCAATCGCTCACTCCACAGGGATTTACCACTCTTTGCATCCATGCACGAGGCCACTCCGGTATCGGCAACCATGTATAGATGAGGTCCATGCAGGATCATGGAGGATTTCTTGGGAATGTTGCGGCGTGTGCTCCATACAGCCTCTACGTTACCCTTGCCATCGGGACTGATGGCACTCATCGAACCCATGCCGTTATTCACAAAAACCAGCCCGTGTCCGTACTGCGGAAGACCCGAAGCGTTCATGCCGCCGGTACTGGCTGTCCAGAGGAGTTTCCCACTCGTTGGATCCAAGGCCTCAGTGGCCACGCCCGCCGGGGCAACCAGTTGCGCCTGCCCCTTATGCGTGAATACTACGGGGGTGCCATAGGCTTTTTTGCGGTCACCATTGTTGGTGCGGTAATCAAACGCACGCTTGTGCAGCCACTTGGTCTTGCCGGTCTTCTTATCCAGAGCAACAACAAACTGCTTGTCTGCACCATCGAAGAGGAGATACATCAACCCCTCATGCAGGATAGGTGAGCTGGCTGGCAGGCGAAAGTGATCGCAATAGAGTTCCTTATCCTGACGCTGCCAAATTATCGCCCCATTTTTTGTATCCAGGCACGCATTGCCATGTGCCCCGAAGCTCACGTACACACGACCTTCCTCAATTACCGGCGTGCACGAGGCGTAGCTATTCATCGACACCGGGCTTTTCTGTGGCGTGGCGATATCGAACACCAGTTTGTTGTGCAGCACCTTACCGGTCTTCGCATCGAGACACACCGCCCAGAGCTTATGACCATCAGCCTCAGCATTGGTGAACCAGACCTGATTGCCCCATATCACCGGCGAACTCCACGCCTTGCCCGGCATCGGAGTTTTCCAAGTCACACTTTTGCCTTCGCCAAATTTCAGTGGCAGGTTGGCGTCTGTCTTGCCTTCGCCATTGGGCCCACGAAATTGGCTCCACTGCGCCGACTGAATTGTCAAAACACCGCTCAACGAAAGGAAAATAAATATGCGTTTCACGCCGGGAGACTAAACGGCCAAAGGCAATAGCGCAATTTGATTTGCCGCACGCCATTTTGAGAGGCATTTTTTATTCAATGAAACTTTCATGCGCACTCTGTTTATTTGGCTTTGCACCGGTCATCATTGCCGATGACCCACGCCTGCCACGCCCCGATCAAGTCGATAAACCCGAGAACATCAAGTTCATCGTACCGGATAAATCCAAGCTCGCCGGTATTGTGGTCGATGACGTCGAAGCGAAACTAGTGGGCGAGTGGAAACACAGCGTCCACACACCCCCTTTTGTCGGTAAAAGCTACATCCATGACATGAAGGAAAAGAAGGGGGAAAAGAGCGCCACCTTCACACCAAACCTACCGATTACCAGCCTTTATGAGGTACGCATCTCACACAACAGCAACATCCGTCGCGCCAACGGAGTGCCCATTACCGTCCGTCATTCCAAAGGCAAGAAGGTAGTAAAGATCAATGAGGGCGAACCTGCACCCATCGCCAAGCTTTTCCGTTCGATCGGCATTTTTCATTTCAAGAAAGGCCGTGAGGGTTCAGTCACTATCAGCACCGAGGGCACCGAGGGGAAATATGTAATCGTGGATTCTGTGCAGTTCCTGATCGTGATGCCATAGCAGAAAGCGCTACTTCTCTTCCAAACAGTAGAGCTTCTCAAATCCTCTGAGGAACATACGGCCGTTACTTATTGCGGGTGTAGCATGCGTGGATTCGCCGAGTAAACTGCGACCCAAGAGCTCGTACTTTGGGCTGGCCTTGATGACCGTGAATTCACCGGTCCGCGAGCTACAGTAGATTTTACCATCAATACAAACGGGTGAGCTGGAGAAATCACCACGTCCCACACGCTCGTTCCAAATCTCCTCGCCTGTCTTTGGGTCAGCGCAGATCACGATTCCGTTATCCAGCCACAGGTAGATGTGATCACCATACACAATCGGTGTAGGCACATACGGTAGTGAGCGTCGCCGTTTCCATGCGATGTGGCTCTCACTTACATTACCCTTACCGTTAACCTTAACTGCCAGCATCAGCTTGCCTTTGCCTCCGCCTCCGCAGCTACCATACACGATGCCCTTCCAATGCACCGGCATCGCCACGGTACGCAGATCAAAATTGCCCGGTGTACTCCATAACACTTTACCGTTGCGCGGATTGATGCCCATCAGGCCATCATCAAGACAGGAGCTAATCAGTTGTGGCTCGCCTTTCACCTCGATAATAATTGGCGTGGCGTAGGTCATGATCTCGATCTTGCGTGCAATCTTCCAGCGCTCCTTGCCGGTGGCCTTGTCCAGCGCGGCAATGTAGCCCGGGCCCGTATCTTGTTCATTAAGAATGATCACCAGATCCTCGAAGAGCACCGGCGATACCGCCGTACCGTGACCATGCTTGCTCAGCGAGGGCTTGAGCTGAGTGCGCCATTTCTCCGCGCCACTCTTAAAATCATGGGCGACAATAAAATACTCATCATTATCCCCCCAAGACACGTACACCATCTTCCCGTCAGTCACCGGGGTAGAGGAGGCAAAACTATTTAGACCGTGCTTGGGATGGGTGGCTCCGCCCAGCTCCTTGCTCCAAACCGGCTTACCTGTATCAGCACGGTAACATTCGATGAACCGTTTCTCCCCCTTGTTCGCCGCGGAGGTGACAATCACACGGTCCTCCCAAACGATCGGCGAAGAGTGGCCGATTCCCGGCAGCTTCACCTGCCATTTGTAATCCTTGGCCGTCCATTTTATTGGAATGCCTTTTTCCGCACTGATCCCGGCACCATTGGGCCCGCGAAACTGCGCCCAGTTCTCCGCATAGACCAAGCCCGTGGTGAAAGCCAAAAGGAAAAGTAATTTTTTCATGGGTTGCACGGTTTGATTGGGCCACAACCCTTCAATCTTGGCACGTTAAAAAGACTATAACCCTAACGCCCCACTACTTCCCTTAGTTCTTATGAGGAATCTTGGGCGACGGATTTGCTGGCTCTATGGGCCGGTCTTGTTTGGGTTGTTTTGGGGCTTTCATAACCCCAAAGCGGATTACCTTGTCACCATAGATCGGGTCATAGTAGTGGCCGTTTTCGCGGTAATCGGCGTTCCACTGGTGGGTGCCGTCTTTTTTTGTCCGGTAAATGAATGGCGAGAGGTGCAGCCGTTCCTTGTGCCATC
>CBFHWX010000100.1:0-9460 GCA_965659445.1 Limisphaerales bacterium | reverse complement strand
CGCCAAACAGACCAATTTCCTGTTCTTTCTGGTTGATGACATGGGCTGGGCTGATATTGGGGCCAATGGCAGTAATTTTCACGAGACGCCGAATATCGACGGGCTCGCTGCAAGCGGAATGCGCTTCACTCAGGGTTATGCAGCCTGCCCGGTGTGCAGCCCCACTCGCGCAAGTATAATGACGGGCCGCCATCCTGTACGTGTGGATATCACCGACTGGATTCCCGGCCAGAGTAATCGCCACACCAATCCAATGCTGCACCCGCAGGATCGCAACAATCTCGCCCATAAGGAAGTGACTATTGCTGAAGCCCTTAAACAGCACGATTACCAAACATTCTTTGCCGGCAAATGGCACTTGGGCAATGAGGGGCATTGGCCAATCGATCAGGGTTTTGACATCAATATTGGAGGGCATCATCGAGGGTCACCGCCCGGCGGATATTATGCGCCTTGGACGAACCCTACACTTAAGTCGAAAAAATCCGGCGAATATCTCACGGAGCGCTTAACTGAGGAGTCAGTAAAATTTCTCGAGGAACGTGACGCCGACAAACCGTTTCTACTATACCTATCCTACTACAACATTCATACGCCTATACAGCCCTATAAAAAGCGAATCGAGCATTACAAAGCCAAGGCGGCAAAGGCGTTTAAGGACAAAACCCCCACGCAAAGCGAGCACGAAGGCACCAGCCGAATGCGGCAGGACAACCCCGCGCTGGCCTCAATGGTTGCTGCGGTGGACGACAGTGTTGGTACGCTACTCGGCAAGTTGAAAGAACTGAAGCTCGACCAAAACACGGTTGTTATTTTCTTCAGCGACAATGGCGGACTTAGCACTTTGCAGGGTAAACGGTCTGCTCCAGGCTGCAATCTCCCGCTGCGCGCCAGCAAGGGTTGGCTGTACGAAGGTGGCGTGCGCGAGCCAACCATTATCCGTGCTCCGAGTGTTACTAAACCCGGCAGTGTGTCGCACAAGCCGATGGTGAGCATGGATTTCTTTCCCACCATGCTGGAACTGGCCGGTCTGCCTTCCAAGCCCAAGCTCCATGCCGACGGCCAGAGCCTCGTGTCCCAGCTGAAAGGTAATGATTCAGGTGAGCGCACATTGTATTGGCATTATCCACATTACCACGGCTCGGCCTGGAAGCCTGGTGCCTCCATTCGTGATGGCGACTGGAAGCTGATTGAATTTTATCACTACGATAAATTTGAGCTATACAACCTCGCCGACGATTTGGGCGAAAAGAAAAATCTCGCGGAATCCAGTCCGAAAAAGGCTGCCGAACTTCGGGCCAAGCTAGCCGCGTGGCAAAAACAAATGGGTGCCAAGATGCCAGTACCCAATCCCGATTACGACCCCGACGCCAAGCCCAAACCGCGTAAGCCAAAGAAGAAAAAGTGAGCGATCAACTTATTGGACCTATCCTTATTTTACGACTAACACATTCCCATGCGACAATTGCCGATCAAAAATAAACTGTTCACCCAAAACCGCAAACGCATCATTGACCTGATGGAGCCCAAGGCGTTGGCGGCGGTGAATGCCAATGATGTGCTGCCGACCAATGCCGACGGCACGCTAAGAATGCATCCGAATGCCGACTTGTTTTTTCTCGCGGGCATTGAGCAGGAAGAGAGTATCTTGTTGCTGTTTCCCGATGCTGCTGAGGCAAAGAACCGTGAAATTCTTTTTGTGCGTCAACCCAATGAGCACTTGAAAATCTGGGAAGGCTACAAACACAGCAAGGAGGATGCGCGCAAGATTTCTGGCATCAAGAACGTGCAATGGCTCTCAGAATTTCCGGTGATCTTCCGCTCACTGATGTGTGAGGCGGAGTCGATCTACATCAACAGCAATGAGTATAAGCGCGCCAATGTGGAGGTGCAGACGCGTGATGTGCGGTTTATCCGCCAGTGTCAGGATGATTTCCCGCTGCACACCTACCGCCGCCTCGCGCCACTGCTGCACCAGTTGCGCGTGGTCAAGACGGATCTCGAACTCGAACTACTCAAGGAAGCAGTGAACATCACGGGCAAGGGGTTTCGGCGTACGCTGCGCTTTGTGAAACCCGGTGTTACGGAGTATGAGGTGGAAGCCGAGTTGGCGCGGGAATTCATCAAGCGGCGGGGCAAGTTTGCCTACACCCCCATTATTGCCTCCGGAAAAAACAATTGCGTGTTGCATTACGAGCAGAACGATCAAGTCTGCAAAAAAGGTCAGCTGCTACTGATGGATGTGGCCTCAAGCTACGCCAATTATAACGCGGATCTTACACGCACCATTCCAGTTAGTGGCAAATTTTCACGCCGACAAAAGAAAGTGTACAACGCCGTACTGCGTGTATTGCGTGCAAGCACCGAGGGTGCCATCGTTGGCAAACTACACAATGATTGGACCAAGGAAGCTCAGGCCCATATGAACGAGGAATTGCTCGAGCTTGGTCTGTTAAAAAAGAGCCAAATCAAAAAACAGGATTCGAATAATCCCGCCTGTCGAAAATATTTCATGCACGGCCTCGGCCATCCGCTAGGCCTTGATGTGCACGATGTGGGCGACAACTATACACCTTTTGAGCCCGGCACAGTCCTCACCGTAGAGCCCGGAATTTACCTGCCAGATGAGGGGTTTGGCGTGCGACTGGAGGATGACATCGTCGTAACGGAGGATGGTCCCATAAACCTCATGGCCAACATTCCGATTGAAGCTGGAGAAATTGAATCTATCATGCACCGATAAATCCTTTTTGATCGATGTCATTGACGCGACTTTTTTTGATTCCCCTCTTGACCTGTATATTCGTATTAGGGTGCGGGAAGCAGCCGGAAGCTCCTAATACTCAGGTCGCTCCAAAGGTTTCGTCGACTAACCGCCAGCCAAAGCAGGCTTCTCTTCCCCTATCCGTTTCAGTTCCCGTTTTTACTCTTCAGGATTTTGACTCGAATAGCACCGATCACAATTCCACCAAGAAAGCGATAGGCGAGGCACTCGGAAAATCTCCAACTGAACTGACTCAGGAGGATTTGAAGCAAGTTGAGAATCTGGATCTTTTTGCCCTTGGCATCACGGACATTTCACCCTTGGCGGCATTGTCCAGGTTGAAGAGACTTAACATTGTGGGGAATAATATTACTGACCTGACGGCCTTAACCGGGTTGACCTCGCTTGAGGTGCTTTACGCGTGCGAAAATAAAATTTCCGATCTCACTCCACTAGCCGGTTTATCAAAACTAAGGGTGCTTCACCTCAGGAAAAATTTTGTTTCCAACCTGACTCCCTTGGTGAGGTTGACGTCAATGTTGTCTTTGGATTTGGAACGCAATCGTGTGAATAATATTTATCCTCTGGCCGATATGCATGAACTGAATTGGTTGGCACTCAGTTTTAATCAAATCTCGGATGTTTCGGCATTGGCTGGCACACAAAATCTGAGGCACCTTTATCTTGAGCGTAATCGGCTCACGAATGAATCAGACCTATTGGCTCTTTCAAAGCTGCGCTTCCTGAAAACGTTATCCATCAGGGACAATCGTGTCACTGACCTCTCCGCTCTTGCTGGTTCGGATAAAATGCTCTGGCTCGAGCTGGATAACAACCGAGTTTACGATCTTTCGCCATTAGCCGGTATGAAAGGGCTAAAAAAATTATATATGGAGAATAATCAAGTCAGGATTCTTGACCCCTTAGTGAAGTTAACCAGCCTTGAGATAGTGCGGGGCAGGGGAAATCCGGCTTCCTCCAAAGAAACAAGAAAGCTCATGCAGGCCTTGCCACAATGCAGCATCAAGGTGGGTTCCTTTAACAAGGTGCCCACCCGACGCAACCGAAACCCTGCTCCGTCTGAAAAGAAATAAGATGAGGGAAACCAATGCCACAGGATTCTGATAAAACGACTACCAGCGCAAACCGTGGTTGGGGGTACACACTGGCCTGCGTGCTCCTGCCGCTCTCGATTGCGCTTTACATCACCAGCCTCACCATGAACGTGGCCCGGGTTGAGGGCATCGTGAAGGTTAATGAGGAAGGTGTTTCGAAGATGATGAAGACTAAAATTGGTGATGATATGCCGTTGGATACGGTTGCCGATGAGATCACCGGATTGATCCGTGAAGAGGTTTGGAAGTTAAAGCAGGAGTATAAGAGCAAAGGTGGGGTGGAAGCCATGGCCGCCGACCGTATCAATATTGGAGACATTTCCAGAACGATGAACAAGGAAGTAAAGGCGCGGGGGGCTAACCTTATTGAAACTATGATGCCGAGTGTCACTATCCAGGTGCCTGATCCCGAACCTCAAGTACAGGAAATTAAGCTGCTTAGAACCATCCGTGATCTCTATATGGGCACTAAGACTTCGAAACCGGATGCTTTTCTTGCCACCTGTATTCTCCTCTTCACAATTTTCTTCCCAATCTCCAAATATTTGGCCCTTAGCTGGATCCTGATGCCGGCCAGTCGGGGCAAGGAGCGTGTGCTCAACTGGCTCAAGACTTGGGGACAATGGTCCATGGGCGATGTCTTTGTTGTGGCCTTCATGGTCACCTTTTTGAAGATCAATACAAGCGTGATTAGTACCACAGAGCTGGCCACAATCCGCGTGCACGTGGATGTATTGAAGGGCATGTATATCTTCGGCGGGGCGATCATTCTTAGCATGATTGCTTCGATGCTGGTTACACGTTATGTGCGAAAAATGAGCGCGGCTTCAGAACCTGTTTAACATGATTGTAATGGCCTAGTCCCGATTCCCATGATTATGCTTCGTAAAGAATTATCCGGTTACAAAAAGCCCAAATTTGTGCCCGGAGAATTGGTTTGTCATGTGCGTTATCATTACCGTGGGGTGGTGGTTGCGACCGATTTCATGTGCATGGCCGGAGAAAATTGGTACCAGTCGAATAAAACCCAGCCTGACAAGAATCAACCTTGGTACCATGTACTCGTTCATGAATCAGGATCCATCACCTATCCGGCTGAAAGCAGTCTGGAACTTGACGGGAGCGGTGAGGAGATAACTCACCCTCTACTCGATCAGTTTTTTAGTGGTTTTAAAGAAGGGCGGTATACGCGCAATGACATTCCATGGTCGGAAAAAAATTCCTGAAACTTAAAGTGATACATCCTTCTTTTTTGCCCTCGCCAGTAGCTTTCTTTCTGGCAGCATAGCCCCATGCACTTGTTACGCCTCTTAGGCTACGTTGTTTTTATGTCTCTTTTTGCGGCGACTGCAAAAGCAGCAGCGTTGGTGGTTCCAACCCCGGATCAGATTCCTCGCGTAAAGCCTGGCCAAACTCCCTCCCTTGAAGCGCGTCGTATGAGCTGTTGGGTGCAGGATACTCGAGCACATGCGCCCTTGGGCAAGGCCTATGTAGTCCTCACCGATGTGCAGAATCAGGAGAGCACTAAGGCGGTAAAAAAACTCCTGAGTCATCACAAAGGCAAATTACTTAAGGTAGGCAGCCTGCAAAAACTCAGCTCCGATCCCAAGGCACGCGAGCAGTTGCGTTTGCAGCTGATCAAACTAAAGCCGCGGTATGTTGCCGTGGTGCCCCAGCTTCAAAGCTACCGGGAAAATACGCTTCTCGCACTTTGGGATGTGTTTACTAGGTTGGATGAAGATCCTTATCTCGATGTATATCCTGGACTGCTCGTTGCCTCAGATGCCAAGAGCTTGTCTGGCCTGGTTGAAAGATCCATCAGTTATGATGCGGCCAAAAAGTCCAAAATTTTTTTTGGCATCTCCCAGATCTTTGACCCGGGCTACAAGTCCTTCCAGAAGATCGAAGTTTTGAAGGGATCGCTCAAAAAAGCCGGCTACACTTCAGCCAATCTTACCATCAATTCCATTCCCGGCCTGGAAAATCGTGCCGGCTTTCCCGCAGCTCCCGGAAAGGACCATTGGGTTCTGCAGGGTAGCCGCCGCAATCCGGTGGCAAAACTACCGGAGCCGATCAGAGCCAAGCTAGAGAAAAGTTCGCTCACCATGCTCTTTGGCCACGGTGTTCCCGGACGCATTGTTGGCATGAAGGTTGATGCCTTAAATCCCGTCAATTTTTCCAATCAGATCATCCTAAGCGGCAGCTGCTATTCGGGTGTGGGGACGGCAACCGATTGTGCCATGGCCGGCCCGGTGGCCGGCAGTCTGGATCCCAAGCTCAAGCGCTTTTCGCTGACCATGATCGATCGTGGCGCGGTGGCGGTCTTTTGCCACATGCGCCTGAACATGGGCTTCCCGCATGTCTACCCCATGCTCGAGTCTTATCTCGCGAACCGTTCGCTCGGCGAATCCTACCAGCGCCTCATCAATGCCTTCATTGAGGGACAGGGCGGTTTTACCCCGCAATGGTACACCAAGAAAACACCTGCTCGATCGGCCCAAAGCCGAAAGATGAACCAATTCCTCTACATGCAAATAGGCGACCCGGCATTGGTCCCGATTCAGATTAAGCGATAGTGACGATGAAAAAATATCTCATCATATTTGTTTTACTCAACGTACTGGCACTCCCAGTCGCATCCGCGGACAACTTCGCTAAGGACAAACTCGTCGCATGGTGTATCGTGCCCTTTGATGCCAAGCAACGCGGGCCGGTGGAGCGCACGGTGATGCTCAAGCGGCTAGGGCTCAAGCGAGTGGCCTACGACTGGCGCGCGAAGCATGTGGTGGAGTTTGAGGAGGAGATTCTGCAGTACAAGAAACACGGATTGGAGTTCTTCGCCTTTTGGGCCGTGCACGAGAAGGCGTTTAAGCTGTTTGAGAAACACGGGATTACCCCGCAGGTCTGGTACATGTTCCCCCAGCCCAAGGGCAACACGCAGGAGGCCAAGGTATCCGCCGCGGCTAAACAACTTTTACCATTGGTGGCCCGCACAAAAAAAATGGGCAGCCAACTCGGGCTGTACAATCACGGTGGCTGGAGCGGCGAGCCAGCCAACCTCGCGGCGGTGTGCAAATATTTGCGTAAACATCACGACGCAAAACATGTTGGCATCGTTTATAACCTCCACCATGGCCACGGTCACATCGTCGACTGGGAAAAGTCACTGCGTCAAATGAAGCCGTACCTCCTTTGCCTCAACCTCAACGGCATGAACGACGGAGCAAAGCCCAAGATCCTGCAACTTGGCCGCGGCAAACATGAGACGGCCATGATCGCCACAATACAAAAGTCCGGTTATGCCGGTCCCATTGGGATACTCGATCATCGCAGTGATGCCGACACTGAAATTGCCCTACGTGAAAACCTTGAGGGCCTCCGAAAGATTTTACAGAAATGATCATCCGTTTATTCCCCATCCTTTGTCTCCTCTGCGGCTATTTAAATGCCGCTGATAAACCCAATATCCTCTTCATCCTTGCTGACGATCTTGGTTATGGTGATGTGGATTGTTACAATCCCGAATCTAAGGTGCCCACTCCCCATCTGGATCGATTGGCCAAGGAAGGCATGCGCTTCACTGATGCGCACAGTCCATCCACCGTTTGTACACCCACCCGATACAGCGTCCTTACCGGTCACATGGCTTTCAGGCTCAACTATCGGGGAGTCTTCACCGGGGTGGGAGGCCCCTGTCTGATTAATCCCGGTCGACTTACCGTGGCCAGTATGCTCAAGCAACAGCAGTACACCACGGCCATGTTCGGTAAATGGCACGTGGGTCTGACAGCTTTTGATAAGGAGGGCAAGCCCATCCATCAGAATGGTTTACCAGCAGTACGTCGCATCGATTACTCACGTGCCTTGAAAGGCGGTCCGTTGGATCATGGTTTTGACCATTTCTTTGGTACGGCCTCGTGCCCGACCACCGATTGGCTCTATGCCTACATTGATGGCACCAAGATTCCCGCGCCTCCCACACGCATTGTTGATCGAGGGCCGTTGCCTAAGCATCCCTATTCCCGAGATAACCGACCGGGAATGATTGCGCCCGGTTATGATCTTGAGGAGGTGGATATGATTTTTTTGGAGAAGAGCCTGAAGTTTCT
The DNA here is from genome assembly GCA_965659445.1 of Limisphaerales bacterium. Lineage (GTDB taxonomy): Bacteria > Verrucomicrobiota > Verrucomicrobiia > Limisphaerales > UBA1100 > UBA1100. The sequence goes on along the minus strand of CBFHWX010000100.1, from coordinate 1,472 downwards.
GGAGAAGCACGCTAAAGAGTCGCCAGAGAAGCCGTTTTTTCTCTTTCATTCCATGCAGGCGGTACATCTGCCGTCATTCCCTGGGAAGGCCTTCAAGGGAAAGACCAAGGCCGGTCCTCACGGCGATTTCATTTTTGAAATGGACCATATCGTCGGAGAGCTGATGAAGGCACTAAAGAAGAATGGCATGGATAAGAACACATTGGTGATATTCTCCAGTGACAATGGACCTGAGGTTCCTACCACTATCGCCATGCGGCGTGACCACAAGCACGATGGGGCACGCCCTTGGCGTGGAGTAAAGCGGGATCAGTGGGAGGGGGGGCATCGCGTACCATTCATTGCTCGGTGGCCGGGTAAGATTAAAGCAAACAGTATTTCTGACCAAACCGTTTGCCTGACCGACATTATGGCTACGGTTGCGGCAATTACCGAGACCAAGCTCCCCAATAATGTAGCCGAGGACAGCTACAATATTCTTCCTGCCTTGCTTGGAGGCAATGAACCTGTCCGCCAATACACACTCCATCAGACCATGAGTCTCGCCTTGGCCATCCGGAAAGGCCAATGGAAGTATCTCGACCACAAGGGATCGGGGGGTAATAACTATAATCGTGGAGGTGAATGGGGGATGAAGCAGTTTGCCTTGCCGGAAAAAGCTCCATCAGCTTTCGGGCAACTTTATGACCTCGAGACTGACCCCGGTGAAACGACCAATCTTTACCTGGAAAAACCTGAAATTGTTGCAGAACTTAAAAGCAAGCTTGAGGAATTCAAAAGAACGCGCCGTAGCGCACCTAATAGATAGACAAAAGGATATATATGAAACGTAGAACATTTATTAAGACCACCGGTGCCGCCGGTCTTATTGCAACGACTGGCCCCAATCTACTGCTGGGAGCAGCCAAGGATTCGCCCAATGAAAAACTTAATATCGGCATCATTGGTTCGGGCGGCCGGGGCTCAGCGAATCTGCGCGGCGTTTCCTCCGAAAACATCGTGGCTCTATGCGATGTAAACGTTCAAACCCTGCAAGCAGTCCACAAGAAATACCCCAAGGCCAAGAAATATACTGACTGGCGCAAGATGATCGATGACAAGTCTATTGATGCAGTGACTGTCAGTACTGCTGATCACTGCCATGCATTGGCCAGTGTGGCGGCGATGCGCGCTGGGAAGCATGTTTACTGTGAAAAACCTCTGGCCCACAGTGTGCATGAAGCGCGTGTGATGCGTGAAACCTTTGCCAAGTCAGGCGTGGCCACCCAGATGGGAACTCAAATTCATGCGAATGACAATTACCGTCGGGTGGTCGAGCTGGTGCAAAGTGGAGCCATAGGCCCAGTGCGCGAAGCGCACGTGTGGTGCAGCCGTACCATTAAACCAATCGGTTCAGCAGAATTGGAACGCCAATCACCCCCCGATTGGTTCCGTTGTGATTAATGGTTGTGACCAGCACCTGATAGCTACCA
>CBFHWX010000099.1:0-9526 GCA_965659445.1 Limisphaerales bacterium | reverse complement strand
GTATCCTCTGCGCGCGGGATGGAGCAGCCCGGTAGCTCGTCAGGCTCATAACCTGAAGGTCGGCGGTTCAAATCCGCCTCCCGCAACCAATTTTGCCCCTGAGCCTTCAGGGGCCTCTTTTTTTCATAACCTCTTCAACTAGCCTGTATTTCCGCCAATACTTCAGCAGCGTGCTCCTCAGGTTTCACCTTGGGCCATATTTTCTGAATTTTCCCGTCCGGATTAATCAAAAAGCTTATACGATGAATCCCTTCATATTCCCTCCCCATAAATTTCTTGGGACCCCAGGCACCATACTTCTGAACAATTTTCTGATCTTCATCGGAGAGAAGCAAAAAGGGTAGATTGTACTTTTCAATAAATTTATCGTGCTTGGCCACCGAATCACAGCTTACCCCGAGCACCACAGCCTTGGCCCCGTCAAATTTGGCGTGTTCATCACGGAACGCGCAGGCTTCCTTCGTTCAGCCAGGCGTATCGTCTTTCGGATAAAAAAACAGCACAACGTGCTGACCCTTGAAATCCGTTAGCGATACCTTTCCGCCGCCACTGGTCTTAGCCGTGAACGCCGGAGCTTTTGCGCCTTCTTTCAGTGTAATATTTGGACCAATAGCCATGGCGAGGGAGCCTGCGACAAATCAAATGCACCGGTCAAGTTTCAGTATCGTCGCTGTTATCGATTTCCGGTTTTGCAGCTGGATGTTCACTGAATTGCCGGATCCCATCGGTTACGTAAAGCACCCCAGTTATTGCCGTAGTTACCACAACCGACACTGCAAGCCAAAAGGTCCCTATTGGCGGCAATTTGAAAAGCACCCATCCGATTGTCACCATTTGCAATACCGCCGAGGTTTTGCTCATGAATAGCGGTTTTACCTTCACATTGCCAATTACCACATAAAGCAACACACTTCCCGATACCACAATCACATCACGACCAATTACCGTGCCCGTAAGCCACAATGGCATCCTCTGCTCGAAGGGGTTTTTCTCAAACTCAATGCTCAACAAAATCAAACCTGAAAGCATCAGCAGCTTATCGGCAATGGGATCAAGGAAAGCACCTACCTGTGTAGCTTGACCACGATGCCTCGCAAGATAGCCATCAATGCCATCACTAATCGTCGCGATCAAGAAAACAGCCATGGCGAGGTAACGATGCAGTTCGTCGCCTGTCCGGAAGTAGTAGAGCATTTGCACTACAAAAATTGGCACCAGAATGATGCGTCCTATGGTTACTTTGTTGGCAGTGGTCATGCCTTTCTCCTTGGAAGATTGGACCCCATCGTAATATAAAAATCAACCCATCTGCGACAGAGCCCGGTCAAATCGGGCCAAGACCTTTTCTTTGCCCAAAACCACCATCAAATCATACAGGCTTGGACCTACTTTGATTCCCGTACAAGCCAGTCGAGCTGGCATCACCAAATCGCGAACCTTTACACCCATCTCTTCAGCCAAGGCTTTTAGTACTGTTTCCAAGGCTTCCACCTCAAATTTCTCCAATGAGAAAAATGCCTCACGCAACTGGGAAAAACTTTCTTTATTTTCCGGTGCAAGTGCCTTGGACGCCATGGCCTCATCGTATTCAAAGTCGTCGGTGAAATAAAAACTGCAAAAGGCGGCAAGATCGCCAATTTGCTTCACTTTATCCTGACAGGTCGCCAAGGCAGCATGGAGGTATTCCTCGTCGTCGTATTCTCCAAAGTCCACGCCGGCCTCTCTGGCGAGCTTGCAATAGCGGTCCATCGGCAGATGACGCAAATGTTCGTAGGCCATCCACTGCATTTTCTCGGTGTCAAAACGCGCATTTGCGCGATTAATTTGCGGCAGATCAAAGCGTTCAATGATTTCACCTATTGGCATTATCTCTGATTCATCCTTGGGCGACCAACCAAGCAGACTCAGGTAATTTACCACGGCTTCTGGAACGCAACCTGACTGCTGCCAAAACCCCAAGGAAGCGCCTTCATCACGCTTGCCCATTTTGCTGCCGTTGGTATTAAGAATTAGAGGGATATGAGCAAAAGCCGGCGGCTCAGCATCAAAAGCCCGAAAGAGCGCAATATGCTTGGAGGTGTTGGAAAGATGATCTTCACCACGAATCACATGCGTAATATTCATCTCGATATCATCTACAACATTTACAAGATGAAATACCGGCTTGCCGTCAGAGCGCACAATCACGAAATCAGGTTGAACTTCCTCTCGGTCCGTCAACTCACGGACCACATCTCCACAAATCAGATCGGGAATTGTGACTGGTTCCCGCTGCATACGGAAACGAATGGCCCCATCATCCTCATAGGCCAGGCCTTTTTCCTTTAACTCCTCCACTCGCCGGGAATAAATATCACCTCGCTGGGACTGGAAATACGGCCCACAATCACCCCTGCTGGGTCCTGCCGGATCATTACCGGCAGGGCCTTCATCCCAATTTAACCCCAACCATCCAAGCCCATCAAGAATCACCCCAATTGCCTCAGGCGTGTTGCGTTCCTCATCAGTATCCTCAATGCGCAGCACAAACTGGCCGCCGGTATGCCGCGCGTAAAGCCAGTTGAACAACGCCGTGCGGGCACCACCAATATGCAGATGCCCGGTCGGGCTCGGAGCAAAACGAACTCGTACACTCATGGGCGCGGAAGATAGCGGTCCAGTTTCCCCAAAACAATACAAAGTGCCTCCAAATGTGGTACAGCGATGCCTGCAGCCAGTGCCTGGCGCAGGGGTTCGAGAAACATGGATTCCAGCTCAATAGGCCGGCCGTTCTCAAAATCGACCACCGTAGACGCCCGATAGGAACCCATGGTGCGAGTGTGTTCGATCATGCGATCAACTAATTCGGGCTCCAGCGCAATTCCCTTGGCGCTGGCCACGTCGATGAGTTCCAGCATGAGCGCACGAACATTCTGCTCCCATTGCGGGTCAGCCAGCAGATGATCTGTGGAGAGAGTATCACCCAATTGCGCCGGCATGGTTTCACCCTTGGACATCAAAGCCTCAAGTCCAGCGGCACTGGCCACACCAAGACCATTGAATGGAATATTCCAAACCAGCTTCTCCCAGAGGCCGTGCCCGAGATTCTCTACGACACCACAAGGCACAGCACTCTTCATGAACATTTCAGCAATTGCTCGTGTGCGTGCCTGTGGAGGACCAATATGTTCGCCAAGGATAATTTTACCGAAGGCGATATGGCGCACCACTCCGGGCGCTGTGCGATTGAGGCACACGAAACAAAGGCCACCCATAATTTTCTCAGCGCCGAAAAGCTCTGCCAATCGCTCGCAATTACCGAGCCCGTTTTGCAAACAAAGAATTACGGTGCGCTTTGCAACCAGTGGAGCGATCAATTCATTGTAATGATCATTGGCCGTGGTTTTCAGGGCTACCAGAACCAGATCGCATTTACCGGTTGTCTTAGGCGAAATATGCACATGCGGTCGCACAGTAAAATCACCTTCGTTGCTGACAATTCGCAGGCCCTTGTCTTTCACGACCTCAAAGTCGGTTCGAAGCACCATGTGCACCTCCTCTCCTTCTTGGCAGAGTTTTCCTCCGTAATAACTGCCCAAGGCGCCAACACCGACCACCCCAATTTTCATGCGATTATCGGGTGGGGGGGCAAAAAAAAGCGCCCCATTCGGGGCGCTGTGAAAAATCGAACATTCCTTCTAGACCCCAATAGCTTCCTTGGCTGCCTTCAAGAAGGTGAATTTCAGCTTTGTTTTTGCTGGCACCTGCACGGTCTCACCTTCTCTCGGGCCAAAGCGCATCACCATTTCACGGGCTTTGGTTTGCCGAATGGATACTTTTCCGAGGCCTGGGATCGTGAAACCATCTGCCGCGTTTTGGCAGGCCAGATTAGCCACCGCATCCAATGCCGCCTTGGCTTGGGGTTTTGTTAGGTCGGCTGCTTCGGCAACCGCAGCGATGGTTTGGGTCTTTGTCAATTTCGCCATTTATTTTTCTCCTTTGGTTAAAATTTGTCGCATTGCGACTCGCGCAGTAAATGGAGGCGTTTTTAGTTTACCGCAAGGGAAAAAAGTCACTATCGGCCAAAAAGTATTCACAATTACCTCTATTTTTTAAGCACAAGCTTGACTTGACAGGCTTTAAGAACACCATCGCCCACGCTAAACAACCTATGAAAAAAACTCCAAAAAAAGTAATATTGGGGCTCCTTCAACATGCTTGTGAAGCCGATCCAGTCGTAAATCTCGACCACGTCTGCCAAGCCGTGAGAAAAGCGGCCCACGCAGGCGCACAAATTATTTGCACACAGGAACTCTTTGCCTACCAATACTTTGCGCAAAGTGAAGACCACGCAAACTTCCACCTTGCCGAGCCCATTCCCGGCCCCATCACGGAAGCTTTCCAGCAAATCGCCCGCGAAGAAAACGTCGTTATTGTCGCCTCTATATTCGAAAAACGCGCCGCAGGCCTATACCATAACTCCGCCGCTATTATTGATGTTGACGGCTCGTTACTTGGTATTTACCGAAAAATGCATATCCCGGACGATCCCCTGTATTATGAGAAATTTTACTTTACGCCCGGTGATTTGGGGTTTCGCACGTGGAACACCGCATACGGCAAAATTGGCGTTTTGATCTGCTGGGATCAATGGTATCCCGAGGCTGCGCGCCTCACCGCCCTGTCCGGGGCCGAGATTCTACTATACCCCACCGCTATTGGCTGGCATCCGTGCGAAAAAGCCACCGAAGGAAAAGCACAGCACAATGCATGGCAAACCATCCAGCGCAGTCACGCCATAGCCAACGGTTGCTTTGTAGCGGCCATAAACCGCGTGGGCCATGAAAAGCCCGCAGGTGGCGACGGCCTTGAATTTTGGGGGCAAAGCTTTGTCTGCACCCCATCAGGCGAAATCATGGCTCAAGCTTCCGCAAACCAGCCGGAAATCCTTGTCACGGAGATTGATCTTGCGCAGATCGACGAAGCCCGCACCCATTGGCCATTCCTTCGCGACCGCCGCATTGATACCTATGATGGTATCACCGAGCGTTTTATTGACTAAATGGAATACCGCGGCCGCATTGCCCCCACGCCGACGGGCTTACTGCACATCGGCCACGCGCGCACTTTTTGGATCGCCCAGGAACGCTGCCACGACGCCGGTGGAACCTTACTTTACCGGAACGAAAACCTTGATACCGCCCGATGCAAGCACGAGTTTCACGCCGCCGCTCTTGAAGATTGCCGGTGGCTTGGTCTTAAATGGAAAGGCGAACCCGTCAATCAATCCGACCGCAAGGATCAATACGAGGAGGCATTCGAAAAATTAAAGCATGCAGGCCACCTCTACCCGTGCACCTGCACTCGTAAGGATATCCAGGAAGCCTCCACCGCCCCGCACTCTGAAGAGGGTGAAATACTTTACCCAGGTACTTGCCGTCAAGCCGTGGCGACTCCGGAAAATCAACCCGCCAACTGGCGCTTTCGTGTGCCGGAAGGTAATGTGATTGAATTCCAAGACGGCCATTTTGGCCCGCAACGATTTGTGGCTGGAAGGGATTTCGGCGATTTTCCTGTTTGGCAAAAAAACAGTGACCCGTCCTATCAACTCGCCGTGGTGGTAGACGATGCCGCGATGGGCATCACGGAAGTGGTGCGAGGGGCTGATCTATTGATCTCCACCGCGCGGCAGCTGCTTCTCTACGACGCGCTCAAGCTCACACCGCCTGCCTTTTTTCACTGTGAACTCATGTGTGATGAAACCGGACAGCGTCTCGCCAAACGTCACGACTCCCTGAGCTTGCAATCATTGCGCGCCCAAGGAAAGTCACCCCCTGAATTGCGGGCTGATTGGTAAGACCGACTACTCACCGTCTTCTTCCTCTTCATAAGGGTCTATGGTATGCCCTATAATGGTGCACGTTGGCAGGTCTCGGACAGTAAACAGCTCATATTCACCTCCCGACGGGCAGCGCGGGAGGATCCCATCCTTCATATAACTCGCAATATCCTCCAGCGTCACCTCGGCATCGTCGGCTTTGCGTTTCTCCAGAGCCCATTGCATGATAGCACCTTCCATGGTGTGTAGGTTCGATCTGCAAGCGTTAATCTGAGCTTGTTTGCGAGCCTCCTGTAAGTTCGGGATTGCTACAATTACCAAGACCACTGTCAAAACCGTAAAAATAAGTGTAAATAGACTCGAAACCACTACTCCCGCCACGGCCACCCCTTTGCCACCTATCGCGGGGTTTGCTTTCATGGATCGCAAGGCCACGATAGCCAGAATTAAACCTACGGGGGGAATTAGAAGAGCGCATATAAGTGAGGCGATGGCCAATCCGCTAACTTTAGGCTGCCTTGTTGCTTCCGGGCCAATTACAGGAGGCGATTCTTCATCTGACATGGCTGTATAACAATCGGCCCAAACTATACACTCAAGAGGTCGTTATTCCCCCTCGTTTTTCAGCGCATGACCGGGGATGGTGCATGCGGGAGGATTGGTGAGTCCGGTAACAGTGTACTGCCCATCACTGGGACAGTTGGTTGAGGCGCCATCTGCCAGATAAGGTAGGATCTCAGCTAAGGTCACCGGCGAATTTCGCGGCATCGCCTTGTCGAGCTCCCACAGGCGCATGGCCTTGTCCAACTCCTGTAAATTTTTCACGCATGTCAGGACGCTTTTGTCCTGCTTTCCAGAAATAGTGTAGGGTATTAGCACCGCGACTCCCACCATCAGAATCGCCACGGCCAAAATCCAATCCACCGCCCCGAAGCCGCATTGTGAAAACCGGCGCATGGGACGCTACTCCTCTTCCCTCATCAAAGAATGCCCCTCGATGGTACACGATGGCTTTTTCCCCACAGCAGACAAATTATAATCTCCTCCGGAAGGGCAATTGACCCTTCCTCTATCTAAATGCTCCAGGATTTTCTCAAATGTTACCTTTTCCCCCGGCCCTACGTTCCCGGTCGAAACCCATAATTGAATGGCATATTGAATGTCTTCCAAGTTTGCCCGGCAATGATGGGCATTAGCTTCTTTTTGTGCCCTGATACTGTTTGGAAGAGCAACCCCCAGCAAAAAACCTACTACAACGAGGAGAAGTAGAACTTCAATGAGAGTAAAACCTGAAGCAGCCTGGTTTGATTTCATTTTCAAACCGCCAGCCCTATTCGCCGTCGTCGTCGGCATCATCTCCTTGTTCGTACTCCTTCTGCTCATCAGGGTCTATGGTATGCCCTATTATGGTACACGTTGGCAGGTCTTGGACGGTAAATAGCTCGTATTCGCCACCCGATGGACATTCCGGGATTTTGCCTTTACTCAGCCATGACTCAATGTCCTCCAACGTCACTTCGGAATCGTCGGATTTGCGTTTCTCCAGAGCCCACTGGGTGATTGCGCCTTCCATGGCTTGTAGGTTCGATCTGCATGCGCTTACCTGTGCGGTTTTACGAGCCTTGATGAGGTTCGGGATGGCCACCGCAGCCAATAGCCCGATGATTGCCACCACGATCATGATTTCCACCAGTGTGAAACCGCGTTTTAAGGATATGGATGTTTTCATTTTGCCTCGACAAGTTCCCTTAACACAAGCGTAACGCCTCTGCAAGTTCCCTTAGCATAGACGCCATTTCCCTGCAATACGTTACACCGCCTTCAAATCCACACAATGCTGGCAGGCCTCAACCCAATGCCCGGGAGATACCTCTTCAAATGGCGACAGTTTATTCAGAGAATTCGTTGAGTGTTCCACCCCGCTTCGCGCCCCAAAGCGGCACCCATCAGGCGGGTCGATGGGTGAGGGCACATCGCCCTCCAAAATCGCCCGATCAGGCACAAATGTGGGGTCCGGCACGGGAATTGCCGATATTAGCGCCTTGGTGTAGGCGTGGAGCGGATTGGAATAAATCTCCGCCGCAGGCGCCAACTCCACAATGCGCCCGAGGTACATTACCGCAATACGATCACTGATATGTTTGACCACCGCCAGATCATGCGAGATGAAGAGATAACTCAAGTTCAACTCGCGCTGCAAATCCATGAGTAAATTCAGAATCTGACTCTGAATCGAGACATCCAAGGCACTAACCGGTTCATCACAAATGAGAAGCTTGGGTTTCAACGCCAGCGCGCGCGCAATGCCGATCCGCTGACGTTGGCCACCGGAGAATTCAAAGGGATAGCGTTGCGCAGCGACTGACGGCAGACCAACCTGCTCCAGCAATCCTGCCACCCACTCTCGCCGCTCATTGCCACTACCCATTTTGTGAATAATGAAGGGCTCCTCAATTATGTTCGCCACAGTCTGACGCGGATTGAGCGACTCATAGGGATCCTGAAAAATCATCTGTATCTCGCGCCGGAACGGCTTCAATTCACCGCGTGACAGACCTCCTAGCTCGTTGCCTTCAAAACGGACACCGCCGCCAGTAGGTTTGTATAAGCGCGCCATCGTCTTACCGAGCGTGCTTTTACCGCAGCCGCTTTCACCCACTAGTCCCAGTGTTTCGCCCGGTTTAATCGCAAGGCTCACACCATCCACCGCCTTACACGCCGCCACCGCGCGTCGAAACACTCCGCCTTTCACCGGGAAATGCATCCGGAGGTTGTCCGTTGTCATTATGGGCAGTTCTGCATTCATGCCCTTGTGCAAACCGGACAGTCTTCCACCCAGTGACCGGGCAAAATTTCCTTCATAGGCTGGCGTTCGGTTAGCAGTTCCGTCTCATGCTCGCGTCCACTGCGCGGGGCAAACCGGCAACCGGGTTTGAGATCCTTCAGCGCCGGAACCATCCCTTCGATTGTGTTCAGCTCCGTCTTCGGCGTGCCGTTTAACCGCGGGATAGAGTTTAGCAATCCCTGCGTGTAGGCGTGCCGTGGATTGGCAAACACCTCCTTCACCGAAGCACACTCAACGATCCGTCCGGCATACATCACGCACACCTCATCACAGGTCTCGGCAATCACGCCTAGGTCGTGCGTGATGAGCATCACTGCCATGTTCAAGTCACGCTGGAGATTGTTGATGAGCTGCAGAATTTGCGCCTGAATGGTAACGTCCAGCGCCGTGGTCGGCTCATCGGCAATCACCAACTCCGGACCACACGCCAGCGCAATGGCAATCACTACCCGTTGCCGCATCCCACCAGAAAGTTGATGCGGATATTCTGTCACGCGAATTTCCGGAGACGGGATGCCCACCTTGTCGAGCATCTCAATGGCCTGCTGCCAGGCGTCATCCGGGGAAAGATCGTTATGTTGGGTAAGCACTTCGCAGATTTGCTTACCAATACGATGTACCGGATTGAGGGCCGTCATCGGCTCCTGAAAAATCATACTGATACGATTACCACGGACAGTACGCATTTTCGCGGAGTCAACCGTTGCGAGATTCATGGAATCAAACAAAACCTGGCCCCCAAGTATTTTACCCATCGGCTGCGGCAGTAGCCGCATGATGGACAAGGCAGTGACGCTCTTGCCGCAGCCGCTCTCCCCCACAATACCTAACGTACGACCCTTGTGAACATCAAAGCTCACCCC
>CBFHWX010000098.1:2977-9784 GCA_965659445.1 Limisphaerales bacterium | reverse complement strand
TGGGGTCAAGCTATGGGAATTTGAAACGGGAGGTGAGGTGTACTCCTCCCCCGCCATCGGATCTGATGGCACAGTTTACGTCGGGTCAAATGACGACAAGCTCTATGCCATTAATGGAAAGACTGGGGTCAAGTCATGGGAATTTGAAACGGGAGATGAGGTACAATCCTCCCCCGCCATCGGATCTGATGGCACGGTTTACGTCGGGTCATATGACAAAAAGCTCTATGCCATCAATGGCAAGAGTGGGGTCAAGCTATGGGAATTTAAAACGGAAGATAAGGTGTACTCCTCCCCCGCCATTGGACCAGATGGCACGGTTTACATCGGGTCACAGGACAAAAAGCTCTATGCCATCAAGACCGATTCCAAAGGCCTAGCCAAAAGCCCGTGGCCTATGCGTGGGCAGAATGCCCGGCATACGGGGCGTGCAAAGTAGGCCAACTCCCTACTCTTCATTGGTTTCCCCCAACAACCCGCCCTGCGTGCGCACGTGGTGAAACAAATATTGCTGGGCGTAGCCGTGGTGGGGGGCGAAGTGTTTTTGGATGAATGCACGCAACTGCTTTGGGGTGGGATTGCGGCGGGGGAAGTAGAGCTGGCGCAGGGCTTTTATGATCCAGGTATCAAGCGGGAAGGCTTGGGGATGGGCGTAGGCGAAGAGGAGGATGCAGTCAGCAACCTTGGGGCCGATGCCGGGAAGGCGTTGGAGTTCGGCCAAAGCGACGGGGTAATCGAGCGTGGCGATGGCTGGGAGATCGATTTCGCCGGCGGCAATCATCGTGGCGGTGGCGTGGAGGTATTTGGCACGGTAACCCATGCGGCAGTCGCGCAGATCGGCCTCGGTGGCTGAAGCAAGGCGCTCGGCAGTGGGGAAGGTTTGCCAGTCTTCGTGAATGGGTTCGCCAAAGCGATCGCAAAGGTCAGCGATGATCTGCTGGATCTGGACGATGCGTTTGTTGGAGGAGCAAATGAAGCCGGCAAGGGTTTCCCATGGGTCCTGCTTAAGCAGGCGCAGACCGCGGCAGGTTTTCCTGGCAGCAGCTAGGTGGGGATCATCCTTGGGAAAAGCAGCAAGTATTTCCTTAAGGTTCACCTCAAGCTGAAGGTAGTCAGTAAGCCATTGCCAATCCTTCTGGGGTTTAGCGGTTTGGGCGTGGAGTTGCTTGTCTTTTACATGGAGGCGCACCCAGCGGCCGGCGATGATGTTTTCCCATTCAATGACCAGGCCATTTGCCTCGCGCCAGCGAAAGGCTTGGCCGGAGGTAAGGGTGGCGGCGAGATTGTAATCGCGCAGCGGGAAGACTGCGGTGCGCGACATCACTTTAATAGGTGATGACGGAGTGGATGGGGTGATCGTCGAGTTTTTCGCGGCCGTTGAGGAAGCTCAGCTCAATAAGGAAACCGATCTCGACAATTTCCGCGCCGACTTTACGCACGAGCTTGGCGGCAGCAGCGGCAGTACCGCCAGTGGCGAGGAGGTCATCGAGCAGCAGCACGCGCGCGCCGGGTTTCAGGGCGTCCTCGTGAATGGCCACGGTGTCTTCGCCGTACTCAAGCGAGAAATTTTCCTCAATGGTTTTGTGCGGGAGCTTGCCCTTTTTTCGGATGGGCACAAAGGCGGCATCAAGTTGGCATGCAGCCGCGGCAGCAAAGATGAAACCGCGCGCGTCAATGCCCACCACCGCGTCGATGCCTCTTTCCCGATGATGCGCGGCAAGCAGATCAATGGAACCGGCAAAGAGCGCGGCATCACCGAGAACGGGAGTGATGTCCTTGAATTGAATGCCCGGCTTGGGGAAATCAGGCACATTGCGGATGGCGGCTTCAAGATCGCCGGCGGTGACGTCACTCATGTGTCAATGATGATCCTCAAATTCTTCAATGCGATTAATCATGCGCCTGAGCCGACCGAGGGCGATATTCTGGATCTGTCGCACCCGCTCGCGGGTGACTCCGAAATTCTTGCCGACCACCTCCAGCGTGCGAGTTTCACCACCATCCTCCAGACCAAACCGATAGCGCAGGATTGCCGCCTCACGCTCATTGATGCTCTCCAATAATGAATGCAGCATCTTGTTCACCGTCTTCTCCTCAAGATCCTCGTAGGGGGTGTGCATGTGATTGTCTTCCACCACATCGCCGAGTGTGTCGCTCTCCACCTCATCACCGAGTGGTGCATCGAGCGAAGCTGGACGGATGGCAGCAGTGCGTAATTGCGAAATCTTGGCGGCCGGCATGTGCATTTCCTCACCTAATTCTTCATCAGTGGGCTCGCGACCGAAGTCTTCGTGCAATCTCATCGCCACACGTCGCATCTTGGAAATTTTATCCACCAAATGGACAGGTAGCCGGATAGTCTTGGATTGGTTAGCCAACGCGCGCTTGATCGATTGCTTGATCCACCACGAACCGTAAGTAGAAAGCTTGCCACCCTTACTGGGGTCAAATCGCTTCACCGCCTTCATTAGCCCCATATTGCCTTCATCGATTAAATCCAGCAGAGGCAGGCCAAGTCCCGCGTAATCGCGCGCGATTTTCACTACGAGCCGCAGATTGGCATTAATCAGTTCCTGCTCCGCTTCCTCGTCGCCTTTCTTGATGCGTGCGGCCAGGTCGATCTCATCCTGCACTGAGATCAGCGGATACTGTGCGATTTCATTGAGATACAGATTGATTGACGAATTTGCGCCATAGGAACCCTTCGCATGCTCCGGTTGTTTGATATGCGAAATCACTGATGGCGCACGTCCAACCGCTCCATTTTTCTTATCTGCTTGCTTACGCGGCGCGCGCTTTCCCTTCGCGCTTTTGCGAGGAGACCGGCTGGTCGTTTTCTTTGTAGATTTCCGGCCTGGAGCCATCGGCGGCAAAACTATAGATTCCCCTTCCGGGGGCAAGAAAATAGACATAACAGATTATTACAATCTACACCTATTACGCGGATTTCGCAAGAGACCAAAAGCATCAGCCTTATCATTCAGACCGGAATTCCGTGCCGTTAACAACCAAAACATCTATCACCTGCATCACCGAGGCCGGGTAAGATGTAACCCTTTTCATTGAGGCGATCATCCAAGGCGGCAGTAAGGATTTTGGCCTTGGGAAAACTCTTACGCAAGGCGCGCACGCCCTCCGGCGCTGCGAGAGCGTGAATGAACTGGATTTGTTTGGCACCACGTTTTTCAAGCAGTTCACCAGCGGCGATGGCGCTGCCGCCGGTGGCCAGCATGGGATCGCAAACAATCACCTCGAAGCGACCAAGGCGGGGCGGGAGTTTTTCCAGATACCATTCGGGTTGTAGAGTTTCCTCATTGCGAGCCATGCCCAAGTAGCCAATACGGGCCTCGGGCAGCAGTTGATCACAAAGGGCAATGAGCCCTTGGCCGGCGCGAAGGATGGGCACCAGCAGGATTTCTCTTGCCAGCACTTGCGCAACAGCTGGTGCAAGTGGCGTGCGTACGCGCTTGGTTTTCATCTTTAAATCACGCGTTGCTTCGTGGAGCAGAATGAGACCAACTTGACCTAAGGCCCTGCGGAAATTTTCCGTGCCTGTCCCTACCTCGCGCAGTTTTGCTAGGCGATCCTGCGCGAGAGAATGCTCAATGACGGTGCAGTGTTTCACCCTAGCAGGTTATTCAGAATATAGATGCGGCGAAAGGTAGTAGGGCAAACCGGGCTTGAGCTGGGGCACAGACAGGCCAAGATCAATCTTGAGTGTGGTGCCGGGATCCTTCTCCTCGGCCTTGCCCAGCAGGCTGAAGAGCCCGCCAATATTAAAAGGAGGCTCATGCTTCACGAGCCTGGCTTTTCCTTTGTCAATGCCAACGTATTTCTCTGCGAGGGCAACGGCGAAATCGAAATTACCGAGGTCGTCGACCATTCCAAGATCATGGGCATTTTTGCCAGAAAGAATCCGGCCATCTGCATAATCGGCCCAATCGCCGTCGAGTTCTTTCGCCAGCGGAGTTTTTCGGAGGCCGGTTTTCTCGCGTCCGTCCTTAACAACCTTTTTAAATTTTTTGTAGGTCTCTTCGATGAAACCATCAAGAATGGCCTTTTGCTCATCACTGACAGACTCAGGCGAATTAAAAGGAGAAAGCATATCCTTGTTGTCCCCGCTTTTGTAAACATCGGCCTTGACCCCTACTTTTTCCATAAGCCCGTGTATGTTCATGGACTGCATGATAACACCGATGGAACCGGTGATGGTCAGCTCGTTGGCGACAATGAATCGGCAAGGCGCGGCAACATAATAGCCACCACTGGCCGCTAACCCACCCATGGAGGCGATGACGGGTTTTTTGTGTTCCGCATCCTGAAACTCCCTGATGGCCAGTGCAATTTCATCCGAGGCCAACACTTCGCCGCCGGGAGAATCAATGCGCAGAAGAACCGCCTTGATCCGCGGATCGGCCCCGGCGAGATCGAGTTGTTTCTTGATACGATTCACCATGTTATCTCCAAGCGCGCCGTAGCTCGTAATGATTCCATAGACATCAATCACCGCAATGTGCTTGTCGGAATCACCAGCACGCACGGTGACCTCAGTATATTGGTCAGTGGGCGGTGCCATCATAGTGTCGGCAAATTCGCTGAAAGATGAAATGAGCCAACCCCCAAGGATGAAGAGCCCTGCCACCAAGATAATCATAAAAAGAAAGACATGCCGTCCAATACCCGACTGCTGAGGCGGCTGTGTCGGCTTGGAGGGTAAAACTGGTGGAGTGGCGTTGTCGTCAGGCTCGCTCATGGGCCGAGAATACGGGTGACTCAGCGACTGGGCAAGCAGCAAGCCTCACCATATTTGTCCCTTGACGATGTCACGCAGAAGGAATACTTTTGCCCCGACAGGTAGGTTTAGACTGGTTCGCCAGTCAGGGTAAGTCGGTTAAAAAACCGGCTTTTTTGTTCCCCAAACGGGGTGCTAACACTTGGCGTACACTGTCAAAGACGTATGGAAAATGGAATAAACAGTGCTGAATTGCAGGCACTTCTTGATTACTACGAGAAAGAAAAGGGCATCAGCAAGGAGGCCCTAAATGAGGCAATCAAGGAGGCTGTAGAGGCCGCTGCCAAAAAGGCGGTAGGCGCCGGGCGTGACTTGCGGGTGGAAACCGATCCCAAGACCGGCGAAATACGTGCCTTTGCCAAGTTGATGGTCGTGGAGCGTGTGACCAATCCACACGACGAGATTTCCCGCTTTGACGCAATGCAGATTGTAGATGAAGCTAAAATCGGCGACGAGATTGAGAAGGAAGTGACGCCAACGGGTTTCGGCCGGATTGCAACCCAGTACGCCAGCCAAAATCTCAAGCAACACATTCGCCGCGCCGAGAAGGCGCTGATATATGAGGAGTTCAAAGACCGCACCGGTGACATTGTCCGTGGCACTGTGCGACGCTTCGAACGCAGCGATGTCATCATCGACCTCGGCCGCTATGAGGCCACTCTCCCAAACCGCGAGCGGGTGCCGATTGAGGAATACCAAACGGGCGAACAACTACGCTGTTATGTGAAGGCGGTGGAAGAAACCGGACGGGGACCGGAAATAATCCTTTCCCGCTCGGCACCCGAATTTGTGATCAAGCTCTTCACACTAGAAGTTTCTGAAATTGCCGACGGCACCGTAGAGATTATCTCCGTAGCGCGCGAACCAGGCTGGCGCACCAAGTTGGCCGTACATTCCGCCGACAGCCGAGTGGATCCCGTAGGCGCCTGCGTGGGACTTCGCGGGCAACGTGTGAAAAATATCGTGCGTGAACTAAACAACGAGAAGGTGGACATCATCCGTTGGAGCTCGGACATTGAGGCCTTTGTTGCCGAGGCACTGAAACCGGCGGTGTTGAAAAACATTCAGATCAAGGAATCAGAAAAGCGCATAAAGATCACCTGCGACGAGGACCAGCTCTCACTCGCCATCGGCAAGCGCGGCCAAAACGCCCGCCTTGCCTCGCGCTTGATCGGCTGGCAAATCGATATCGATGGCGAGAAGGTGGAAATATTAACCTTTGACGACCAAGTCGCCGACGCCGTAACCGCCATCACCGCCCTGCCTGGCATTAGCAAAGAACTTGCACAAAATCTTGTAAACAGCGGTTTCCATACCGCGGAAGACTTGAAACAAATCGAACCTGGAGATCTTGAGGGCATTCAAGGCCTCGAGGAGCACACAGCCGCCATCATCGCCGCTGCCCAAGGCAACACCCCAGAGGTGACTTCGGAAGAAACAGCGGAAAAGACCTCTATCGCGGAAGAAGATGAATCCATTGCAGAACCTGTTCAAGGGGAAGAAAGTTCCCCCGATGAGCCTGTAGGAGAAGTAATCCCGGAAGCAGAGGGAAAGCCCACAATCGAAGAAAAAACCAAATCCGCCGAGGAACAGACGGCAGATGAAGTGGGCTCCCCCCAAGAGCCCACGGAAGAATCCACTCCAGAAGCAGAAGAAAAACCCATAATCGAGGAAGAGCCCTCGACCGAGAAACCGGCAGCTGAAGAAAGCCCCGAGGAGTCCAAAGACTAAAAACAAACTAGCATATACCAGTATCTAGACGCAACTCATGCCCGTTCGTATTTACGACATCGCCAAGAATCTCGGAATCACAAGCAAGGATGTCCTTGCTAAAGCGAAAGAGTTGAACATCACCAACGCACGCGTTGCCTCCAGCTCGATTGACAAGATCACTGCCGAATATCTTGAAGACACGATCGCCAAGGAATTGAAACCGGACGAGGCCGAGTCAACAGTTGAGGAGACCCGCGCGGAGGAAGTCGCCCCAACCGGCCCCGTAATCATTGTTGCCACCG
>CBFHWX010000098.1:0-2879 GCA_965659445.1 Limisphaerales bacterium | reverse complement strand
CGAAGAGACAGCCGAAGAGACAGCCGAAGAGACAGCCGAAGAGACAGCCGAAGAGACAGCCGAAGAGACAGCCGAAGAGACAGCCGAAGAGGAAGCGAAGGCAACCGATAGTGAAGAACCGGAATCTGATGAAACCCCCGAGGACCAAGCTGAAGCCAAGCCGGAGAAACCGTCCGAACCGCAAGTGGGCCAACACGTGGGTTTCATTGATCTCGGCAATCAACCCGTTCGCCGCGAACCGCGCGGGCGGCGCGACAAAAAAGAAACCAAGAAACCTGCTGCGGCGAATGGTGCGGGCAAAGCGGCCGCCGACGCAGCGAAACCAGCCAAGCCCAAATATGTTGCCAAGGCCGATGCCCAGGTCATCACTCTCAAGCCGCCAATCATGGTGCGCGAACTGGCTGCGGAACTAAACCGTAAACCCTTCCAACTCATTGCCGACCTCATGCAACTCGGCGTGTTCGCCAATGTCAACCAAGCCATTGACGAGCCCACCGCCAAGCAACTTTGCGCCAAGCACGGTTTCAAGTTCGAAGCCAAGAAGCGTCAGCGCGATGCCGACGCGCCTCCGCCCGTTCAAGAAAAGAAACTTGAGTTGGATATTGAGGATGATGAAAAGGATCTCAAGCCAAGACCGCCGGTGGTCACAGTGATGGGCCATGTGGATCACGGTAAGACGACGCTGCTCGACTCCATTCGAAACGCCAATGTGGTCACGGGCGAAGCCGGTGGGATCACCCAACACATCGGCGCCTACTCCATTGCCGTCCCCCATCCGGAAAACAAGAAACGTCTTGAGCCCATCACATTTCTCGACACACCCGGCCATGCGGCTTTTAGTGCCATGCGTGCGCGTGGCGCGAATGTGACCGACCTCATCGTGCTCGTGGTTGCCGCAGACGATGGCATAATGCCGCAGACCATTGAGTGCGTCAACCACGCCAAAGCCTCAGGAGCTTCGATCATTGTGGCTGTCAATAAATGCGACCTGCCCGCCGCCAACCCTAGGCGCGTACGGGAGCAAATGGCCGAGCACGGGCTCGCCCCAGATTCAGCTGATTGGGGCGGCGATACTCTCTTTGTTGATGTGGCCGCAGTAAAAGGCGAAGGCATCAAAAAACTTCTCGACGCAATCCTTTTACAGGCGGAGTTCCTCGAACTCAAGGCCAACCCGGATCGCCGAGCCGTGGGCAACATAGTCGAGTCGGGGATGGAACAAGGAGGTCCGACAGCCACCGTTCTGATACGCAAGGGCACGCTCAAGGTGGGTGACATTGTCATTTGCGGCCAGTTCTACGGCAAGACGCGTGCGCTGATCGATGAAGACGGCAAACGCATGAAGCAAGCCGAACCTTCCTATGCCCTCAAATTGCTGGGGCTGAATGGAGTGCCGGAGGCCGGCGATGAGTTCAATGTAGTGGATAACGAGAAAGCCGCGCGCGACCTTGCTGAGGAACGGGGTGTCACCGCACATAAGGAAAAACTTGAGGGTCGCATCGCAGGTGTAACCTTGGAGAATATATTTGATTCCATCGATGCCGTTTCCGCAAAGATTCTTAAGGTAATTATAAAGACGGACACGCAGGGCTCCTGTGAAGCGATCGTCGAATCGCTGAGAAAGATTGAATCCGACAAAGTGTCACTTGATGTCATCCACAGTGCCGTTGGCACCGTGAGCGAAAGTGATGTCAATCTTGCGGCTTCATCGCAGGCGGTGATCCTCGGATTCCACACCCGCGTTGACAAGGGAGCCCCTGACATTGCCAAGCATCACGGAGTACAGATCAAGCAGTACAAGATCATTTACGAGCTGGTCGATGAAGTTAAGGCCGCCATGGCCGGCCTGCTCGATCCCGAGGAAAAACAAGTGGTCATTGGCACTGCTGAGGTGCGCCAGATCTTCCCGCTTAGTAAAGGCGGAGTGGTGGCCGGTTGCATGGTTACTGACGGACGCATCAACCGCAGCACAGTCCGGGTAATGCGCGGCGACAAGGAACTGCACGCTGGCAAGGTCGGCACGCTGCGTCGTTTCAAGGATAATGTGGATGTGGTCCGTTCAGGAATGGAGTGCGGCATTCGAGTTGACGGGTTCGACGATTACCAGGAAGGTGATGTCATCGAGACGGTCACTGTAGAGAAAATTGCCGCCACCCTGTAACTCACGCTCTTATTTCATAATGCGTTCGCTTCGCCATCAACGCGTTCAGGAACTGCTCAAACGCACTGTGGGCGACATCCTGCGGCGTGAGCTCGGCGCCGAGAAATGTGGTCTTGTAAGTGTGAATAATGTGGGCGTAGCCAATGACCTGAAATCTGCCACGATTTTTGTGAGTGTGCTAGGCAACGAAGCTCAGAAACGTTTTGCCGCGGAAAGGCTGGAACTCGATCGCTCGCACATTCAATACCAGCTCGGCCGCGAGGTGGTGTTAAAATACACGCCGAAGATCAAGTTTAACCTCACTGATTCCATTGAAGGGGGCGACCGTGTGCTGGAAATTCTCAAAGAGATTGAAAAGGATGGAAAAACACCATAGTGAAACAACGGCTGAAACTTCTCGATAAAATCATTCGTGCAGTCAAAGGCAGCAGAACGTTTGCCATCGGCGGCCATATGCGACCCGATGGAGACTGCATCGGCAGCCAGCTAGCGATAGCTTTTGCCCTGAAAAATCTAGGCAAAAAAGTGACGGTGTTCAATCAGGATGAGATGCCGGAGAAACTTGCCTTTCTTGATCCCAAAAAAATAGTCACCGGCCCCAGAAAAACCCAGCACTACGACTGCGTGATGGTCACTGACTGCGCCAGCTACGAACGAATGGGAACCATTTGTGACTCTGTTTCCCGACGTGATCTGCTCATCAATATCGACCATCATGGTT
>CBFHWX010000097.1:0-9878 GCA_965659445.1 Limisphaerales bacterium | reverse complement strand
GACCCACACCGCATGATTTCCATCCGGCCAACCAAGTTTCCTGCTGGCTTTCCCTTTGTTGAGGCCGCAAAAAGACAATGGACAGTATTCTACTTTCATGAAATTTCCCCGAAACGTACGCAAGTCACACTTGTGGGGCTGGGCTACACGGGTGATCAACAATCCCGCCAATTGCGTGAGTTTTTTATTGCAGGCAATAAATTATCAATCGCCAAGCTGAAAGCTGCCTTGGAGAAAAAGTAGTTTCACGCAAGCTTGGGGGGCACTGCGAAACTGGATAATTATTTCAGCGCCGCCAATTTCTTGCGCACGAGAGCGGATTGCTCGTCATTGAGCACCTGCCAGCAGGCAAGGCCGTTGCCGACGAGGTCCCATTGGTCCCATTGCCACACGACTTTCTTGTCTTTGGTGATCTCGAAGATCTGCGGGTTTTTATCGCCGGCGTGGCAGTTGCCGATGATACGGTTACCGTTGGGGAGTTCCTGCAGGCAGGTCATCCAGCCCAATCCAATCTCGGTGTCGGGCACTTGGCCTTTGACTTCCCATACCACCTTCTTTTCGGGTGTTACTTCCACGATGCTTTTACCGCTGCCTGAGGCGATGAGGGTGTTTCCATTCTTGAGGCGGATGGCACCGTACACTCGCGTCTTGATGAGGTAATCCCAAACCACTTCGCCTTCGCGGTTGTATTCGGTAACCACGCCGGGTTGTTCAGAGCAGACGAGGAGGGTGCCCTTCGGTGTATGGCGAGCCCAGCGGGTGTTTTTCGTTCCGCCGGGCTTGAGTGGGAACTGATGGACAAGTTTGCCGGCTTTGTCCACTTCGATTACGCGGCCGACCCGGCTCTCCACAATCATCGTGTTACCGTTTTTCATGCGCGCAAACGCATGCACATCTACGCGCTTGCCCTTGTTGCCGTTCATGTTGGCCGAGTCGTAGGTCCACACCACCTTCTTATCGAGAGTGATCTCCTTAATCGAAGTCCAAGTGTCGTGAAACAAAACATTCCCATTAGGTAATAGATGGACGTCGTGATGGCCGGTGTGGCCGCGCTGCGGTCCGGCGGTTTTGTGCGACCAAATGACCTCACCCTTGGCGTCAGTGATGGCGAGAATATTTTTACCGTAAGACGCGCCCACAAGCACAAGGCGCTCGGCTTGGGCGGTGAGGGTGAAAAATAAAATGGCAAAGGCAGTCAGCAGTTGGAGTGGTAATTTCATTTGGGATGAGATTCGGGGTTTTGTCCGGGGCTTGCAATCCATTTCAAACATTGTTGACGGTTTTGATGGTATCAGCCAGTTCGCCTAATTGCTCCGCGGGGTCGAAGAGCAACGGATAAAAATCGCCCGCCATTTTTTCGCCTTTGGGGAGCATTGGGAAATTCTCCGTGCCAGGGCTGTGTCCGCCCTCAAAATTTGAAGTCACTCCATCGGCGAAGACGTTGATGACGGTGGCGCGGCGTGGGCGGTTGGATTTGTTTTCGTATGAGCCGTGCATCATCAGCGGGTGGTGAAAACTGCACTCGCCTTTTTTCAGCACTACGGGGCATTGGTTTTCAAAATCGGAAACTTGTTCCGGCGTGAGCACTTCGCGGACGGAATTCATGTCGCCGGCGAGGCCGGTTTTTTTCAGCAAGCCCCATTGATGGCTGCGCGGGATGTAATGCATACAACCGTTTTCCTCGGTGGCATCGTCGAGTCCAATCCAACAGGTGAGATGGGCCATCGGTTGCGTCCACGTCCAATATGAAAAATCTTGATGCCACGCCACTACGCCGCCGTGTTTGGCGGGCTTGCTGAAAAGTTGGTCATGGAAAAGACGGAATTTTTTACCAAGCAATTGATAAGCCCGCAACAGGAAGGCCGAGTTCCAGAGAATATCGTGGAACGCCGGCCGAACCCTCCACGCGCCCAACGCGTGGAAAAGCACCGTGTCCGGTTGGCCTGATTCGTTGCTGTGATATTCGTAAAACAACTCGTGCCCTTCGTGATTGGGATCGGTCATCTCAGCCAACTCCGCTCGCAGCACATCAATCTGTTCGTCACTCAGCAGCCGAATACCATTCACGAAACCGTGTTCCTTGTAATGAACGAGCTGCTCCTCGGCAAGCAGTTGGCGTTCCCATTCCGCAGGATCCTTTAGCCGGGGGAAAAGTTCAGTAATCGGCTCGTGCCGTAACGCGAGGTCGTTGCTCATGGCTCGGCGGAAATTAACAGTGAACTGCCGTGGCGTCGAGTCAGGCAATTAACTTTTCAATCACATGCCCGTGCACGTCCGTCAGCCGCCGGTCGATGCTGTTGTGACGGACGGTAAGGCGCTTGTGGTTGATGCCCAGAAGATGGAGCATGGTGGCGTGGATGTCGTAGACTTGCGAGGGGTGGGTGCGGTCGAGGGGCTTGTAGCCCCACTCATCACTTTCTCCGGCAGTCACTCCCCCCTGAATACCGCCGCCACAGAGCCAGTTGGTGAACACGTACGGATTGTGGTCGCGGCCTTTGCTACCTTGCGTGCTGGGCATGCGACCGAACTCGGTTGTCCAGTGAATGATCGTGTCATCGAGCAGACCGCGTTGTTTAAGATCCTTGATCAGGCCGACAGTGCCGTGGGCCATGCCAAGGGCGAGTGGACCATGGTCGCGCTCGATATCTTCGTGGCTATCCCAGTTGCGACGTGGGAAACTGTTGTCGTTACCAGACCAAATCTGAACGAAGCGCACCCCTCGCTCGATAAGCCGGCGCGCTATTAAACACTTTCTGCCAAAGTATTCGGTTTCCTCGGGCGCGTTTATGGTGCTCGGATATTTTTTCTGCTCACGCTCCAGTCCGTACAATTTCAGGACGTGCTCCGGTTCTTTGGAGATATTAAGTGCCTCGGTAGCAGAGAGTTGCAGGCGTGCGGCTAGTTCATAGGTTTGAATGCGCGCCTCGAGTCGATCATCGCCCATGCGTGACTTGGCATAGCCGGCGTTGAGGCGGTTGATGAGATCGATGCTGGCACGGTGGCTTTCCTTCGTTACAAAACCCGCCTTGGGATGTAGATCGGGAATCGGATTTTCCCGCTGTGGAAAAATTGTTGTGCCCTGAGTATTGGTGGGTAGGAAAGCGCTTGCCCAGTTTTTTGGGCCATTGGAGGCGTAGCCGCGATGGTCGGGCAATACTACAAAGGTGGGGAGATTTTGATTCTCGCTGCCGAGCGCATAGCTAGCCCAAGCACCCATGCCGGGAAAACCCGGTCTCTGAAAGCCAGTGGCCTGTAGGTAAGTGGCCTGACTGTGAACTCCGGTCTTTCCGATCAAGTTATGGACGAAGGACAGGTCGTCAGCCACCTCTCCGAGCGGGGCTACAGCATCAGAGAAATGTTTACCACCCTGACCGTACCTTTTGAACTGGAAGGGTGAACGCATCCACGGGCCCAGCCCATTCTGGAAGGCCTCCACGTGTTCACCAAAGTCGCTCTTTTTGCCATGATGCCGAATGAGTGCGGGCTTGAAATCAAACGTATCCAGATGGCTTGCTGCTCCACCCATAAATAGCTGAATGACTCGCTTGGCCTTGGGAGGATGATGGAGCGTGCCGTTTAGCACTCCGTTAGCCAGCAAAGGGTCACTTCCTAACATCGAAGCCAAAGCAAGGCCACCGAGTCCGCCTCCGGATTGCCAAAGGAAATCGCGGCGGCTTGAGGGGGGCTTGGCTAGTGTCTGATGGAACAGGGATTCATTCATCACTTATGCTGCCCTATTTTCATCGGATTGCTGTCTGCTGATTTGAAAAGGTGGTTGTCCGTTTTTCGTTAAAGCCGTTTGCAGCGGGTGACTTCAGTGATGATTTTCATGCCATCCTTGACTGTGAATTCGCCTTCCAAGTCGACCACTGAACCGACGCAGGCGTCCAGTTTTAGGTTATGGACATTCCCAAAGCTGGGTCGAATCTCCAGTTGTTCCTTGTTGGAGAGTTGTACTAGATAAAGGTTCAGGTCATCTGGCTTCACGCTGATCTTGAGCATGCCCTTGATCAGAATCTTGTTACCTGTCTCCTTTACAACTTTCCACGTGCCATCATCAACATACCGTGGGGCAAGGTTTGCCTTCTCTGAAATACCTGTAAGTACACCTGTGGAATTTCCATATTGCTCACGCTCCACCCCCATGATTTCCATCAGCTTTAGGTGAAGGTTGCCGTTTGGCACATTGGGATATTCCACATAACGACCGGGCAGAATTTTACCACCGCCCCCGCCGGCCAGCACCAGTGGCAGATCGCTGACTGAGTGATAATCCCCATGCTTGATGCCTGAACCAAACAATATGGCCGAATTATCAAATACATTCCCGTCATTATCTTTAAGCGACTTGAGCCGATCGATGAACCGGCCAAACTGTTGGATATACCAGTGATTGATTTTGTCGTAGCCCGATAACCCCGATGAGCGATTCCGGGTGCGGACAAAGTGAGAGAGCATGTGAAGCTCATCATTGATGCCCAGGAATTCAAAGGTCGACCGACTTTCAGTGTGGGCCATCATCAATGTGCAAACCCGGGTCATGTCCGTCCAGAATGCCAGTGCCATGAGTTCAAGCATGGCATTGGTGCGATCACCAATATTATTGGCCGGAGGTACCGGCTGGATCTCTTTTAGTTTTGCTTCACGTGTTGGATTATTCTGTGTTTTGAATTTTTCAATATCCCTCTCTACATCGCGTATTGACTGGAGGTATTGCTCCAGTACCTGCCTGTCTTGACTGCTCGCCTTGCGCACGATGGCCGCGTAGCTGTCCTTCACCTCATCAAGCACACTGGTGGTGCGTTTGCGGAAGTCACCGTTATGAAAACCTTTGAAGAGGCGGTTGAACAGGATCTCCGGCTTGTCCTCTACCGGCAGAGGTTTGCCTACGGCGTCAAAAGAAATAAAGTTCTCCGAAGGATCGTTTCCGTCCAGGTACATGTCGCTTCGAAGAGCCAATGACTTGATTGGTGTTTCACGGCCAACATGGTCGGCAATTACCTGGTCAAAGGAGTGTCTTTGGATGAGGCGCGATTTGCGGAGCTGCCCTGTCATGAACGTGACTGTCACGTGCGGGTGGCCGCCATTGGCGCGCTGGTCAGTGTCGATATTGCGAAGAATAACGATGTCCTTTTTATTTTTCTCCAAAGGACTGAGGATTTTTGAGAGCGTGAACTCAGTTTCAGTTGCACCGGTGATATCCCACGAGCTGGGGTTAACGCCGGCCCCCTTGAATAGCACAGCCGTGCGCAGCGCTTTTTTGGCAGGAGCAGTCTTCCCGTAGTTTAACGCAGGGGACATAATTTCCAGAGTCGGCAATGCCAATGCTGCACCCACGCCTCGCAGGAAGGTGCGTCTTGGAATAAGGTAGGACTCTTTATTCATGGTTAATCCTGTCGGCTCTGGAATTGCGGGCTACTGATAATACCTCGAATCAACGTGTTCATTCTAAACTCATTCTCCTCAAGTGCAGCACAAATTCTTTCCACTACAGGCCGGTCGTGTGGATTAATTTTGCGACCAATCGCATAAGATAACATGCGTTCCACCATGTTTTTGACGATGGGTTTCTGATATTCATTGACCAAAATCTGCTTCATTTGACCAGGGGTTTGAAACTGGTCCCCATTGGGGAACTGACCAAAGGCCTTGATGGGCCGCTTGTTTTTGTAGGAGGTGCGCCATTTGCCGTAGGGATCATAGCTTTCCAAGCCGAGGCCGATGGGGTCGATATGCTTGTGGCAGCTGATGCAAATAGCCTTGCTGGTGTGGGCTTTTAGAATGTCAGCAAGATCGACGAGGCGTTTCCCATCTACTTTTTGGCTTTTGCTCAGCGCTGGCACATTTTCCGGTGCATGCATTTTACGGCCGATAATTTTATCCAGTATCCAAACGCCGCGGCGGATAGGATTTGTCTTTTCCGGGGCTGAGGTTGTCCGGAGGATTCCCACTGAGGTGATGATGCCACCTCGTTGATCATTCTTAATTTTAATTAGGCGTGGCGGGTCATAGAATCTTTCGCGTATTCCCTCAGGCCGTTGCCTTCGCCATTTGAAAATGTCCTCATACTTGGAGGGCAATGAGGTATTGGATCCTCCGGTGCGCACGCCTGTATAATTACTCTGATAGATCCAGTCTGATTCAATGATTTCCAGAATATTTCGGTCAGAGCGAATGAGTTCATCAAAGAAGAACAACACCTCATCATAAACTCCACGGTTCCAGTTTTGATTCCGGTACAATACCCGGTTGGAAACAATTTCGCTAAAGCCCAACCATTGGCCGGCAAAATCCTCAGCGAGTGAAAGTCTCTTGGGTGAATTGAGTAGCCGGTCAATTTGCGCCGATAAAACTGATTCTTTCCGAAGTTGTCCACTTTGAGCCAGCGTGAAGAGTTCTTCATCAGGCATACTTGCCCAAAGAAAATAGGACAAACGGCTGGCAAGTTCGTAATCCCTGATATCATACGGGGTGCCTTGATCCTTGATGGTTTCCATCCGGTAAATGAATGCCGGCGATAGCAGCGCGGTTTTCATCGCGTGCAAAAGTGCCGGCACTGGATCCTTGCTCTTTTGCTGTCTCTGGTAGGTTTTCCAGACGACTAGCTCGTTTTCCTCGTTTGGGTAACCACGCCACGCGCGCCGAGTGAAGCGCTGCAGGATTTTCTTGGCGGCATTCTCGGCAAGCGTCTTTGTTTCTTCCTTGAATCCAAACACCTTGTTCCGGGCTTCGGGAGACTGGGCGAACTTGCGAAGTACATATTCAAAAGCTTTAGCATACTCCAGAATCGGCGGTTTGGAGCCGGCCAGTTGTTCTGCGTCGTTGTGGAAGCCTGATTCGCCCGGTGCATCGGCTGGTAAAATAGTTTCAAGTGTGGAAGGGAGTAGGGCAGGGACCTCCGGGCTGAAAACGTAGGGTTGTTTCAGTGAGATGTACAAAAGGTCTTCAAGGGTATTAATGAGCTCATAGCGGCTCAAGCGCCTCAGCGCTGTTTGGCCAATGTGTTCCTTGCCATTTTTGAGCACATAGGTGAGTTCATACCATTTGGCTAGCTGCGTCTTTTCAGGGGCAGTCAAAGGTTTCTTTTTCTTTGGTGGCATCTCCCCGGCGCGGACCACTTGATCAACCTTTTCCCATAAGGCTGCGGTCTTGGGTTCATTCAGGTTGTCTGCAGCCAATAGTTTTGTGAGATTGATGCCGCCTTTGCGTGTCTCAGCGTCGTGGCAATCCAGGCAGCGTGAATCCAGAATCTTTGCCAGCGGCTGAATATCTGCCGCGGTAGAGCTAAAGCCAGATCCTGCTATCAGAATTATATGAGCGAACCTTCTCATGAAATGTCCATTACGAACGCCTTGAATTTTAATGCAAAAATTCTATTTTCCAATCTTATAACCTATGCACCTTAAATTACTGCTTAATATATTTGTATTCTTTGCGCCACATGAGCCAGCTAATATAGAAATTAGACAAATATAGGGTTACTCCTCCGCATACAATTGTGCCGAGCCCAAATAAGGGTATTCCGACAAGAATTGCGCCCCAATTTATTCCCTCACCCTCATGGAGCCCAATAGTTGCGTAACTCGCCCATGCACATACGACTGTGAAGATACCCAAGCCGAATGACAAAAGAAAATATGAATTCGGGCTCATCATAGGGCTGTCACAAATTTCGCAGTGTTTGTGAACGTACGTAATCCCTTTACTGTCCGTGGAAGATCGCGCGACCCAGTGGGTGTAGTTGCGGCATTCTTTGCACCACGGTATGCTGGGATCCGGCTTGTTTGGATCAGTGCAGTTGCTGCAATATCGGAACCGGCGCTTTCGTCCGTTTTTAGCCGTGCTTTCCCTTGTGTAAGAGGGGGTAAAGCAATCACACTTTTCGCACCATGCTGTTTTCTCCTCTGGGTTCTTATTGTCGCCCATTATTTTTTGAGTAACTTCATCATCGCTTGCCCCATGCCTTCGCCGATGAGGTAGTAAGTCTCGGCGTTGCTATTCCAATGATAGCCTTGGCGCGAAGGAGATTCTTCTGCCGTGCGAAAGAAATCACGGGTTTCCACACTGGCTACGGTTCCTCTGAATTCCTTGCGCTTAGCCACCGCATGCTGGGCAGCAATGATGCCCAGCCGTCGGTCCGTTGATTGTTTGCGTCCACCAAAACCGCTCACACCAATGACAATCGGTAAATTAGGTGTCCCCCATTCCTTGCGGATGTCCTCAATCAGGTTAGCAAGGTTTTCCTCATACGCATTCACGTTATCCATGTTGCCACCGTCATTCCATCCCTGATGCCAGCCAAAGCCAACCACCTCATAACCTTTGCCATCATAAGCAGGGTAATATTTTTTAAGATCCTTCAAGGTTTGGGCTACTCCAGTTAACATCTCGCGGTAATAAAAGCCGACCTTTGCTTCCACGTCCTTCATTGTGGCCTTGGGTTCACGACGTTGCGTTCCTTTCAACATCTTTTCCATGATGGCCTTGGCTGGCATGCCTGAACTGGGTGGGCGAAAATCCACCATGATGCTTTTGCCTCCCCAACAGGTTTTAATCAGCAATACAGGTTCTTTGGTCGCATCACCCACAACCGTGCCAAATCCAAGCTCCGGACCGATGGTGGTATTGCGTGCCCCAAAACCCGGCCGTAAACCATCCTGCCGATCTTCATAGCGAATCCATACATCCTTGCGCACCACCCACTCGCCATTCTTATCCTTAAGGTGTGCAAACTTCGCAGCGGTCTTGGAATCCTTCATCAGATATTCCAAAGAGCCTTTGCCTTTGCTGTGGCTCTTGGGATTGATATTCACCTGTCCAGCTCCCTGCATATTGGATTGGCCGGCGAGGATGAAGACCTTGAGTTTTGCTTGTACAGATACCGTTAGTAACAGGCTAAAAAGTGCGATGAGAGATTTGGATTTCACGTGCCGAGTCTATGGCACTGGCAGTGACGCAAGCAAGCTACGGCTTTTTGATGAGGTTGAATTTGCCTACTTCAACAAGTTGCTTCTTTTGCGTATTGCCGGGCCAGAGAACGGTGACTTCCAATTCCTTGGGAGGATTGGGCCCTAGGCCAAAGTGAAGCGTGAGGGAATTCTGATTGCCTTCGCCGGTGCTGCTATTGACGTGGCGAGTGAGAATTTGCTCGCCCATTTTCAAACGGACTGTGGTGCCGATGGCTGCACGGTTGACCTTACCCGTTCCCTCAAGTTGCACAGCCAGCCATTTATTTGAGTTTCCTCGATTACGCCAAAGCTTGCCACCACTGGCTAAGTCCAAGTCCCCATCCTTGTCAAAGTCGCACCAGGAGGCTTGATAGGTTTGAGCGGTACGAATGCCAGATGGGGCGGTGGTGTTGGTAAATTTCCAATTTCCATTATTGCGATAAAGTACACTGGTGTTGCCGGCGTAGACAGTGGTAAAAAAAAGATCCATCTTTCCGTCATTATCATAATCAGCAACGGCAGGGCTTGCATAGGATTCTTGCCAGTGCAGACCTGCTCCGCTGCTTTTATCTTCAAAGGCAAATTTGCCATCCGGACCGCGATTACGAAGGAACTTGGGGCGATCCTGGTAAGCAGGTGGATGGCTGAAGTTGCCGACAAAGAGATCAAGATATCCATCATTATCCAAATCACCCCATGCCGATCCAATGGTGTGTCCCCAGGCGCCCAGCCCACCGTCGCCGGCGGTGCCCGATGGAATTGCAATTTCAGTGAACTTTCCTCTGCTATCATTTCGCCACAGGCGGTTGGGAAAGAGGCGATAGTTGGAAACGTATACATCCACATCGCCGTCGGCATCAAAGTCGGCGGCACTCACGCCGCGGGCGGACATGTTTCGCGCCTTGGGTAATTCATGAGCCACAAAGTCTT
>CBFHWX010000096.1:0-10072 GCA_965659445.1 Limisphaerales bacterium | reverse complement strand
CCATTACTTCAGGGCCTCCTCGGCCTCGGAACATTCTTTGGTTACGCGAACCGAAGTAACCGTAGCCGGATAGGTTTGCGGCGATCTCACGCGGGAAGGTGCGGTAGCTCATGCCGGTATTCTTATAATTAGGACGGTTCCACTGGCCCTGCAGGTGTTGTGAACCTTTGCTTTGGTTTGAGAACCGCTGATACAGGCGTGCGTAATCCTGACGGAATACGTTCATGGCGGTCTGCCACTGGTGCGGCTTGTACTGGTCCAAGCTCTCGTCGTAAAGAACTGCAGTCATCTCAGCCACAGCTTTTTGTGCGTCCTTACCAGAGATAACAGCCGTCCATTTTTCTTTTTGGCCGGGTTGGAGCTTGTCGGTGAAATGCTCCCACTTCACAGTGAGGTTCTTGTTCGTCCAAGGAACGTTGATTTTTTTGCTGGTGAGGTAGGCGCGGTTTTCACGAACCATTGTGACGTGCACAGTAAATCCACCACGCATGGCTTCATTGACGGCTTGCTTCAGAGCAAATTGAGTCAGACCTTTCTCGGTCCAGAAGCTTTGTAGTACCTTACGGCGATGCTCGATCTCAATAAATGCACGTGCGTCGTCATAACCGCTACCCCACAGGGCCATAAATTCTTGGCCGGGTTCTACGGTCCAAGTCGGTGATTTAAGCAGGTGAGGAATGCGGATACCAAGTTTTGCGGCCTTGGGATTAACCACTTGAATCGGCAAACGGGCAGTGACCTTCTTGCCAAACCGATCCTGTGTCTCGAGGATTGCCCGGTAAGCGCCCTCTTTGAGCGGGAAGTTGAACTTTGCCTGGCCGCTATCGTCCGTATTGAAGGCTTTTTGAGCGACAACATCGCCAAGTTCCCAAGAGTTCACGTTGGAGGTGTCCGGTGTGGGCATGAACTCCGGGGCGAATCGACCGCGACGAGCAGGCATTACGAAACGCCGATTTTGATTTTGCAGCGAGGCGCGCTGAACTTTAACCGGTTGCTTAAGGGCATATAGTTTCAATGTGCCCTCAGCCTTTTGGCCGATACCATCGAGGGAGGTAGTGCTGATATTTACAGCGACATCATTGCCTTCCGCTTGCCAGTCCTCGGCCGATACGCTGGCCTTGAGGGCAGTGTATCCAAGGTTGATGGAACGGTTATTTGATCTTGTTTCACCGGTAGTATCGGTGACATCCGCATGGACGGTGTAGCGGAAAGTTGGCTCGTCCTTAGGCGAAACGCTTAAATCCGGCTTGGCGGCAAATTTTACGTCAAAAGCACCGTTTGCCTTGGTCGTGGCTGTGCCGTGGGCGATTTCCTGAGTTTTGCCCTGAGGCGCGGGACGCCACCAATAGTGCCAGCCCCACCAAACAGGGTAGCGCACCTCACGAACTACGCGCCATTTAACTTTGGCATCATTAATGGCTGCGCCAGTATAACTCGTGGCCTTGCCAATTAAGGCTACCTCTCCACTGAGTTTTCCAGCTACCTCGGGAGCCTCAAGTTTAACCTCAAATTTAGGCCTTTTATACTCTTCTACGTTGATTGAGGCGTTTCCGCGGGGTCCGGTCGTAACCTGTATGTTCATCCGGCCCAGCACACGGTCACGTGGTGCGGTGAATTTGCCGCTGAACGAGCCATAATCATTGGCGCGATGTTGCTGGCGGGAGATCTCTTTGCCGTTGCGGTCACGGAACAGGACGGTTACAGCGACGTTCGGGGTGGTTCGGTAATTGTCTCCATGTTGATCGACATATATGCAGAGACCTTTGAATTCCACCGTCTGGCCCGGGCGATATATCGAGCGGTCGGTGAAAAATATGGTCCGATCGTACGGGCGCGGATTGTTGATTCGGTTGCTATTACTGTAGTCATTTGCGGTACTAAGCTGCTGGTCGGCCTTGCTCGCAAGAATGAGATAGCCGCGGTTAATGGCCTGAAACTTGAAATGACCATTAGCATCAGAGGTGGTTGGGTTTACTTCCT
The DNA here is from genome assembly GCA_965659445.1 of Limisphaerales bacterium. Classification (GTDB taxonomy): domain Bacteria; phylum Verrucomicrobiota; class Verrucomicrobiia; order Limisphaerales; family UBA1100; genus UBA1100. The sequence continues at coordinate 8,092 of CBFHWX010000096.1, read as the reverse complement.
GGCGTGCATTTCCGTTACGCGTCCAGGCTCGGATGTTTGCGCCGGCAATCGGCTCTCCGCTCTTAGCGTTTAGCACAAAGCCTTCAACTAGTCCGTTGCCACTGCGCTGGCGCATCACGATCGAGAGATCACTGGCCCAAAAGTCTGTGTAATAGCACACGTTGTTAGCATCATTAAAATTCTTGTTATGACTGCTAACGAGGTAATAGAAACCCGCAGGGATACCTTTAGGTGGCTTAATAGTCTTCACTGCCTCGTGGAAATCCGTTGTCGGTGGTAGTTTTACACTCCACTGGTTGATGATTTCCTTGCGGAGAAGGGCTTTTTTCTCGTTTTGGTCGAGCCATTGGGGATTGCCCCGTTTGCGCTTCATGGCAGCTTCCCAGTTTTCAGCTACGACGCGGAAATGGATTTGATCCACGTTGCGGTACTTGATGGTGATCTCTGATTGCGGATCATTCCACACGCGCTCAACGGTGACCTGAGAACTCTTGGCTTCGATTTGATTCACGAGATTGTGACACATGCCGCCACCAGGTGTGTTTGGGAAAGCATCGCGGCCTTGGATTGCAATTTTGTGTGCCTGCACCTTGTCACCCTCCTGATCGAGTGATTGGGCGAGGTGAAAACGTGCGCGGGCGCTGATACGGTGGTCAGCCCAAATATTGATGAGTCCCTTAAGTGCGGAGCGGTAACGATCGTTTTTCTCTTCACCGAACCCCTTATTCTTACCAAAGTTGATGCGGGCCAGATCCGCATCGACATAGGCGCTCTTGTCATCGTCATTTTTGTGGAATTTCAGGAGTGATTGGTAAAGCTTTAGTGCCTTGACGGTTCGGCTCTCCGTGTCGGTTGTCTTAATGTCCCAAGCTGTGAATTTTTCTGAGGAATCGAAAACGGGGCTGTTGGCAGAAAGTTCAAAGGCATCTTGAGCCTTGGAGCCCGCTTGTTCACCGGTGCTGTAGAACTGCAGGGCGTTATAAGCGAGGAAATCGTACATGGTGGGACGAAAACTATCCGGCTGGGTGCCTTTTTGAAGTAATTCGTTGTATTTAGCTACGGGAGTCCTTTGTAGTACGGTTTTACCGGCAAGAGCCTTGGTGAATTGCTTGTCTATTTCGGTGAAAACGCGTGGTAAATCCCATGTCTCAAAATCTTTACCTGCGGCTGATCCGGTCTGTGTGCGCTGCATGAAGCGCCAGCGATTCTGCTGGAAATAATGCCAGTACCAGTTGGCGAGGATGGCGTCCATCACAGGAACCATTTCCTTTGGTGCTTTGGCGATTGCAGCTTCTAGTTGCCTAATCTTTTCCTGCGGCTTATTGCCTTGGATATTGCCTTCGAGTGAGATTTTCCTGCCAATGGCTTTTATGGCCTCATCGTACTGCTTTTGGGCGAGGGTTTCCTTGATGATAGGATCCAAATGGGTGATAGCCGTCTTAGGCAGTCCCTTTTTGAGGGCGGCCTCATAGGCCTTCCAATGGCCAGCTTTGGATAGTTGCGGCGCCTTGTTCTGCTCTGCAGCGTAAAGGAAGGTTAGAGTAATCCCTATTAGTGCGAGGGAAGCTATTGTTTTTTTCATGGGTATAGTACTACTGTTCTGATAGATCAGATTTGGATTTGACGGGCTAACCCACCGGGATGCTCCGCTAAATATATAATGGCGAGACTTTAGGTCAGCTCGAGTGGCTTGGCTATGTAAAAATTCCCTTAATTAACTGTCATTATTGCCGAAGGTGAAGTGATAAGGGTTGCCTTGCCGGAGTCTTACGTTAAATTCCCCGTCCAACACCTGCACAGCAGGATATTTTATGCAAAAAAACACACTTCTAGATGCGGACACGCCTGGCTTTGGTGGTGGTGTCCAACAGGTTTCGCCTGAGGATAAACAAGCGGTTGATCAACTGCGCGGTCAATACGGTCAAATGCGGCAAGAACTCGCGAAGGTGATTATCGGCCAGGATAAGGTGGTTGAGGAAATGCTGATCTGTATTCTTTCCCGAGGGCATGGCCTGCTTATGGGTGTGCCGGGATTAGCCAAAACGTTGATGGTCAATTCACTGTCCAAGATCATGAGCTTAGGCTTCAGTCGGATTCAGTTCACGCCAGACCTGATGCCGAGTGACATTACCGGCACGGAAATTTTGCAGGAAGGTGAAGCAGGCCGCCGGCAGTTTGAATTTGTTAAAGGTCCGATTTTCGCCAACATCATTTTGGCTGATGAGATTAACCGGACTCCGCCCAAGACTCAGAGCGCGTTGTTAGAGGCTATGCAGGAACATCGAGTGACCACGGCCGGCGAAAACCGCGTGCTGCCTGAGCCATTTTTTGTGCTGGCGACGCAAAACCCAATTGAGCAGGAGGGGACATATCCTCTGCCTGAAGCGCAACTGGATCGGTTCATGTTCCTGATCACGGTGGACTACCCCTCCTTCGAGGAAGAGCGCCGCATCGCCCGTGAAACCACCGGCAGTAGTGTTGCTGAGCTCAGCGAGGTGATCGACGGCCCTACTTTGCAGCAGTACCAAAGCCTGGTTGAGCGTGTGCCGGTGCCTGACCATGTTTACGATGACGTGGTGGAGATGGTGCGCCTCACGCGGCCTAAGGCTGAAAATGCCCCTGAATGGATCCAGAAATGGGTAACATGGGGATCTGGGCCTCGCGCAGTCCAATACCTCGTCCGTGGTGCGAAAGCCCATGCGGTCTTGCAGGGACGTTACGTGGTGGGTTGGGAAGATGTCGAGGCAGTTGCTAATCCTGTATTATCTCACCGCATCCTTACCAACTTTCAGGCGCAAAGCGAAGGCGTTGACAGCGCCTTTGTGATCGAGAAGTTACTAGAAACCATCCGCGCAAAAGAGAAGGTCATTGCCAACCAATAACCGGTCGGCTTGGCTCGACAAAACCTTCATTGAACGAGAGCGCTTATAGCGAAATTCTGGATGGCGATGTATTAACACGCCTGTCCGGGCAGTTTTTACACGCGCGCCAACCGATGGTTGGCAATATCGTCGGCCATCACAAAAGTCCCTATCGCGGTTCCAGTGTGGAATTTGCTGAGTACCGTAAGTACGTGCCTGGTGATGATCCGCGTCTGTTGGATTGGCGCGTGCTGGCCCGGACCGATCGGTATTACATCCGCGAATTTGAGGCGGACACAAATCTGCGGTGTTATGTGGTGGTGGATTGTTCCAAGAGCATGTCCTTTGGTGAGAAAGGTATGCGCAAGTTTGATTATGCGCGTAAGATCGCGGCGACACTTTCCTATATGCTGGTGCATCAGGGTGACGCAGTGGGGTTGGAAATTTTTGATGATGGGGTGGTTTCGGATATTCCACCCCGGCGTAATCCGTTGCATCTCAAGTACATCTTTGAAACCCTCACTGCCGCCGAGCCGCGAGGGGAGACGGGGCTGGTCGCCGAATTACACCATTTTGCCGAGCGCATTCGCCAGCGAGCAATGGTTATCATCATTTCCGATTGCTTTTGTGATGTGGATGAACTGCTCAATTGTTTTGAACATTTGCATTTTCAGAAGCACGACTTTGCGTTGTTTCACCTGCTAGATCCACTGGAGCTTGACTTGGCGCTCGATCGGCCGACCCGTTTTCAGGATCTTGAAAACAACGATGTCCTGCTTGCCGAGCCTGAAATTATCCGAGAACAGTACCTTGAGGCTGTGCAGGAATATCTTGTGAAAATTCATGAGGGTTGCAACAAGCACAACGCTGATTATCGGCGTGTGTCCACGGATCAACCGTATGACGCCGTGCTCGCTGATTTTCTCATCGATCGTGCGCAATTGGCCAAGGGACGAGGATGAATTTTAATTTAATAGCTCCATTTGCGGCAGCTTGGTGGTTATTGGCGTTGTTGCCCGTTTTCGTTCATCTTTTCAATCGGTTGCGCCACCGCAAATTGCCGTGGGCGGCGATGATGTTTCTGCGCATGGCCAATCGCAAATCTACTCGCTACGCCAAGCTGCGCCAATGGTTGGTGTTGCTCTTTCGGGTGCTGGTTGTGGTTGCCTTGTTGTTTGCCTTGAGCCGTCCTGAGGTTGGCGGATGGGTTAGGGGCATGTTTTCCGGCAAACCCGATGTAATTCTCATTGTATTGGATGGATCCGCCAGCATGGGGGCGCAGGGTTCAGATGGTTCTCGTTATGAAGATGCTGTGGATCTGATGGTGAAAACTGTGAAGAACTATGGCGACGATACCCGAATCGTCCTGTTGCGGCACACCGATGAGCGACCACAGGAAGTAAAAGATCATATAGCACTGCGAAACTTGGCCGGTACACAGGTTACGGATACTGCGGCGGATTTACCTACACTTCTGGAAGCTGCGGCCAATTGGTTTAGGGAGACAATTCCCGGTCGCGGTGAAATTTGGATTGCCTCAGATTTACAGGCCAGTAACTGGGATCCCTCAGCCAAGGAGCGCTGGTCGCGACTAGAGAATAATCTGGATGGATTGCCTCAGAAAGTGCGTGTTCAGCTGATGGCATTTAATAAAGAGATGCCGAATAATGTATCCATCCGGATTAAAGAAGTGAATCGGTATCGTGTGGGAGATCAGGCGGAGTTGGAATTGACAATTGAGTTTGCCTGCGAAACAGCCATTAGCCGGGATGTGGATGTGGAAGTGTATATCGACGGTAAAAAAAGTAGTTTCTCCGTTACCATGGAAGGCGCTAGCCATGTCCAACAGGAGCGTTTCCCGTTGAAAAGCCCTGAAGAAGGCGGTTCGGGTTATTTGGAGCTGATTGATAATGAGGACGGTAATGTCGGCGATAATCGCGCCTATTTTGTTTATGGTACTTCGGACAAGGCGCGTGCGGCGGTCGTTGGTGACTCGGATAAGTTTTCCACGCGTTTCCTGAAACTAGCCGCGGCGCCGAACGTGGCTAACACCAATCAGGTCAGCGAAATCATTCCGCCTATTAAGGTTCCTGGCACGGCTTGGTCGGATTACTCAATGGTGATTTGGCAGGGTGAATTACCCTCAGGCGAGACCGCCAAGAAACTGACGAACTATTTGAAGTCCGGCGGAGTGGTTATTTGTTTTCCTGATGATAAACAGTCTGGCGACGAGTTCAACGGCGTTAAATGGGGGCCTTTGACTCGCGCGCAAAAAGATGGCAAGGAATTTGGCAACTGGCAGGCGCTGGCTGCTGCCGAAAAAGGAAGTGATCACCTCGGTTTTGTAATCGATAACTGGAATGACAATGAGGGGCCATTCATGCGTACAGAAGAAGGTTTATACCTGCCAGTGGGTAAACTGCGCATCAACATGCGTCGGCCTATTTTACACGATGAGGGCACGGTTCTGGCTAATCTTGCCGATGGAGCCACTATGGTGTTGCGCAAAAACATCGGCAAAGGGCAGATGATATTTTGCGGCACCCAGCCCAGTGACGAATGGAGCAGCCTTACCGAGGGCATTGTGCTGGTGCCCATGTTGCAGCGATTACTCACCCACGGCGAAGCCATGCGGTCGGGGCGTTACGCGCAAGGCCACATTCTGGCAGCAGGGGATGATCGTTCCAGTGAAGGGGAGCGTTGGGTTTCGGTGGATACAAAGGAAGGAAGCGGTAAGGAATTTAACGAACAAGCCGGTATCTTCCGCTTAAACGAAAGCAAGCGTGTGGTAGCGGTAAACCGGCCGGCGCGTGAGGACGCAGCGGCGTCATTGGGCACTGGCGAGATAAAAGGCCTGTTTGGGAAAGTATCCGTGGCCATGACAGAGGAGCGGTCTGATGGATCAGCGGAGGATCCGCAGGAACTCTGGAAGCATTTCCTTGCTTTGATGGCTTTGGCATTATTGATTGAAGGTTTCCTTGTCCTGCCCAAGAGCACTGATGAGCGCGTGGAAATCCAAAGCAGCATCACGGGTAAAGTACAAACACAACAGGCAAGCTGATGGATAATAATTGGGTCTTTCAACCGCTGCAGCTACCGGTTACCGTGCTGATTTTCATCACTGTGATCATGGTTATCACGGCGTGGGTGAGCTACAGCAACTGGAACCGTCGCCGCGGGGTGGGAGTGGCAATGCTGGAATTGTTGCGGTTTATCATTATGGGAATGATTCTTTTTACCCTGTGTAAGCCTGAATTTGTGCGTCCTGAAACAATTGAAGAACAGCCAGAGGTGGTGATCCTGACGGATGTTTCAAGTAGCATGACCACCCAAGACATCAAGACTGGAACTCGCAATGTGGTGACGCGCGAGAAATGGTTGACGGATCAACTTACCACGAATGTATGGGCTGAGCTTGAGAAAAAGGCCAAGGTCACAGTGCAGGATTTTGGGATGTCCGGCACAGATGACGCCGAGCTCATCAAGGCTGGCACAGATATTTTCAACGCTCTTGATTCTCAGCGGAAGAAGAATAAGAACCTCAAGGCGGTCCTTATTCTTAGTGATGGAGATTGGAACTATGGCGCGCCGCCACAAAAGGCTGCGATGAAACTGAATGCGAAAGGAATCCCAGTGTTCACCCTCACTGTGGGTAGTGATCAGGCGCAGAAAGACTTAATTCTCGAGTCAGTCAACCCGCCCAACTTCGGCCTGCTCGGTGAACAGATCTCAATCCCGTTTCGAATCCAAAGCCATTTGCCTGAGCCGGTAAAAACACAGGTGCGCCTGACCAGTAGTCGTGGACCATCGATCTCAATTACCAAGCCAATATCCATCCCTGCCTACGGGCAGGTGCATGATTCCATCGTCTGGGCGCCCCGTGAGATCAGTGAATATATCCTCACTATGGAACTTCCGGTCTGGGCAAAGGGTAGTGAGCGAGAGTTGCTTGAGGACAATAACATACAGACCTTTCAGGTTTCCATCCGCACGGAGAAACTGAATGTGCTGGTTGTGGAATCGTATCCCCGTTGGGAGTACCGTTATTTGCGCAACGCGCTGATGCGTGACCCCGGAGTGGACGTGAGTGTGTTGTTGCTGCATCCGGAACTCGGTCCGGGGACTGGCCTAAATTACATTCAGAAATTTCCTGAAACGCGTGAGCAGTTGGCAAAGTTCGATGTCGTCTTTCTCGGCGACGTGGGCATTGGGGAAAAGGAGCTTACTGAGGAGCAATGTGACTTGCTACGTGGCTTGGTGGATCAACAAGGTAGTGGGTTGGTTTTTATGCCTGGCCAAAGAGGTCGGCAGATGACGTTTCTGGACCATTCTTTGGGTGAGTTGATTCCGGTGACGTATGATCGATCCAAGAGCGAAGGTAACTGGACACCTAGCGAGGCAAACTTCAAGCTCACCTCTACCGGAAAAGGCCACTTTCTCACGATGTTGGCGGCTGATGAATTCCTGAATGAAAATATCTGGAAAAATCTACCTGGGTTTTTCTGGTGTGCCGGCGTGGAGCGCGCGCGACCGGGATCGCAGGTGCTGGCCACGCACTCAAGCATACGAAATTCCTCCGGATATGTTCCGGTGCTCGCCACCCGACCTTGGGGTGGGGGAGAGGTCCTCTTCATGGGAACTGATGCAGCTTGGCGCTGGCGGCGCGGCGTGGAGGATACCTACCACTATCGTTTCTGGGGTCAAGTGGTCCGCTGGATGTCACATAAGCGCAAAATGGCCCAAGGCGAAGGGGTGCGCCTTACTTACAGCCCGGAAAACCCAAAGGTGGGCGATGAGGTGTTCATGCAGGCTACTTTGCTGGATTTGTCAGGCAGTTCATTAAATCAAACATTACGTGCCAATGTGCAGGGGCCAGACGGCAAGACACGGGACTTGGAGTTTGCAGTGATGGAAGGTGGTTGGGGTGTGTTCAAGGGTAATATGTTGGTTACTGAAGGGGGTAAACATGAGGTGACCATTTACAATCCAAATGGCAAGCAGGAGCTTAAAACAGAGGTTTTAGTGGAGCAACCTACACTTGAAAAGATCGGTCAACCAGCCAACACCAAGGTGATGCGAGAGATTGCCGAGCGGACCGGCGGGCAGGCGGGAGGTTTGAGCGATTTGGACAGGTTGGTCGGTGAAATGTTTCTGGTGTCGGAAAAGGAAGCAAAACCTGAGCGTTACCCTCTATGGAGTGACCCCTGGTGGACAGGAGCGATCCTTTTCCT
>CBFHWX010000095.1:0-10094 GCA_965659445.1 Limisphaerales bacterium | reverse complement strand
GCGAATTCCTTTGTCATTGATCTTCGGCCAGTTGTAGTCTCAGCCATTCTAGGGTTTTTCCCATGGGATAGGATAGGTTTATAAAAACTATATTTTTCTTCGCAGTGAAATTAATCTTTCCCAAAATTTCTTTGGCTTCTTTTACTCCTGGCTCTTCGTTGTTAATCAGGGACAGATGGGCCAAGGCTACAAACCCCTGCATGATTAACTGGAGTTGATCGGCCGCTTCCTCATTGGCTGTAGCCATCTGCAATGAAACCAGAAAATTATTTTTATTTTCGCCGACTGATGTTTCAACAGTAACGACGTTTTCCATGAAGTTGGCCTCTGGTGGCACTGTGATCCCCTTCATCTGCAAAAATCCTGAAAAGTAGTAATCACCTTTTTCGGCAGCATTTTTTTTCAATCGATTTACTTTCAACGATGGAGCTTTTTTCGCGAGTACCTTTATAGCATGCAGCAACTCTTTGCGGTCGTTGCTGAGGAGAATGTGATTCTTATCAAAAAAAGAGCCAAATGACTGGTTGTTGTCTTGCTCCCCCTCAATTTCATTGGACAGGGTAAGGATTTCAACGCCTCCGACCTGCTCTTTTTTTACAGTTGAGGAGGTCTCTAGCAGGGCTATCAATTGGGGTTTCTTATAATTCCCAGTTACCAATACGGTGCCAAGCGGTTCATTCCCAACGACAACCCCAGATACAGTGATTCCATGAAGATCCTTTCGTGGATCAAATTGCGTCAACAATGCAAAGGCATCGATTTTTTCTGCCTCTTTACCAACATGATCTAGTATAAATTTACCGAGTTGACTCCTTTTAAACGCATCGGCATCAAAGTGCATGTACAACTGCGATTTTGCAGGAACCTGAGTGTGGTTGAAGTCTCTAGCAAAGACTTCCGGGGATATCCCGATAATCAGAAAAACGGTCAGTAAATACTTATTCATTGAGGTGCCTCAAAATGAGTTTCTGACCGAAATAATCAATCCAAAAGCAACTGGGTTTGCCATCGTGGGTGCAGGTATTTCTCATTCTTCTTCAAGGCCTTCCTTGAAGGCGTTACGGATGTCATCGGCAAACTTGAAAGTGGGCTTGCCTTTGGCTGTCTTAGAATTCCCTTCAGAATCTACGAGCAATTTGGGACGCTTGAAGTAAAGCTCACGCCTATCTTCCTTGCCGGGCAGTACGGCGACCAATTCCCAGCCGTCTTGTCCGAGTTTCTCAATCTCGATGTTGACGGATTTTTTCCATACGCCGGGCAGCATTATGCCCTCCCACTGTTGGCGTGTGCTCATGAATCCAGCCTAACGCATCAGGGTCAGTGTACCAGTCTGAACTGAGGGCAAGGCCGGCTGTTCAGTCGTCGGTTTTCAGTTGGTTTTCGAGGGCCTCAACTTTCTGCTGCAAGGTCCGGATATGTCCGTCACGATCTTCCAAGGCTGCAGCGGTTATCTCGGTCGCCTTTGCAAGGGCGTCAGCCAATTGGATGAGTTGCTGTTCGAGTTCATCATTTGTCAGGCTCATGTCTTGATGTGAACATAAGAAAGGTGCGATTGGGAGCTGAAAAAAGTATATCCAAGCTTATGGTATATTGGGATTATTTTCACTTAGACAGTAAATGTCCAACCGCTGCGTTAAAATGTACACGACATGATTTTTATAAGGATTCACACAATAGAAAATGGAGCGAGTGATGGGAGTCGAACCCACAACCTTCTGCATGGCAAGCAGATGCTCTACCAATTGAGCTACACTCGCACTCGTGTGGTGAGGGATTCTATTGGCAAGTCCCTGATTGGCAAGTGGATTCTAGCTTTCGAAGTCATAAACGACCACACGTTCGCAGCATGTCTTGAAGACTTTTTCCACAAACTCTACGTGCAACGGATGTGTCTGATATGCATCCTGCATGGCTCTGTCTTCAAAAATCAGGTTAAGGGCAACCTGGTAAGATTGATCGACCACATCACGATGGCTGCTGGCCATCTTGCCACAGTGATAATGCAGCACGCCAGGGCAAGGCTTGAGATATTGTTCTGCGCCGGCGAGGAGTTGCTCGGTGGCGTTGGGGACATCGGTTTTGGTCCAGAAAATAACTACGTGTGAAAACATAGCCGGGACAATACTCAGGGGAATGGAGTCGAAGCAAGTATTTGGGAAGAACATGGGCTTGCGGGTGAGCGATGCCAAGCGCATCATTCAAGTACCCACCGGGCTCTCATTGGGGAGAAATAATATTATGGCCGAAAAGAAAACTAAGAAGACAACAGGCGACAAAAACAACACGCGCCAACAGAATCTGGACGATGCAATGGCGCAGATCACTAAGACTTATGGTGAAGGCAGCATTATGCGGTTGGGCACAGCGCGCGCGCAGTCCAGTATTGAGGGCATCTCCACCGGGGCACTTTCGCTCGACCTCGCTCTTGGTATCGGAGGCGTGCCCAAGGGGCGCATCGTGGAAATTTTCGGGCCGGAATCCTCTGGCAAAACGACCGTGATGCTGCACGTCATCGCCAATTCTCAAAAAACCGGTGGAATGTGTGCCTTCATCGATGCCGAGCATGCGCTAGATCCAAAATATGCCAAACAGTTGGGTGTGAACCTTGACGACCTGCTCGTCTCCCAGCCTGACAGTGGCGAGGAGGCGTTGACTATTTGCGAAACACTGGCGCGCTCCGGATCGTTGGATGTGGTAGTGATCGATTCCGTGGCTGCTCTTGTGCCTAAGGCCGAGCTGGAGGGCGACATGGGCATGGCCACCATGGGTATGCAGGCACGTTTGATGAGCCAAGCACTGCGCAAGCTCGCCGCCATCTTGGCCAAGGCCAAGACTACCTGTATTTTTACTAATCAAATGCGCGAAAAAGTGGGGGTAATGTTTGGTAGCCCGGAGACCACGCCTGGTGGCAAGGCACTTAAATTTTACGCCAGTGTGCGCATTGATATTCGTCGGCGCGAGGCACTCAAGGATTCCACCGGGCAGGTAATCGGCAACCACGTGAAAACAAAAATAGTAAAAAATAAGGTCGCGCCGCCGTTTGCTGAGGCTGAGTTTGACATTATGTATAATCAAGGCATCAACTGGGAGGGCAGCGTCATCGACGCGGGACTGCGGTTTGGCGTGCTCGGTAAAAAGGGCGCGTGGATTCAGCACGATGGCGAGTTGATCGGCCAGGGTGTGGCCGCCGCGCAAAGGACACTGGTGGATAAGCCGGATCTAGCCGACCTGATCGTAAAACAGATCATGGATAAAAAGAACGGCGTGGAACCGGAGGAAAAAGAAGCAGAGACTGAAGCGACGGCGGAAGAGACGCCCGCGAAAGAAACCGCGCCTGCAGCGGAATAATCTTCTTCACGAACCATGCACATCAAAAACGTTTATCCATTCGTTAACGGCTTCGAGAGGGCCGGGGAACACAACAATAAGCGGTGAGGAACGCGATGGGAGCTCAGCACTCCGTTGCAGCGCATTACGAAGGCGGGTTTGACGTCGATGCACTTGAAAATTGGGCAGCGGAGTTGCGTACTCGCTTCCCGGCTGATGAGGTCTCACTTGGGCTGATTTTCATCTCGCCACAATTTTTTGAGCACGCGAAGGAATTGTTGGAAATTCTCCGCGTGCATGCGCGCATCCCGCTGTTACTCGGCTGCTCCAGCGGTAGTCTCATTATCAAAGAGCGAGAGATCGAAAAAGGTGCGTGCCTTGCGCTGGCGTTATATTATTTGCCCGAGGCGGAACTGAAGGCTGTGCGATTGACTCAAGCGCAACTGGAACAAGCGGAACACGAGACTTTTTGGCCAACGGAAACGGGTGTTGAGGAGACCAACGGTTGGCTGGTGTTTGCCGATCCATTTCACCTCAACCCTGAGCAATGGCTACAGCAATGGAATGCGGCTTGGCCCGGTCGACCCATCCTTGGCGGCTTGGCCAGCGGCGATCATCGTTTGCAACGTACCCAGGTTTATCTCAATGGCGATGTCCATGAAGAGGGGGGTGTGGCCTTGAGCGTAGGTGGCGGGGTTGCGTTGCGCAGTGTCATTTCGCAAGGCTGCTTGCCCATTGGCGAAACGTGGACGATAACGCGCGCCGAGGGGAACATCATTCATGAGATTGGAAATCAACCGGCCTATGAGGTGCTTGTGGAGACATTTGAGAAACTATCGGAATCCGAAAAGGAAAAGACGCGGGACAACCTGTTCGTGGGACTGGTCGTGAACGAGTACCTCGAGGAGTTTCAGCGCGGCGATTTTCTTGTGCGCAATCTCATCGGCGTTGATCCTGACAATGGCGCCATCGCAGTCGGCGCCTTGCCACGTACGGGTCAGACGCTGCAGTTTCAGCGCCGCGATGCACGTGCTGCCGGCGAGGACATGGATGAGCTCCTCCATCGTGCCAGTGAGTCACTTCAAGAAGATACCATTTTCGGTGGATGCCTCTGTTGCTGTAATGGTCGTGGAGAAAATCTCTTCGGCGCTGCCGATCATGACACCGGTCTGGTACAGCACCACTTTGGCGACATTGGGCTCAGCGGATTTTTCTGCAATGGTGAGATTGGGCCGATTGGTGAGACCAATTTTCTCCACGGCTACACCGCCTCGCTGGCGCTTTTCGTGAAACAGGGAGCAAAATGAGCGACAACGCGTTGCTGCATGAATTCCAATCCATCACTGAGCCCCTGCGCTTGGAGGAATTGTTTCGCTCGGTACAACCTGCAGAACTAGAAATCGGATGTGGCGATGGTGGGTTTCTATTCCAAATGGCGCAGCAGTATCCGGAGCGGAATTTTCTGGGAGTGGAAAGACTGCTTGGTCGTATTCGTAAGCTGAGCAAAAAAGGCCAACGTGCGGGACTTACCAATCTTTGGTTGGCACGGATAGAGGCGCGGTACGTGATGAAATATCTTTTGCCGGAGAAAGCATTTGAGGTGATCCATGTTTACTTTCCAGATCCGTGGCCCAAGGATCGCCATGCGCGCCATCGACTGATTGATGGTGAGTTTCCACAGTCTGCCGCCCCCCTTTTGAAAAAAGGAGGGGTTGTCCATCTACGCACAGATGACGTGATGTATTTCAAACAAATGAAGGCTGTTTTCTGTGCGCATGGAGGTTTTAAGGAGGAGGAAACGCCGGACGAACTGGCTGAACGAGTGACAGAGTTTGAAGCAGAATTCAACGCACAGGGCAAGCACACGAATCGTGCCTCGTGGCAACTTCAGTGAATTTATTCAGCCGAAGTAGAGCACTAAACATCAATTACTGGCCCGTCATCATCATCGTGGCGGGGGGATTGTCGGTCGGATTGAGTATCGTGCGCCTTGGCCCGCCGAAAGCTCATTTGTGAATCGCCTCTCTTGGTAAGTGAGTTGGCAATGAGAGTTACGATAGAGATCACCAGCGCCCCCCAGAATGCTGACCAAAATCCTCCTTCAATTTTAAAGCCTTCAACCAATTCAGCCGTGAGCAACAGGAGCACGGCGTTGATGACCATGAGGAATAGACCGAGAGTCAGGATTAGCAGCGGCAGGCAGCCCAGTAACAGAAAGGGGCGAAGGAAAGCGTTCAGACCGCCAAGGACGAGTGACGCAAGCAGGAGATGCAACGGCGTGTCATACGTTATGCCGGGCACCACATACACCGCGATGAGCACGGCGAATGTGCCTACCACAAACTGGTGAAGGAAGTCGCGAACCGGGCGTTTGGGTGGTGGCTCGTTCATGCGGCTTGGGTTAGGAGTAATTTCGCGCCTTCGCCCTGAACTACTGGAGCCTCAACACAGGCCGGAACAAGGGCAAATTGGCCAAGTCCCAGAGTGAGTGTTTCATTGGCATCAATGAGTGTGATCAGTCCGTGAGTTACAGCCAGCATTCTCAAGCCTTGGCCGGGAAGCGGAATGGGATCTGCTAAGTCCAAACGCACGTGGTCAATTCGGAAAACTGATTTTTCAGCAGCGATGTTTTGAGATGAATGGCCGGCTGCTGAATCCCAAGCGGGAGCCAGTGTATGGGGCTCAATGTCGGTAAGGTCTATGGATCGAAGGGCTTTGTCGATGTGCAATTTGCGAGGTAGACCATCAAGACCGGTGCGGTTCCAGTCGAATACACGGAAAGTGGTATCAGAGTTCTGCTGAATCTCGAACACAACTATGCCCGCCCCCAGTGCGTGGAGTCGGCCACTCGGAATGACAATAGAGTCCCCCTTATTGGCAGGAATTTCATGCAAACATTCCTGAAAATTTGATTGGCCCAACCGCGCTTTAAAATACTCCGTTGTAGTTTTGCGTTTTAGACCAGCGATAAGTCTTGCCTCTGGCTCGGCACGGGCGATATGCCAGGCCTCAGTCTTGGGTTCACCTCCAAGTGATGAGGCGATATGTGCGGGCGGATGTACTTGCACGGAGAGATCCTCATTGGCATCTAGCAACTTGGCTAACCAAGGGAATCGTCCGTTATGGCTCGGGACTTCCCCAAGCAATTCCTCGGCGTGATTTTCCATGAGCCAGTGGAGATCACGCCCGGTGAATGGGCCATTGGCTATGACGCTGGCGGCGCCGGGACGATCGCTAATCTCCCACGATTCGCCAATACGCTGATCGGGTGGGAGTGGCTTTTTGAAGAGCGTTTCCAAGCGCCGACCACCCCAGACGCGTTCCTGGAAAATAGGCTCGAACGTGAGCGGATAGAACATTGGCTCACTCCTCGATAAACTGGCCGTGGCTGCGATACTTTTGGTAGCGCTGCTTTAGTCGGTCCTCGGGATCAATCAGCCGGAGCTCCTCAAGGTTACGAAGAAGCACTTCACGTAGCGTGGCGGCCATAGCGGGGTGATCATTGTGTGCCCCTCCGAGTGGCTCGGGCACGATTTCATCCACGAGCTTCAGCTCAAGCAAATCCTTGGCGGTGATCTTAAGGGCTTCGGCGGCTTGCGGCGCAGCGGCTCGGTCTTTCCATAAAATAGCGGCGCACCCTTCTGGGCTGATGACGGAGTAGTAGGCGTTTTCCAAAATGAGTGCGCGGTCGCTGACGCCAATGCCGAGCGCGCCACCACTGCCCCCCTCGCCTATCACCACCGAAATCATAGGTACTTTAAAAAGTGTCATCTCACGCAGATTGATGGCAATAGCCTTGGCAATGTGGCGTTCTTCTGCCGCCACGCCCGGATAGGCACCAGCCGTATCGATGAGGGCAATGATGGGCAGCCCGAAGCGGTTGGCCATACCCATGATGCGTAATGCCTTGCGGTAGCCCTCAGGGTGGGCACACCCGAAATTGCGCTTGATATTCTCCTTGGTGTCGCGGCCTTTCTGCGTGCCCACCACCATCACTCGCTCTTCGCCCAGCATGGCAAAGCCGGCGACCATCGCGTGGTCATCATGAAATAACCGGTCGCCGTGTAGTTCGGAAAAGCCGCTGAAGGTGTGGTTGATATAATCAAGCGAGTACGGGCGCTGCGGATGTCGCGCCAGTTGTACACGCTGCCAGGCGGAGAGATTGGAATAGAGTTCTTTTTTCTTCGATTCTATTTTTTCCTCCAGCTGTCGGATTTCGTCGCCGATATCGACATTCAGACTATCCTCATCGGGATGCTCCCGCAAATCCTCCAGCTTGCGCTGCAGGTCGATGTATGGTTTCTCGAAATCCAGCAGGTGCTTCATGCGCGGTAAAGAGTAACGGGTTGACCGACGGTTCGCAACGGGGAAGTCAGCCGAGCCAGAAAAGTAAATAAATCTCTGCGATTGTCACTGACAACAACAAAGCCCACGCGGCGGCTTCGCGGATACCGAGATTTTTTTGCTGCACAGAGCCGAGCCAAAATTGTATTTTCACTATCCCAATTTCGATGAGGTCGCCATTGTGTAGGGGCTGGATTCCTTCGAGAGGTTTGCCGTTGACCATCGCGGTAGCGTCCGAGGTGGTTCGGATGGTAAAATGGTGCTCCATGTTTAGGTTTAGTTCCAAATGGTTCTCCCAGACGCCTTTGTCGACCAATTGCAAATGACAATTTTCGCCGCGGCCGATGTGCAAGGGGAAGGTATTGGAGTTTACAAATTGATGCTGATATTCCCCAGATAGAATGTTCAACTGCACCATGGAGCTGTTGGGCTCTTTATTTATCATGTGCCACGGTTGGTGCACCATAGCATCCAAGTGCCGATGGCTTGAAAAAGAAACACCGGAATCCACACGATGAAGTGTGGGTACAGGTGTGGTTTACCCTCAAGCGCTTGGCCAAGGATCACGAAACTATAATAAATTAGAATCAGCACCAATGCCATAGCCAATCCGGCAGTGGTCTCTCGCCGGTGTGTGCGTATCCCGAGTGGAATGCTGATCAAGGTAAAGCCAATGGCGGCAAAGGAAAAAGAGACCTGCCGATGTAGTTGGACCTTGAGTGGCGTGCGGTCGAGCAACATACGGTCGCCGATTTGAATGTCGCCGGATAGAATTGCGACGACCAAGTGTGTAGGAGTGTTTACTCCCGTCGTCCGTGCACGGCCAATTTCCTCGCCATTGCGCGTAATGGCCAACTCCATGCCTGCGACTGGCGCTTGTATGGTAGAGTAGTGTATCAAAGCTGCTTTACTGTCGTTGTCTACATTTATAATTTCGCCGTGCCGTTGGAACTCTCGACGCAATTGACCGAAAGTGAGGTAGTTTAGTTTAGGCTTGAAGATGCGCTTTTCCATCTCGGCCAGTTCGATGGGCAAAACGATTTCACCGCCTGCCATTGGCATCCATTCCGGGGCGTCAGGGAAGGAAGGGGGATCTTCAATAAGGCCGTTGGAGTCGGTCTCGGATCCCACAGTTTTTCCACCAAAAATAACGGAGAGTTTGTCGGACCGGATGTTCATCTGTGCCTCAAACAGACGGAAAATATAGCGCTTTTCCGCGGCAAGAAATTCCACATCACCGCGAGCTGCTCGGATTCGTTGAATAAGTTCACCATCTTCAATCCGATTGAGCAGAATATTTTGCATCGTCCACTTGTGCGTTTGTTCTAAATCCTTGTCGAGTTTTCCAATGTAAATCACATGATCGGGAACCTCTTTGACAAACGTGTTCTCGGAAAGCAAGGTCGCTGGATTGCTGATGGCAAGATCGTAGATGAGGGATTTGTAGGAGGCGCGACATTCCGGAGCGACCTTCATGTTGATCAACGCCGACAGCCCGCTGAGGGCCACGCTAAACAGGAGAATTGGAGTTACGAGGCTGACGAGGCTGACACCGGCCGCGCGTGCGGCCGTTAGTTCCTGGTCGGCGCTGAATCGGCCGAAGACTAGTAGCATTGCTGTCAGTAGCCCCATAGGCAGTGAGAAGGAGATGACAAATGGAATCAACAGCGCGAAGGCCTTGGTAATGCCAATCAGCGAGGCTTGGCCTTTGACCACCAGCGCCAGCACTTCTTTCATGGCGTTACCCATGAGGAGTACAGCAGTGAACACTCCCACCGTGAGCACTAGCGTAGCCATCACCTGTTTGAGCAAGTACCAATGCAGTGTCTTCATTCCGTAAGGATTCGTCTCCTTGAGGCGGGCTGCGCCATACCCGGCACTCTACTGGATGGGTGCGGTTGTGTCACGTTTGGGAAAAAAGAAATGGTGGCTGGACCCGGGTTCGAACCGGGGACACACGGATTTTCAGTCCGTTGCTCTACCAACTGAGCTATCCAGCCATATCCACCTTACGGCGGGCGAGCAACTATGCCCAATTGGATTCGTCCGGCAAGCCCTTTTCCGAGTCCTTGCATGAGCTGGATTTCCACTATAGGATTTCCGACTCAAGCAAACACATTGTTATGCCCACGTATATTTACGAGACCATTCCGAAAAAAAAAGGCGCGAAGCCCAAGCGCTTTGAAGTTGTGCAGAAAATGAAGGATAAGCCCCTGAAAAAACATCCCAAGACCGGTGAACCCGTTCAGAGGGTAATAACCGGGGGTTGTGGTGTGGTTTTTCATGGCCCCAGCATTATGTCCATGAATGTGCCTCGCAGTCGAAGTAAGTAAATTCCGAACAATGTGTGAATAAACCTTGAATAAGTCCAAAACACGCTTAACCTTGCGCTTTCCACCCCTATTTTACAGGGAAAATTAAAA